>NZ_JCACIN010000018.1:0-77963 GCF_059504425.1 Drouetiella sp.
ATAGGTTGGGCAGTTTAGAGCTTAGTTACCTGTCCAGTTTTGGGGGGCCACCTCACATATTCGGCAAAGGTTGCAGCGTTGAGGGGCACAAATGCCTGGACGCTCTCGACAAACCAGCCCGGAAATTGAGGCAAGATCTCATGGACTTGGGGAGCGCTGTCGTTATGCTGCGCTGTGCCGAAGCTTAACCATCCTTCTTCCTCCACAGGCGTGGTAGATTTGCAGTCTGCGTCGCGGAGGAAATACAAGATGGGCGATCGTCTATCGAGTCGATCCGGTACTAGCTCGTCTTGGGTACAAATCGCCATGTAGAAGCCTGCTGTGGTCGCAGGAGTGGTTGCCTCAACAGGGTGATATGCCTGAACCTGGTCGATATTCCAGTTCACGCTTCCCCAAACTTTGATGGTGTTCTCAACCGGAGGGGACTCTGAGAACTCCAGCAGGTACTGTTCCCAGGCAGATTTTAGTTCAAGACCACCGGGCATTGGCATCGTTTCTCTAGAGGGATGGAGAGACCTGAAAACAAAGTAGATGAGATATTGCATGGTTTTCTACCAGGTATTGTTCAAGTTCCACGCTGAGTGTTAAATCTGTCTGGGTCGCTTTCAGGGTGTAAGCAGATTTTAATTGAGTTAATCCGATCGCTCAAAGTTGACAGGATTAAAGTACTATATCTTTTTTATTCATTTAACTTACTTTAGTTTGTTTCAAATGCTTTCTCTATCTGTTTATAGCTCTGGTACAAAATCCATACAGAAATTAAATCTAAATTGATTTAGACTCATCATCATGAATTGTCTCAAATAGAGGAAGCATTGTAGAAACCGTCATTGCTACCCAGTACGCTTTTCCTGTCAAATTGGTAGATCTGAATTAGCATGGCTTCATGTTTTCCTTCGTCGTAAAGCGATCGCAAGTCCTCAAAATATTCCACAAAATATTCCAGATCGCCGGGAGTTGAGGTAAGTTCTCCCAATGCAATACCAGCTTCTATCACCCGGATATTGGTCAGGATTCCATTTGAGAGATAAGCAGGAAAAGTTGTGCAATTAAAAAACTGATTTATCAGCTGCTAGGACTTTGACCATTGGTGTTGAAAGTAGGAGTGAGTTTGTGTCCACTAGTAGCCGTGACTTGAGCAATGTCCTCAACCCAAGCAGCATCAGGCAAATCAGCTTGCGGCTCTGACAGGACATCCTGCACGATTGGCTTTCCGATCGCCTGAGCAATCAGATTTAATAAAGCAGAGGTGCGCCGTTGGAAAAAGGTTCGAAAATCATCTGCTCTCATGGTGGTAGGGTCGATTAAGTGAGAGCGCAAAATGCCATCCAGCCGCGATCGGGTCATGCCCTTTTGCTCAATTAAATGTAAGTATTGGCTAGGGGGACGACTACCAATTTCGTTATTAGTCCTGGCTGAGATCAAAGCCTTGTTCACAATGCTGTTTGAGAGTTTGTCGTCAATGCCGTGCGCTCGGCACCAGGCTTGTGGAAAGATATGGTGGCTGTCAATGCGCTCATGAAAATACTTGGCATCGGTGATCGTCTCCCCACTGCTAAAATCGCGGGCACCCTGTTGAAGTAGTAAGACACAGAGTCCCCGAAATGCGGCACTTTGTCGATTTCGCAGCCGCAGTAAGCGCGCTGGCACAAAGTTGGACTCCAACAGCGTCGTTGGCTCGGCTCCACCCTTGATCCAGTGTGGTACTTCGGCTAGATCTCGCATCGCCTTATAGTGCGATGCACCCCCATACATCTCGCCAAATAAGCCGCACCAAAACCAGCGAATCAGCTTAGCGCGCACCTGCTCATTGTTAGTGCAATCGCCTAGGACTGTAAAGAAGGTCGCCAGCGCCATGATCTGAGCCGCATAGGGCAGGTCCCGCGCATCGAAAATCTTCTGTCCATGCAGTAAGCGCGCTGCCTCCTCAAATCCTTTCGTAATCGGTTCAGCCCAGGTTTTGTACTCGTGCAAGCTCAAGCTCAAGACGTGAGAACGACTATAGCGGGCCGGAATAACTTTGGTGCCTGCTGGCTCCAGGCTGGCTTGCAGGCGCCGTTGTTGCATCGCGACTAGAGTCACCGCTTGCAGAAAATCGGTATTGTCTACCACCTTAAGAATAGGTTGACGCTGCAAGCGGCGTTGCCGCGTTGCCCAGTCATCTCGCAGGGAAAAGTTATCGGCAGCGTAGGCAGCGGTAATCAGGTCGAACAGCGTTAAGTCTTTGCCACTGGAGTTAACCTTCTCGAAAACTTGACACACCGCTTCTTTGGGTAACTCTTGGCGCAGCCGAATCAGTGGCACCTGGTAATGGTCGAAGCACTTGATCACCTCAGCCTCAAAGCGATCGAGCCGCTGGAGCTTCTCGCTGTTGTAGTGCCAGTAGCAGGAGTATTTCGATCGCCACTCGGAGTATTGAAAGATCTTCGAGACTGGAAATAGCCCTAGCTTATATTCCTGCTCAGGCGAGGAGCAATCAATAACTTTGCTGCCGTTTTGCCGGAGCGTTCGATCTTCCGATAAGCCCAGGATGGCTTCCTCGCGATCGGTCGGGGGGTAGTCGAGCGCCTTGTCAATGTCGATATAGTACCAACGACGCAAAGGCTTTTTACTCAAGCTATCTCGAGTGGCGACCGGCTGTTCAGCCAGAAGGGTCTGAAATAGGGTAGTCAGCCGTTGCTGTCCATCTAGAATCAGCAGAGTTGGCTGGGGGGGTGGCTCTATATGCACACCTTCAGGTAGGCGGGGCTTGAATCGTACCTTAGGATTACCCAGTTGCAGTAAGATAACCACTCCGACCGGATAAGCTAGGGAAATACTACCGAGCAAGCCGCGCACCTGAGTGTCATCCCAGACCCAGTTACGCTGGAAATCCGGTAGTTGAATTCTGCCTTGCTCAATGCCACGCAGCAGATCCAGCAGGGCTTCCTTGCTCAGGTCATACGTGGTGATTGGATTGGTCATGAAGCGCACTGATAGTAAGAGAAGACGGCATTGGGCAGAGCAATAGCAAGACGGGTCGCGCTAGGTTGAGTTCTAACATTTCCCTTTTGTCAATACAGACGTTCTGGAATACCTCAATTAAAGAACCCTCCCTACAGAAGAGCAAGCAGATGCTGGCGTCGCGCCAGAGTTTGTCCATTTTGTAACGAAAGTAACAGACAGAATCGTCATTGAATAGGGTGAGGAATCTCCTCGTTGGATTGCTAGGAGAAGCTCTATCTCTGCTGTCCTTGATAAAACCAGCGACCTACACTGGACTGCGAACACGAATAAATCTCTGTCATGACTGCGTGTCTCTCCCCTGCTTGGTGTAGACAACAATGTGGGACATTCCCCTCTGACAGCTCTGCTTCCCTTTTATTCGGCGCTTACATAAGAAACAGGATCTTGTACATAAGAAATTAGGCGATCGCCTTAATTAAATTCAGTGCTCTGCACGCTCATCTTATTCAACTTGCCGCAGTTGCTTACCCACGTAGCGGCTGATAAGCTTGCCTTCGTTTCGCCAATAGGCGTACCAGTAGGGACCATGCAATACCCCATTTACTCCGGCACACTTGCAACCAATCTTGCCACAACGGATTCGCTCCAACTGGTAGAGGCGTTCTCCGATACGCTGTGCTTCCACAACTTCCCGACCTTTTGCCCCGACTGGTTCCGGAGAGGTTGATTGTTGTTCTAGAGTTTGGACGATCGCCCCCAGTTCTGCATAGAGTTGCTTTGCCTGATCCAGGTTGAGCTGACCCAGCATAGAACGGAGTTTAGCGAAGTCAGGAGGTTTGGACATAGGGTCTTAGGTATATGGTCATTTCTCGGGTATGAGGGAAGTCAGCGAAACAAGGTCCATATCGTGAAGGGCGGAGAGCTGAGGAAACTCGTTAGATAAAATTTCTTATGTACAAAACCTAAAATCTTATGTAACGCTGAAATAGCGTGTGCTAGACCGAAGGTGTACACAAGAAAAAAGGACAGTACATAAGAAACCTGAAGCAGATCCTGTAACTTGCAGAAACGGAGTGATTTCCAATGGCTTCACGCTTATAAACACTTCAACTTTTCCTTAAACTTGAAACTGCGAGAAACCTCACGTAACATCTGGGTCAATCAGACGATCGCGAGGATTCAGCCCGAGCTGTATGGGCCAATTGCTCCAACCAGTGCATTAACTCCCAGTCACTCAGTAGGTCTAGAGCCTCTTTGCCAAAACGTTGCTGAAGGTCATGACGGGTTTGCTCATGCGACCATGCCAATTGCTGAATCTGTAATGTAGTGGCAGCGAGTAATGTTGAGCGATCGCCAGGCTGTTCTGTCAGTAGAGAAAGCTGAAGCTGATTCAGATTGAGAACATTAGGGTTGACCTGTGCCCAAGCCATCGCTTCGGCAATTAAAATCGGGTCACCCGAGTCTAAGAATTGCTGCATGCGAGCAATATGACGCTGTTGGACTGCCTCAGCCTTGACGCGCTGATGCTGAGATTGAGTCATTCGAGCCGCTTCCTGAATGGCGTCTTGCTGAGCTTTGAGATTAAACAAAGCTTGTTGAACGTACAGAGCACCATGAGATGAATCTGAGGTAGGAAGATGCCCATCAGAGTTTGCGGGAGAATTACCATCGGTAGGAGCGGTGTTGGAGGGAGCATAATCGCTCAAAGCTATGCAGGAAGGGTTATCACCATCATTGATAGGTAATAAGCTTGGAGGACTGAGGCAGTTAGACACGCCATCAGCGTGATCTAACTGCCTGTCTATTTCGAGACTTGGGGGGTCTGGGGGGTTTTCCACAGGCAAGCCATACTCATCCGTTGGGCTTTGAACTGAGTCGATGCCAAAGTAGGTGGGATGCCAAAGATCTCGATGACGGTAAAGGGATGCACCACCAAGGCTGTACTTTAGTAATGCTTGAAACCGAGCAGTTGCGCGGATGGGTAAACTATTTTTCTCCAGCATGTCTGCGATCGCTTTTCTAATACGATCTCTAGTGGCTGCAGATTGTCGTTGATTCCAAGAGGGAGATTGGTCGATTGCAGCTGCTAACTCTGGATCTTGGATTCCAGGCTTTTGTTTTTTACTTTGGTCGCCGAAGTGGAAGTAGTGGCTATTCTCAATGCAGCGTGCCCATTCCTCAGCTCGATGTTCAATCTCATGTTGATGCCGGCACCATTCTTGGTAACCGGGTAGGGATTGAGCAACTTCGATAATTTCACTGACTAACGTTTGTCCCTGTAGCGGCTCTCCACCTGAAAGAATGTGGTGAAAGATGTATGCACGTAAGGTAATACGTCCTAAAAGTCGGTTGGTCTGTCCACGACCTGTCCAACCTAGTTCGATCTCGGCGTTCAAGTCATTGACAAATTTTTCTGCTTTGCCTGAGATCCCGAAATGCTTCCGTTTAGCTTGCTTCAGAATTTGCTTAAGTGTTCTACTGTCGATGTCATTACGCTGTTGGGTATGGTTCCAGCATCTGACAAAAGTTTGAGCATCACTCCAGATAGGCTGATGTGCGCCGTCTAGAAGATATGAACCGATTTGCAACGGGAGTCGATGAGCATTAAATAGACTCAGGGTACCGTCCGTTGCATAGGGTTTAGGGTTAGGAAAAACTTCAAGTTGTCCAGGTTGAAGTTTGAATCCGGCATTTTCGAGTAGGCAGGCAAGGGCGATCGCCAACTGCCAAGAACTTTGGACTTGCTGAAATGGAAAATAGAGGTGCAGACCGCCGCTGTAGCTAGAAGTGCAGCTGACATAGCTCACGAGTCCAAGTGGTTCGAGTGCCGCAACAATCCGCGAGATAGCTAAAGGATCTCGCTTTGGATGATATGCGCTGCTAGTGTCAATGTCGAGAAGGCAATAACTTGTCTCAGCACCGAAGCGAACACCGTAGAGAAAAGCCCCTTGCAAAATGAGGCGATCGCCTAGGGGGTGACGACTTTCGGTTTTCCACTCAACCTGCGCATCTAGATTCGGATAGTCTGCCCAAATGTAGTCGAAGCGATGGGGAAAGAGCGCAAGAGATTCATTATTCCATTCTTGGATGTATTGGAAGCAATTGGTCGGTTGAGTAGTAATCATATTGGCTCCATTTCAATGGAACCGGCTCAGATATTTCCTGTCTAGACTCGTTTAACCTCAATCTCCTAATTACCTGTAAATTCATTGCAACAAACATTACTGGTTGATTAAACCAATAAAAACTTGCTAAGGCAGTTCAAGCTTCAGCAAATACTATTGCATGATGAACTACTAGGACTGCTATCATGCAGATGCACGAATCTGGTCGAAGAAATGGCTGTTTCTTCAACTAGAGCTTAGGAAACCGGGGCAAGTGAGACTTTGGCGAGGCTCCGTCCCGGTTTCTTAGCGACTGTAAGTAGATAGTATCTGGTACTTTAGGTCAAATTTATCTAAACAATGGCTTATAGAAAACCACTGCATCATGGTGTGTAAAGCTCCAAACAACGAAACTTCATAGCCTTTACTTTCTCTAGAACAGAAGAACTAGAAGCAGATGCAATCTATTAAACACCTAAATTTTCTTCATGAAACATGCTGAAATCTTCTGTGCAGGCACTTTACGCGGGAGTGACAGAACCAGGATACGCCGGAATGATAGAGTCATTCATACGCCGGAATGACAGAACATAGATGTAATATCCTCTGGAGTGATATACCAAGTTATACGTGGGAGTGATAGAACAACTGCTCTAATGTCTTTAGAAAATACGTTTTAGTAGAGAGTTTTCTAAAGCTGTACGTGGGAGTGACAGACTAGGTTATACGTGGGAGTGATAGAACTGATTCCACCTGTGCGTGGGAGTGACAGAGATATTTATACGCGGAAGTGATAGAGTCTGAGGACAAAAACATACGCGGGAATGATAGAACTCCCAATGGTCAAATCTAGAGCAATCTTGAGCATATGAGATCTAAATTCGTTACATCTAGTAAGATTCTTCAATGCTTACTTCTCTACCCCTATGACTTTGAGTAAAAAAGACCTAACGTTTCCGGTCGATGGACAGTTACTCATGGTGTTGCCTAGAGCCGCAGCGTCAGTCAACAATCCAGATGTTCGTCTACCCATTCTGCGTTCTGATGGAGATGGGTGCTACCTAGAGATGCGCGTTGAGGCAGACACGGATGATGCTGGTGAAGTTGCGCTGACGCGGCGTGTTCCCCTCGAAGATTTGACGACAGATGAGTGGGAAGAATTTAAACAGCAGTACGATAACCTCGATTTAGAAGCACTAGTTGATCAGGGAATCGGCAAGGGACTTGAAAAAATTCAGGATCGCAAAATTCAGCGTCTGTTTGTAGCACTGTTGACCTTCCTCAATCCTCGCCAGGTTGGAATTGTGTTGTATTTCTACAAACTGGCAGCCGAACAGAAGAACGGTCCAGTTGTGACATTTCGCTCGAATGACCTGTTGGAGAGTCTAGGTTACTCGCGTACTAAAGGAGGTAGCTTTCACGCTAAAGTGCGATCGCAGCTCAACCGCGACTTAGTGGCACTCCATAGAGTTGAATTGGTATTGGCTAAATCTTTGAGGGAAGGCGACAAGATTGGGGCGGAAGTCATCATTAAGAGTATTCTGCGGATAAAAAGCTACAAAATAGAAAATCTCTCAAGAGACTTCGATCTCGCAAAGGCTGCGGACTATACCTATGAGTTAGCAGATTCATACACAGTCTCTTTGGAGTTTTTTGAGGGACCTAGCCGGACAGGAGACTACGTTTTGTTTGCTGGAGATGTAGACATTACGCAAAAACTTGGCAACAACACGAAAAATGACTACAAAACTAAGCTTCTACTTTATCTGGCAAGCCGTTTAAAGTGGGACTCTCCCCAAGGTGGGCAATATTTAATGATTTCTAAACAGTATTTGTTTAAAAACCTTGACCTCTTAGGTAGCAATTCTTCACGCAATAATCAAATTTTCTGGCGCACTGTTGAAGAATTACAGCAAAAGGGATACATTCTCGGCGCTCAGGAACTACCTGGTAAAAGAAAAACGCCTACAATTCAGTTTCAAATCAATTCTGAAAGGCTGCGACCAAACACCAATCCGTAATTGAATTCTTCGCTATCAAAGTTATTACTATTGCACCTATCTAATCTCTTGTGTACGATGCGATATTTCTTGCATCAACATTCTGAACCGTTTTTGAGACAGGGGCTGAAATCTGCATCCAGTTCTACAGCAATTAGAAGGTGATTTCATTAAGGGCTATCACGCTGAGGAGGATAGAGCAGAATTTGACTCTTGGTAGGAGCAGCAGAAGCAGCTCAGATATGTCTGGCTAATACATCGGCTATTGGAGCCTTGGAGCAAGTAGCTAGTCTGATAGAAGGATTTGAAAGCCTCTACGGTTAGAAATGCTAACGACGTCTATTGGACACTCAGAAGTATCCACAGGCAGCAGAAAATGTGGAGCGGGCGATCGTGAAAGTGCAGCAGTGAAATCTTTCCGACCAGAACAGATGAAGCCACGACATAATTGATAAACCTTGGCAACGCCTTCATGAGCAGAGCTGGATACACACTAAATCGGCTTAAGAGCTAAGAAATTTTCCCTGACAGCTATTGCAAAGATAGTTAGGGTTCTTCACTGCAGGGTTAATTCCTGGCGATCGCAACTGTTTCGCAAAAAGAGCAGCTCGTTTTTTCTGTTGATGTTAAGCATCGTTACCCTCCTGAGGTATCTCTGACTCCTCTAGCTCTCGCTCTTTCTGACGCATCCACGGTTCAAGAGCTTCTTCCATGGCTGCTCCATGGTCGATCCCTAGTTGGGCACAGAGTCCCTTGAAGTGCCGCGCCATTTTTTTGGGAATGTGCCCACGCACTGCCTCGTAATTGGAGTCATCCTTCTTGCTCACAGGTTCGAAATCATTCATTTCATGTGGTGTTTCGAGTTGATCTTCTCACATTGTTCCTAATTTTCTTTTAGTTACGACTTCGTAACTTCGTAACTGAGCTATAATACTATTGGTTTCGATTCCAAAAAATTTGATAGTTAGAGGAAACAGCTTTTTGCAGTCGGTCAGCATCTTTCGCTAAGAAACTATTGTGTTTAACAGAATATTTTTGGCTTTACTCGCGTTGGCTTCAAAGAAAATTCTCAATGCTCGACTACTATCCAAGTTCAACGTTGGCGATCGAGTTCGGTGGTTCCGCGTGCCAACTAAGGATTTTGGCGTAGTGATTGGACGCTTCTACAGCTTAGAGAGCAGCGTACAGGCAGTGGGATGGCATTACAGTATTCAACTTGATCCTGATAGCCCTTCCTTTACCCATTGCAAAATAGACTACGGCTTTGAAGATGACCTTGAACGCTTTGAGTGAGGGAATTTGAATGAGGCTGACTGAGATCCAACGTCAACTGCTTCAACAGTTTTTAGATTTGCCAGTACTGTCACCTGATGATTTTCTGGCGCGGTGGACGTTGACCTATTTAGAAATAAGTCAAATCTGTTGCTGCTCGGTTTCCACTGTCGAACATTGGTTTAGTGAAGGCGCAGGACGGCGATCGCCTGCTGAGAGCTACCAGAAGCTGTTAGCGCTCACCGACTTCTTGCTCACTCATGACGACTCTCTGTATTGGCCCTAGCTACAGTTATGAGATGGGCGGGATAGATGGAAAGATTTGTAACGGATCAGCTTGTTGCTTCGACAACTGGGTTGTCATCTCAACAGGAGTTTTCCCTAAGCGCTTGCCAGAGGGAGCTAGGAGCTTTTTAATGCTTGAAGAACGACTACTTCAACATGATGAGATCGCTCTAAAGGCCCCTCATTTACTCTATGGAGACTCTGCAAAGCGTTATGTCAGACCCGCTGCTTCTTATTTCACCCATTCATTTATCTGAAATTCATCCGCAGCTGTTGCCGTCCCCTAAATTCTGCATCGGCCAACAAGTGCTGTGGGCAATCGTTCCCACTCATGGCTTTGGTACCATTGTCGGCCTGATTTTCGCCCGTTGTACTAGCATCCAAGCGACGGGCTTTCACTATGCCATTTGCTTAGATCCTGTCAGTCCATCCAGTGCGGATTGTAAAGCAGATTGGGCATTTGAGGCAGATCTCGAACTGCTGGAGACCCATGCTCATCTGCTACCGAGCGTGGATTTCACTTCTAGCAGCAGATAGAGAACTTGGTGCATGTATCCTACAGATGATCAATGGGCGTTGTTTGCACGCTATCAAGACTGTCCTCCTCCCCTGCATCCCCGTGCTTTCCTACAGCTGTGGGATCTCGATTATCCTCAACTCGCCCAGCTCGTGGGTGTTAGCCGCGACACTGTGGCTCATTGGTTTAGCACCGGGAGCGGGAGCCGTGAAGTCCCTTTAGCTCACTGTCGCAGACTGGCGACGATCGATTTCTTGTGGCGTCAGAGCGACCTTCTGCCTCAAGCACTCCTGGACGAGTGGTGCAAATTGACAGAAGATGAAGCATCGTAGCGTCGCTTCATCAATCCATAGCGCAACAATAGAGATTTGTTGTTCTCTATTGCTGGCATACGTTTCGTCCTTTCTAGTAAGGGGCAGACATAGTGCTTTTGCATTCTGTTAGCTCGCTCAATTATGGGCACCAAGACGGACAATATTGTTTAATGCACCCATCCTATATGATGTCCATTTCAGGGTTGGAAGCGATTAGCAGGCTCGATAAATTTGATAGATTTAAAAGTCTGAAATAAAGCATGAGAGCCTTTTTCTAGTATCAATCGAATTTTTTGCAGAACTTCGTTCTCAGCTAGTAGCCAGCTTTGTTCTTGCTGGGTGATTGCTGCTGCACCTGCCTCGATTCGATCGCATAAGTCCTTGGCTTAGGAATCGACCATAGCCCAATGCTGGGCTTGAATTCTTCCAATGAGCACCAAGCAGCGGCATTTTCTATCGCAGCGGGAATTATTAGTTGCACCGATTTCCAAGACTGGTGAAGAAAATCTTGAGCTGCTGGATTGGGCGCCATCCTCAAAATTACTTAATTTCATAAATTCATGTCGAGACGACAGGAATGCTTTGCATTAAGAGGAAGAAGCCTTTGTAATAGTTGTCAGCGGACTAGCACAGGTACGTGCGCTAGGGTCACGAGAAGGTGCTGTTCAAAAAATATCCTGCAATATGCTTTAAACTCGCTACCGAATAAAGGACATGGATGAAGCAAAAATCAAATGGTAAAGAAAATCATAATCCCGGCTCACAAGTAGATTTACCAGCGAATTGTTTTGATACAGCAGATAGTAGTGAGCTTGACGTTGCTGCTCTCAAAAAGCGTGAAACGCGTTCCAGCAAAACACTACCTGATTTAACTAGTTCATCCGATACGAAGCTGGAGTGCCTCAGAATTCAAATTCGGTCTGCGCTGACCCAAAACCTTACTGCCTCAGCTACTAAAGCTTTTAAGCTTCAATTACGGCTTGATAATCCAGAACTGGGTACTCAAGAAATTCACGAGCTATGGGAAGCGATCGCTCAAGAGTGCGATCGAGTGGAAGAGCAGGCATACCTGATTAATGATCGGCTACCGGCGTTAATGCAGTTCCAGCAGCAACGCTTGGTGTTGGCAGACTACTTATGGGGTGATCAAGGACAGTTAGCCAAACAATTAACAGCGATCGCAGAGGCAATGCCAACGGCTCCAGAATTTTTGCTAACGACATTAATTCCAGCCGCCGGTAGCCGCATTGGAGCAGAAACACAGATCGTAATTAAGCCAAGTGCTGGATATGTCCAGCCTCCAATTTACCGGACCTTAATTGTCGCACCAACAGGCGCTAAGAAAACGCCTGCTCAAAACGTGATCCTAGCTGCATTAGAGGCTTTGGACACAGAGGAATTTAATCGTTGGCGGGATGCCCAAGTCATTTATGAACAAAAACTCTACCAATACGAGACTTGTCTGCGGCGCAAGGAAAGTACTGGGGAGCGACCGATGCTGCCGTTACCCCGAAAACGATATATTTTGGGAGATTCTACGATCGAGGCGAGAGAGCAAATTCATCAGGAAAACCCGCGAGGCTTTTTAATCTACCGTGATGAGGGGAGTGCTCATTTTACGAGCCGCAATAAATATCGTCGTGGTGTAGGCGATGATGCTGAAACGGAACTATCAGAGTTTAGCGGTGGCGCGTTTACAAGAGATCGTAAATCTGGAAGCTTAGTTGTTCTGCGTTCTGCGATTTCACGCACTGGCTCAATTCAGTGGGAAACCTTAGCTGGCCTAATGAAAGGTCATGAGGATCATAACGGCGAATGGTCGAGGTGGCTATTCTGTGCGGCTCCGACTCCTCTGGCAAAGATTGATTTATTCAGTGCTGATGCAGATACGAGTTCTAGTGCCTACTCCACTTTAAAGCGGTTGTACCAAAAATTAGATAGCATTTCTCCTGCTCAATACTTCCTTTCGAATGAGGCAAAAATTATTTTTCAAACGGCTCAGCATCGATTAGTCGATTGGATGCAGGAGGAGAACCAGCCAGGGTTAAAGGCGGCCTATCCTAAATTTGAGAGCTACTTGGCGCGGCTAGCACTCTGGCTCCATGTGGTTAATGCAGCTTTGGGATATGGGCATCCTGCTCAAGAAATTAATCAACAGACGATGATGCGAGCGACGCAGTTGACCACCTATTTCATCAATCAACTGCGGTTAATTTACGCCTACAACTCACCTCAACAGCACTTGGCAGGTGTTCTGCTAAAAATGCAAGTGTTTGCAGAAAATAAAGGACATCCTGTAGAGCTTCGGGAATTCAAATCAGGTATTTGGAGCCTAAGAAAATATACCACGGCGCAAATTAGAGATAGCCTCTCGACACTTGTGCAGTTTGGCTGTGGCAGTTGGGTAGATGGGAAGTACCAACCCTATTTTGCTACTACACAGCCCACCTTACCGCAATTGCTTGATATATGATTGCTTTAAAGTAATCTTGATTTTCGAGATGCTGCACTATCGGGAGTAAGCAGGAAGGTTCAGCAGGTACGATTTAGTAACTTGTCTCCAGCAAACTTAATTCTCTCGTTTACTGCTATTGTGTTGTTGATGTTGTTGATGGATCATCAACGGCCGTGTTTCAGTTCTAGAAACGCTTTTAGCCTTTCTCCATTCTTACGAATAACGACAGCAAAGCTAATAGCTGGCAGCGCCTACCCTATTTATTAGTCTGCTCAGACGTCAAATCCCAAGTCACGCAGCTTGTTGAACTGTTTTTTGGTCATGATCGCAAAAGCAGCTGCTAGAAGGCGATCTTTGTAGCGATCAAGCGTCTGTTCGCTCAATCCAGGTTTTTTAATTAAAGTACGTCGCCAAGAAATGGCATCCGCAGTCTCCTCTTCTAACTCAAGTTGACTATAAAAGGTATTACCCATCTCAACGCTGTTTCCGACAATTTTATGGAATGCCTTCAACTCACTATAGCTAGCACCAGCTTTCCTCATGTGTGTGCTAGCAATATGCCTACCGTAATGGATGTTTGTGCGTCTAGGCTCAATATCAATGAAACACAGGTGTTCCTTAGATAAGGATTGTCTAGCTTCTTCCTCCGTTTTCCCCTCTGACTTTAACTTTAGTAATTCATCTTGTGCCGCAAGCTTTAAATCTCTAGAAGCAATGAATACAGAGCTTTTGACCATTGCACCCAACGCCTGGCAGGTCATTTGCTGCCCATAAGCTCCTTTATTGAGAGTAAAAAATAAGAAGTTGTGATCAACGCCTGCTTTTGGACGCCAAACTTGCAACCATTGCGTTAGTGGTTCATTGAAAACGTCGGGGTCAAGGAACCATATCTTAGGCTCTCCAGTCTTGGTCTGCTCTGCTGAAAACTCACAGTAGTATCCTTCACGTTTGGTTTCTGGGTCTGTCCCCCACTTTAGGGTTTTATTCGACTCCAAGATAGTCATTTCGTACACACGAATTGGGTAATGCTGCTGAAATAGAACCGAGATGTATCTTTGCCAGCTTCTTAAAATCGCTGTTAGGGATTTTTCCACGCCTCGATGATCGTACTCAGCAGTACAAGCCTCAAGGTGGTTGACGAGGGCATCCTGTTGTTCTAAAGTTAACCATTTTTCAGGCTTATCTTTGCGCACGTTAGGCTTGTACGAGTCTGTATGGTTCTTCCGATCAGTACTTAAATTGTTGATAATTGAGGAAATATAACTCTGATCGTAATCTCTGGTTTTTCCAAGAAATTTAGCAACAAAAATTCCGCTTGAATAATGAACTATAGCCCACCCATCACCATTACTGTACTCGTTAATTCCCCAACTGATAAATCTATTGAATAAAGTAGTGTCCAGCATTATTTCTAGAGAGCACCTGTCAATTTGTGCAACTAGCCTCTCTAGATGTCTTTTGCGGTTTCTAAGATTCTTGCTAGACTTTGATTTGAGGTGAGACAGTTCAGTTGAGATCTCTACCTTTCTTCTCTCTAGTGGAGACAGGCTTTCTTTAGGCTTCGCATGAAGTTCGGATAGCTGCCTTTCCAATTCTTGCTTTTGGTTTTGCAACCCTTGGTCTTTTGAATTTGATGCAAGATTATTTGTCACCTTCTGAAGTTTGGTAGTAAGCTTCTCTTGCTCCAGTCGACTTTTTACCCCAGTTGCCCATCCATAGAACTGTCTGATTCTCTTTCTATGATTAGCAAAGGTTGTATCCCGGATAACTACTTGATCTCCTCGCTTAAGTCCTTCTGGGGGAGCTTTCAGAACAGCATAAGCTTCCAGAAACTTCAGATCTTGATGAAGTAGTGAGTATTCCTTCTGTAAGATTGCTTCTGGTAATGCGTACTGTCTGGCGTGCAGGTTTTTCCCTCTACCTCTCCGAGTCGCCCCTAACGACTTGCCTCTTCTAGTTCTTGGTGCCCTCTTACTCGAATCAGAATTCAATTTCTGGAACGACGAATGCCATTTCTGCTCTGAGATCCAACTTAAGAAACTCTTTAAGTTAGAGCGATCGTTGTATAGGGTAGCTTTTTTCTTCTTTCTTTCCTCCTCATCAGTAATTGAATTAACAGTTTCCGCAAAGGCTATCTCAAATTGAGCAAGAGCCTTTTCGACAAATCTTTTCAAAGGAAGCTTGCTAAGGCTTTTTGCCACCTCCTCCTCTGTATAGCCAATTGAAAGACCGAACGCAGAGGCAAGGTATACGCGAAAGGTTGTGAGAAGTTTCCGAATTTTTGTTGAAGAGAAGGATAGCTCTAAGGATTGGGTGTAGTTAAGCAAGGCTTCGTAAGTATTAATACTCATTGAAATAATGAAAGAGTACTATGAGATTATAGTATAAATTTTATGACTTTTAGTGTAGATAACAACTTTAAACACAAAAATTTAAAAACAGCTACCAAGCTCTTTTGCAGTAAGGGTTTTGAGCACTCCATACTAGGTTCTATGTAGAGTATGAGAAGTTTTTGAATCTCATACTGCGTGTGGTTTTCGGGAGTAGCTTTTACTTAAGCTCACCTCCCACAAGTATTGTAGCCTTATTTTCAGGACGCGCAATATTCAAAAATCTCATATTGTTACGTTTTTTGTAATGAGTAGTAAGCCGATGAGTGACACTGCTGCAAATAAGTGGCTCAATTCCCCTAGAACTTTATAGGCTGAGTTTCAAGCGCAGCAGGCTATGGGTCGATTTTTCATAGAGCTTAAACAGGCATTCAAATTCCCCAAGGGGTCGAGTCGTTGGTCATTGGTATTGCAACGGAGAGGAGTTGCGCCATGCTAGTGGTGTTACCTATGAAAAGTAAATGAGTTAAGTCCTGTTCAGCCTCAGCGACTGTCCACGGCATCCAGTAAGGGAATCTTGGACTCTACTACAGATCCTCGATCGCTCTCCCAGCAACAACCGACAAAAGATTGAAATCACTATTGATTTTGAACTCTACTGTAGATCCTCGATCACTTTCCTAGATCTGCGCTCGATCGCTTTTCTATATCCGCGACTCACTATGACTGACCTGAGCTAAGGAGACAATTCTATATACCGAGCGACTCAGGAGTGCCTCTACCCTAGACTGCAGTTGAACCGACTCACTCTTCCTATGAGTCACAATCGATAGACTGCGATCGCTGTCTAGCCTCGCAACTAGCTCTAACCCATCTTTGCTTAAAGATAAATCATTTATGAAGGTAGACTATTACCTGAATCGTGATGAACTACTGCGCATCTGTCAGCATAAGCTTTTGAACAATGACTGCTACTATCTGTTCTTTGCTTTACAGATTAATTCTCCTGACAAGCTCAATCCTTGAGCTAACGCAAGTCATTTTGTGAATGGTGAGGGTTGAGCATGAATGATTTCCATAACATGCTGGGTAACTTACAGAACAAAGACGTTGTAGTGTTGATTGTCAACTTAATTGAGCTTACAAATCTAATCCCATCAGCTCACAAATTCTTGAGAAAAGAGGCAAAGCCAAGGCATCAAGAAATAGACTTAGCCTATGTCAGCATGAATACGGGAGAGTAACATAACAATGAACACTAGCTTGAACAACTGTAAGGATATAAATTGCTATAACGTTAGATTTCTCAGGAGTGAATTTGGAACATTTCTATAGCATGTTTCAGCCAATCTAGATAAGTCTGTTCTCGTTGTATGACCAACTCCAGTACCAGTCGGTGCATTTTCTGGTCACGCGATGCTGCTGGATCATTCAAAGATGGAACATCAACTGCTTTACACTCCGCTAGCTTTCTGCGCCGTGATTCAAGCTCTTGCTCCAGTAAATGGACGATCGCCTCATTGGGCAGCTGCGCGGCAAAATAAAGTTGCGCTAGCAGCGGCTCTCGCAAAATCGGCAAGGGCTGATGCGTTTGGAGCCACTGAATTAATTCTGCTTCACCTGTTTCTGTAATCTGAAAAACCTTGCGATTAGGGCGATCGTGCTGGATCTCAACAGTGCAGAGCACCCAACCTTGCGCCTCCAGTTTATCCAACGTGCGATAAATCTGCGCCTGATCGGCTTGCCACAGATGGGCAATGCACTGATTAAAGCATTCGGTTTTGAGATCGTAGCCCGTCCGCTCCTGCTGCTGGAGAAGACCTAGAATGACGTGAGCGAGAGACATAGACGGTTTACCGAATAAAAGGAGGGATAAGCCCTACCTCTGAGATTCATATCCTTCTATGCTACTATAGGATTAATCATATATGGGACAAAGCGACACAAAAAGATTTGTCCAACTTCAAGGAGAAGCATGACTGTGCAAACTCAAACGCTCCGAACCATTGCCGGGATCATTAATAGTGTTGAGACGATCGAGGGAGCAGGATTTCTGGTGCGTCGTCCCTTCCCCAAAAGCAGCTTTTCAGAGTTTGATCCCTTCCTGCTTCTAGACGAACTCGGTCCTGTCAATTTGAAACCAGATCAAGCCAAAGGTGCGCCAGATCATCCGCATCGGGGCTTTGAAACGGTCAGCTACATCTTGGATGGACGGTTAGAACACAAGGACTCGGAAGGTCATGCTGGATTACTTAATCCCGGTGACGTGCAGTGGATGACCGCAGGGGCGGGAGTCATCCATTCCGAAATGCCGGAGGCAGAATTTATCCGCACGGGTGGAAAACTCCACGGCATTCAGCTCTGGGTTAATCTGCCCCAACAGGACAAAATGATGGCACCCCGCTACCAGGAAATTCCGTCAGCTCAAATTCCGGTAGCTCAAACCGAGAATGGTGCTGTAACCGTGCGGGTGATTGCAGGAGCAGCGCTGGGAGCAACGGCGGTGATTGAAACGCGCACGCCGATCGTCTATCTGCACTTCACGCTCCAGCCCGGTGCCACGATCGTTCAACCTGTGCCCAAAGAATACAATGCCTTCGCCTATGTGCTGGATGGCTCTGGTTTGTTTGGTGCCGAGCAAGAGCCAGGTGAGGATGGGCAGATGGTGATCTTTGCGCAGGATGGTAATGAAGTGACGATCGCCAATTCTGCTGAGGCTCAACACCCTCTCGACCTCTTATTAATCGCAGGTGTACCGCTCAATGAACCTGTAGTACGCTATGGCCCTTTTGTGATGAACACTGAAGCCGAAATTATTCAAGCGATCGACGACTACCGAAATGGAAGGATGGGACATATCCATGCTTAGTACACTGCAACACCGGATTAATCAACATCAGCTCTTGAGCCAACTCCGCCTGAAGCTGCTGCGTCTGCATAAGCTATTGCTGGACACAGAGCGAGTGACCTACGAGCAGGTGCGGGGGCAGGTTTCTAGGGGCGAATTGCTGCAACTCGTGATTAGTCACGATCAGTTTGCTTGGTTATACCCACTCTCGGCACTGATTTTGCGCATTGATGAACTGCTCCATGCAGATGAACCTGTGACTTCAGAAGCGATCGCCACTCTCATCATAGATGTCCACACGCTGCTTACCCCAGATGCGCTAGGAGAAGGGTTTGCGATAAAGTACGATGCAACGTTTCAACGCAATCCCGATGTGGTGTTAGCCCATGCAGATGTGGTGACGTTGCTAGCCGCTAAAGTTCAGCGATAAAGAAGCTGTTCATCCAGGTCAATTCAATCAGGACGGACAGCTTCTGCCAAATTATGACCAACTACTATGGATAGAGAGGCAACAACAATGACGATGAAAACGATTAGTCAAGCGATCGCGGATACGGTATCAACTTGGGAAGGAGTGACAATCTCGCCGCATCGGTTTGGTGGGATTGAGTTTCGGGTTGATAAACGTGAGGTAGGTCATTTACATGGTAACTATCAAGCTGATATTCCCTTCTCTTCTCGATTACGTAGAGAGCTAGTGGCTGCTGGAAAGGCTTCCCTGCATCATCTTTATCCTAATAGTGGCTGGGTGAGTTTTTATATCCACAGTGCAGACGATGTACCTGCTTTGATTGAATTACTTAGGCTCAACTACGATCGTCTCACAGCTCATCGAACCCCAGTAATGGCAGCTTGAGAGGGGCGATCGGTGCCAGTTAGGGAAAGCTGAAATTTCTTATGTACGTTTAGAGTTTCTTATGTACGTATTGATTTCTTAGGTGTAAGCTTCAATAAATTGCTTGTACATAAGAAATTGATTCTGTACATAAGAAATCGGAACAGTGAAGTGTCTTCAGTCTCCTTAACTCTTGTCAGTGAGTGAGGCAGCACTTGCAAGAAGCTAGGCGCAGTTAAAAATTTCTTATGTACGTTTAGTTTTTCTTATGTACAGCTTGACTGCATAAAAAGCTCATGTACATAAGAAATTTTATTTTGTACATAAGAAACTTCAAAAGAAAAGATCAGCCAGGGACTGCCTCTCACTCGACACTGATTGGGTATGGCAATGATTGAAGCAATAAAGGGCCATTTGATGGATTTTCACTGAACTCGATCGCTGAACTCCGCATTCTTTTGTTTCACCGATTAAAAACTCTGTTCAAAAAAGCGATCGTTGAAAGCCTTATGTGGTGAAGAATTCAAATCAAAGGGCCTACTTTTGATTGAATCGTTGTCAGACTCCGAAATGGGCTGGCGACAGGAGCTAAAGCAACTATTCACTGGCATCCTCAACTCAGCAGGGTTTCTGAGAGCCTTGTATCGCATTATCACAATCTGGGGTTTTTGTTAATAAACATTGCAGACACTTGATCTCGTTGCTAAGGTGTGGATGTTAACAATAAATTGATTCTCGCTTCCAGCAGAGGGACACCTGTGCTTGACCTCAACCTTGGCGATCGCCCAATTCACTGAATTCCAAGGATTTGAGTTACAGCGACGCTTTCACCTTCTTACTTACTTATCACTCTCGTCAGACTCAGGCTCCACTAACGATCGATCTTGGGTTTATTTGCACTTTTTCAGTTCAGCCATAACTGACTGCACCCTAAACTCTCACCATTAGAGGCTTCCATGAATCTTCAGGGTAAAACTATTCTCGTCACGGGTGCTTCCCGCGGTATTGGTCGGGCGATCGCCCTCGAACTGTCCCATCAAGGCGTACAACGCCTAATCTTAGTCGCACGTAATTATTCACGTTTAGCTGAAGTTGCTACTGAAATTGAGGCATTTGGAGTCGAGGCAGTGCCTTTAGCACTAGACTTGGCTCAGCCCGTGGAAGTCAATATTGCGATCGCTCAAGCTTGGCGCGATTATGGTCCCATTGATCTGCTCGTCAACTGTGCCGGCGTTGCCTATCAAACTCCCTTTTTGCGGTCCCAACTGCATCAGGTGCAGGAGGAGATTGCCATTAATCTCGTGGGAATGTATACCATCACCCGTCTGATTGCTCGACGCATGGCTGTGCAGCGACAGGGCACGATCATCAATGTATCCAGCTTAATGGGAAAAATCGCTGCGCCGACAATGGCAACTTATTCAGCAACAAAGTTTGCAATTCTAGGATTTACGCAAGCTTTGCGAAGCGAGCTATCGGTTCATAACATTCGAGTCATCGCCTTACTGCCCTCATTAACTGATACCGATATGGTGCGAAACTTTCAGTGGTTTCGGTGGGTGATCCCAACCACGCCTCAAAAAGTTGCTCAAACGCTAGTAAAGGGACTTCAAAAGGGCACACCAGAGATATTGGTGGGATGGCAAAGTCATCTTGCCGTCTGGGGCAACCGTCTGGTGCCTTGGCTGATGGAAAAGGTTTCAGGGTTAGCTGCTCCCTTCTCTGAGGAGCGTCAAACCTTCAAAAGGTTGAAAGAAGCGGTCGCAAATTCGCGTTAATTTAGGTTTCTTCTAAATAGCGTGGATGCTGTCTTGTTATGCAAAAAGGCGATCGCTGTTCTGGCATTGCATAAAACCCGATGAAGTTAGGAGCGATCGCGTCCTCCATCAGAAAACGTTGTTTATACTGGGCAGTATCTCGCATTAGAGAGATAGAGAACTTGCTAAGCTCTCTGCCCTACTGTCGCTTTCCCGTGAATTAACCTACTCTACTTGGGGTCGAGCCGAGATTGATGACAAATAGTGCCACAAACCTTAAAATCCCTCTCTGCACAGGCATTCTGAAATTTAAATACCTACCGTCTATACTTCTGGCTAGTTACATAAACTGCAACCCCATTCGATCGAGGCACACTGTAAGGGCATACTGCTAACATACTGTTCTCACAGGAGTTGTACCGATGGTTGGCGCTCATCGATCGAAAGCCCAGGCAACGCTGTTGGCAATGGCGCTCCTAGGCGCTTCAATTTTGACGAGCTGTGGCTCGGTTCCGCAATCGGCAGAAAATTCCGCGCTGCCAGCCAGTTCTGCCGTCACAAATCAAGCCTCTGAAGCACCAGCACCGACGGGCGGGGTACAAGGTTTGACGGCAAATATATCTGCACCGCAGCCGCAGCTAGTGCGGACGGCAAATTTGAACCTCAGCGTTGACTCAGTTAAGCAGGCGATTGAGCAGTCTATGGCGATCGCTCGGCAGCAGCAGGGCGAAGTGATGAATCTGCAAAACCGAACCCCTACTGAGGGTGAACATCACACTGCTTCGATTGAAATTCGGGTGCCGCAAGCCAAGCTAGATGCAGCGATCGTAGCGTTTTCCAAACTGGGTACGGTGCAGCAGCAAACGCTGCAAGCTGAAGATGTTTCGGATCTGCTTGTAGATTATCAGGCGAGGCTGCGAAATCTGCGCAAAGCTGAAGCAACCGTGCTGCAAATTATGGATCGATCGGGCAACATTAGCGATGTGCTCAAAGTCACGCAAGAACTCAACAACATTCGCCAGAGCATTGAACAGATTAATGCTCAGCTCAGCCGCTTGCAAAACCAGGTCAGCTACTCAACGATCGAGCTGCGGTTTGAGTCTGTGATTGCTCCGGTTCCTGCTCAGCCTGCAGTGCAGACGCAGCTTGTCGACAGTTGGAATGATGCAACGCAATCGATTGGTAGGTTTACAGTTGATTTGATGCAGATTGGCATTTGGCTGATGGTCTATAGTCCCTATTGGCTAGTAGTCGGGAGTGCAGTTACGCTGCTTTATCGGCGGCGACGTAGAGTGCGGGAGGTTTGCGAGTAATCGCCTCGTAGCTATAGGAACAACAAATACCGCTGCTACATGGATTAACCTTTACCTTAATCCACAATGGTAATCATCCCTATATCAATCGAATAGGCTCTTTTAGCAGTTTGCCTATTCGATTCAGCTATACTGCTGCATTGTTAAGGTAGCAAGTCACCAACCTCCGGCAAAGCCGGAGGTTGGTGACTTGCTTAAAGTTATCTTCTCCGCAAATGGAAAATTTGAGTTAAATGAGATAGACGCGATCGTTTTAGTTTGCTCTATTCGACTTCCCCTTTAAATCCACTTTCATCAGCCTCAATGGTTTCTCCTACTACCGTGTTGAGTTCAATTGCAAGCTGCTCCACTGTCGGTAAACTCTTCTCAAGTGATTTGGGGAGTGAGTCTCTTAGCTGATAAGTTGAAACACCAATTGGACGATTGACATCCCGTAGGGCATACTCTACAGCCGTCTTCTTTTTTCCCTTACATAGAATAATTCCAATTGTCGCTCGATCTTCCGGATGTCGTAACAAATCATCTACAGCAGAGATATAAAAATTCATCTTGCCAGAAAATTCTGGCTGAAACTCAGTAACTTTAAGATCAATTACTACATAACAGCGTAACTTTAGATGGTAAAACAATAAGTCAATATAGTAATCATCTCCATCTACTTCCAGATGATACTGACTGCCTACAAAAGCAAATCCAACCCCCAACTCCAACAAAAATTCCCGAATTCGTTCAACGAGTGCTCGTTCAAGATCTCGCTCTTGAGCAGATGATGTTATATCCAGAAAATCTAAATGATAGGGATCTTTGAGCAGCTGGTTTGCCAAATCAGATTGAGGTGGAGGTAAGGCGCGATCGAAATTAGTAATTGCTCCTCCCATTCGGTGATACAAACTGCTTTCAATCTGATGTACCAAGACATTACGGCTCCAGCCATGCTCAACCGTTTGTCTGGCGTACCATAGACGCTCTTCATTAGATTTGAGTTTGTCTAGTAAAGCTACGTTGTGATACCAGGTAATTTGTCCAAGTGCCTCTTGGACAATTGCCTCTTCAGGAAATGCGTGAGCAAATGCCCGCATATAAAGCAAATTGGAGCGAGAGAACCCCTTCATTTCTGGGAACTCCTGCTTTAAGTCTTTTGAGAGGGTTTGGATGACTTTTGCACCCCAACCTTGCTGATGTTGGCGCGTTAAAATGTCGCGCCCAATTTGCCAATATAGCAGCACCAGTTCTCTGTTGACGGCAAGCGCGGCACGAACTTGAGCACTACGGATGCGAACCTTTAAATCAGTTAGAAAAGTTTCGTAGTCTCTGGGATTGAATAAGTTAGACATGAATATATTTCAGCAATCAAAGAACCTGTCAAGCAATAAGTGGTGTAGGAGTATAAAGGCGCATTTAGTCTGGATGAACTCCATTATTGAGGGCTTGAGGCTAATTGCTCTAAAACAATAGGCTTGTCAATGGCTCCGGTGTTCAAAGTCTGCCGCTTCTTACAACATCTGTAAAACTTTTTCTAAGGCTTGTCTCAATTCCTGTCGTTGTTCAATTGAAATTGAGGTCTTACTAAAATTCAAGTTTTGGACAGCTGCAAGAATATGATCGATTTGCTCATCTCTAGCGCTATTAGATGGTATTGCTACACTGTCTCCCATAAGTTGTCTCTTCTGTTCAGCTACCCACTGTTGTGCTTTAATTTCTGATAAATTGTTTGTCAGAGTTATTTCAACGCCCTTATTACGTAGCTGTAGTGCGTGTTGTTCAGAAAGACCAAGATTTTCTGCTGTTAACCGATTAAGAACTAGAGCTTGAGCACAGCCTAATGCTTTTTCTCTGATAGCTGCTCTCAAGTCAAGAGTAAGACTGAGAGTAGGAAAAACGTTGCGATTCAGTGTAGCAGGATGCTCTTGGAGTCCTAGCAAAATTAGAAAGACCTGTATTTCTACTGGTTCAAGCTCAAATTGAGCCAAAACTGCACGTTGTTGCTCTTGAGGTTGTAGATGCAACCTATCGCCTAACTTCTGTTTTCTTCGCTTCAATCGCGTCAGTACACGATTCACAACTCTAGAAACCTCAGTAGGCTCTAGCTGGGAAATTTCATCACAGACGATCGCGACTAAACTCTCTGCTTTATCAAGTGCATTTAAATCTCGACGATGACGATTAGCTAGATAAGTTCTACGACGCAGAGTTTTATCGCTTTCAGGACGGATAATAAAGACCGCTCTAATGGTTTTCCAACCCAAATTAGTAGCTGCTCGCCATCGACACTCTCCGTCAAACAGGGTGCCATCATCGAATAACATCACATCATCTAGCTGACCCTCTTCTTGAAGCGATCGTTCCATCGCTTCAACCTCTTCTTTAAAGGTTTGTCGTGTCTGTTTTGGATTAGGACGAATTTCGTTAACTGGATACTCAACCGAGCCCTGATTTTGTTGCAGATGCTGACGTAGCTCATCAATCTGCTTTTGCAGAAGTTGACGTTCATGGTCATTCAGATTTTCTGACCGTAGCTGCTCGATTTCGCTAATTAATGCTTGCTCATGCTCATCCTTATGTTGAAGTTTCTGCTCAAGAACCTCAATCTGATGTTGCAAGACATCTTCGGTCAGATTTGCTCCCTCCATAAACTCATCTGGAGAAGCAGGTTTTGGTCTACGTCGTATTGGCATATCTATTTATTCTCCTTAGCCAAAGCCCATTTTTCATCAAATACTGAACGATAAAGTCGTGTGATTTCCTCAAATGCTTTCATATCTTTTGGTCGATACTCAACCACAGCCTTACCCTCAGATGCTGAACGCCGAAATGCTTTTCGAGTGCCAATGGACTGCTCTAAGAAAATTAATCCCTCTGTTTCTCTGGCTACCTGTGCTGCCTCCTCATTATCTCCACCTTGAGCGTCTGCTCTGTTAAGAAAACAAATTGATTTTAGTTGATTGTTAAAAGCACTTGCTTCATCAATTAACTTTGCAACACTGTCTAACGTCCACGCATCGAAGCTTCCAGGGAAGAGTGGAATAAGATAAAGACTAGCAACGAGTAGTGCTGCTCTATGACCCGTATTGTCCCTTCCTCCTGCATCGATCACTACATCATCATATTTTGAAGCCATGCGAGTTACTTCTGATCTCACCGCTTGTCCTCTAAGCTTAATAGCTGTGTAACCAGCACCACCAATTGGCTCAAATATTTGATTACGAAGCACTGTAAAATCAGTTGCACTGTCCTGTTCGTCAGCATCAACTAGCAAAATATCATAGCCAGCTAGCGACCTCATCACTGCTAAGTTTGTTGCCAAGGTAGTCTTTCCACCACCGCCTTTGATTCCCCCACAAACAATAATCATGGCGATTCCCCACTGAGAAGTTTTGTAATGTACCGGGGTTCCCCAGTACACATTTACCTGAATCTTAGGAGAGATGTACCGGGGTTCCCCAGTACAGTTTCACTCGAAAAAATTGTTAGAAAAAATGGTCACGATACTTTCTTTTGTGCGCTTTCTACGTGAATACATCTCTTTCACTACAAAGGTAGACCGGTTCTATTCCATGAGCATAGCGTTTCACTAGTTTGGCTTAGAACATTTCTACAAGAGGCTGAACTAGACAAACTATTATTAAATCCGTAGTAGAAGTAGATAATACGACAAAGCCTTAACGATTGTTCACCAAAAGTTCTAACGGTTTAGAGTACAGATTGATGGCTTCTCAACTCAATATTATCCAAGAGGACAAAAGCGAATCTCAACAAATTTATACTTTCGAATCTTTGAGGTTGAGCAAGCCATCATCGCAACTCAAGTGGATCATCTCTTCATTTTGCTTTTCCTATATAGACTCAAACATAGACCATAAAGCCGTAGTTTATTGTGAGAGTGTCTGCTACAACCACACTATATGCACTGGTGCTACGCGATTCTGCCCTCCAATGTAATGTACGCGCTCTAAAACTGGGTAAGCTGTACCTGAATATTATGGGTGATTTTCACCTTTGCCGATACCTCGAAAAAGGCTTTTTCTGTGGCAATTTGATCCGCTCGTTTGGTGTAGCGCCTGAAGCTCTGCATCGACCTATGCCGAGTCACTGACTTGTGCCAGGTCAGGGTCATGATGTGTTGAGCATCTATCCCTTTGAACACTAAATTTGTGACAAAGGTATGGCGGAACCAATGAGCCTTCAAATCAATGCCCGTCGCCTCTTTGATTCTGTTTATCACATCCTGAATGCCCCAATAGCTTAACTGCTGCCTATTGCTGCAGTGGAAGTGAGGTAAGAACAAGCGACGATCGCCCGTTACTCTAAGTCAATGCCCAGCTGTTGACAAAGTGAGGATGAGAGCGGTCGAACATAGAGATTGGGCAATAAATGCGAGTGTTACTGTTGCAACTCATATCCTCAATAAATGGGCAATATTTCCGCTCATTCTGGTGCCTCTTCCCCAATGGACTGATAGAAAGCCCGTTCAGCCGCTGCGCTGAGCGATCGCTTGGCATATCGTTTGAAACTTGCTTCTGATTTATGGCGAGTTAAGGTGCGGGCATGAAGACTTTCAACGCCTCGTAGAAGCAGGCCTGTGGCAAAAGTGTGACGTAATTGGTGAGGATGAACATTGACCAAAGTCAGGATTTGTTTAAGTTCTGACTCACTGAACTGTCCCCATCTGTCCTGGGAAGCAGTTTCTATTGCTCCCGGCCCAATTCTCTGCTGCCGCTCTAAAGCAGATTGAGCCTGCGCTGCGGCAATCTTGCCCAAAGATTTAACTGCATAATACAGCCCTTGGTAGCCCAACCGCTGACCCCCTCTATTTCGTCCACAGGACAAAAATAGTGGACTATCTGGCGGTAAGTCTCCCGCTTTGACACGACGATCGACGAGATAGAGATTCAACTGCTCTCGTGCTTGGCGATCGAGCGGCACCGTGCCTGTACTGTCATCCTTAGCTTGCCGAATTGTTAACCGCACCCCATCAAAGTCCTCTACATTCAAATTGACGACTTCTTCTGCCCGCAGACCATGACTGAGCACGGCTAACAGAGATCGATCGCGCATCTCTGTTTCCCCTCGTTTCTCAAGTGCCAGATACAGCGCTGCGACTTCAATGTCTGATAAGTCTCTGGCTGGGGGCAAGGGCACCCGCTCCATCTCGACTGCTGTGGTTGGGTCATGAGCAATTTGCTCTGGGTAAGCAGCTCGAAACCAATCAAAGAAACTCATCAGAGCCGTCAAAGCTCGGTTGATGGAGTTTTTGGATAACTTTTGCCCCTGCAAATAGGCTTTGAACTGGGCAATCTGACGCGGAGTGAAATCCGCCCAAGCCCGATCGGTCCACACTAAAAACCGCTTCAACTCACGCCTGTAGGCTTTTTGCGTGTTGGCCGCCAGCGATCGCGCCTGAAAATATTCTTCGACTCGCAGCCAGCGCAGATCAGCCGGTTCCCTCAAGTGAGTGGACGCCGGAGCAGTCGAAGCAACCAATCGAATCGACGGTAGCCCATCGGACTCAAACAGCATAAGACAGCACCATCAGAACAAATGCTCGTATGACCCTAATCATAAACTGCTAATCCTGATTGTTGAGCGCAATGCCCGCCTCAATGACCGTTTTCAACCATTGTTGCTCCGCATCCGATAGCAGGGGTGGCGGCGGTTGGCGCGTGTAATCGATCGTCAAGTCATAATCCGCTTCTGCGTAGACCTGGGCGATCGCCTGGGCTAAGTTTAGGGGCACCTCTGGATCCGGTGGCAGGAGGGGAATAGGAATCGTAGGGAGGGTATCGGGCAATTGTAGCGTCCAGACCGCCACGCGATCGTTGGCTCGAGTCACGGTAATCCGGTAGTGTGAGGTCGGAATTTGAGCATCAGCGATCGGGCGATTGCCACGCCGAATCAAATCGATTTCAACTAAATGAACACCTGCTTGTAGCAATCGCTGGCGTTTCTGAAGATACTGATCAAACCCCGGTTGCCGTTTGTTGGCATAGGAGAGAATTTCGATACAGGTGACGAGCCTGTTAGCTTTCACTTCTCGCACCTCCACCGTCGGGATGCGCACCTGTACGGGTGGTGGCAAGGTCAGCGTCGCTGGAGTAAAATTGATGTCCGCGTCTCTCGTCTCGGAAGTTCGCACTGATGTAGTCACCACCTCAACATCGGGATAGAGAATGCCCAAATCTTCGGTTGGTCCCGCATCTTGCATGACTGACACTTCCAGGCGAGCAGCATAGCGAGGGCGCAATAATGGGGTCAGCAGGGCACGAATACGACTAGCTAGAGCACTATGCAAATCGGCAAAGAGATAACCTTCGAGATAGGGATTCATGCCAGGAAAGTGCCGCATTGAGTTCTCCAGAGATCCCTAAGTGATTGAGGGTCAAACTGTCCTAGTCTGAGCTTACCGCAAAATCCTCACTGATTCTGGGTTATGGAAATCAGCGAGGCTAAACATAGTGGCACAGGAAACTGGGTTTCCTGATTCGGGGGTCTGAGAGCGACTCTGGCAATAAACAGTCGCTTACTCCAACTCATTTTGCTCGATTTATACATTCTGGCAGCACCAATGAAGTGTTTTCAAGTAAAATATTTATACAATATCTTATATACGACTAAACTACGACTAAGTTCGGAAGGGCTAGGCTATACTAAATGAAAATCCTTGCACTGTGGGAGTTTCACGGATGCATTAGTGTCTATTTAAAAAATTAAGCTATGTGTTGCGCTTAGGTGTAGCTCATATAGCCGATGCTATTCTTTTAGAAAAATAATGTGGGAGTATTGACGATGCATGCGCTTGTTCCTTCATATAGCCCTACTCGATCGCTTGGTGGCTCAGAGAAAAATAATATCAGTGAAGACGGTTCGCCTGTTCGTGCAGTTGCAATCGTCTTAGGCTTGCTTGTAAGATTTCTGGGTTTGTTATTTCTATTAGGGCTATTCGTAATCACTAGTTTGGTATGGGTCTGGCTTGCCAGCTTTCGGAGCGGCTGGCGGTTAGGGGATTGGCTAGATGATCCAGAAAATAGCAATCAAGATAAACTTGCATTGAATATTTTACATAGTTCAATCGTGGCGATATTTTCGCCTTTGGCGATATTTGGTGATTGGTCAGAAAAGCTAATTAATGAGAGATTTCAAATTCAATTTCCACCCAAAATAGATCTACGCCAGATTGTCGAAAAGCAACTGGGGGTTAAGTTTCCGGATAATTCTCCTTGTTTGCCCAAGAAAACCAATTCTTTAACCGAGCCAACTGATTCAGGCAACTCAGAATAGTATCGGGCAGTACTTTTCTGTAGGACTGGAGCGTTATTAAAGTCATAAACCAACAGCGTATTTCTGCAGTAAAAGTAGAAGTACACTATTGGTTTATAGGGACTTGGCAATCACTGCGAAGGTTCTGTTGCTTGGTCATCAGTCGGTTTATTCACCATTGATTGCGCAACACTAGCGATGAGCCCTAGCAGGAACGCTAAGGAAGCGGGAGCAACGATTAGCCAGAAGATAATGGTTCGGATCATAGCGTGCTTAGCCTGGTACTTTTCTTATACTTTTGATTATCTATATAAACTCCTAGCAAAACAAGGAATGTTGCAAAAGGTTCGTGTTCTGTCCATCTCAGTTTTTCCAACTGAAACAAAGCATTAACAATCATTACAATTTTGTGAAGGGTCAGAAGAAAAGACTAGATTTCATGGCACTAAAGTAGTGTGACCATGTTTCGAAGTAATGCGACTCTCTGCGATTGGTCAGGTTAAGGCAGGCTTAAGGGAGTTTAACTTTATGAGTGCGCGATCGCTCACCAAGGTAACCAATGCGACCCAAGCAGATGCTGCTGCAAAGACCAGTCTGCTGAAACATTCTGGTGTGAAGCCAATAGAGGTTGAACCCAAGCGGAAGCCGGAGGAATGGGCTAAGCAGAATTCTGAACAAAAATCGTGCTTTAAGCAGGACTTTAGCCGCGTCCCTGTCAGTCCCTTATCAGTGCCAGTGATTCAACCAAAGCTGGTGGTGGGGCGACCAGGCGATCGCTATGAGCAGGAAGCGGATCAGGTTGCAGAACAGGTGATGTTGATGCCGGAACCCGCCATTGTAACTGGTCTAGATCATCCTTCTGGGGCAGTGCAGCCTCTCTCTATTCAGCGACTTAAGTCAAATAGCACTAAGAAACTGCAACGGCAGGTGGAGGAGTCTGAAGAATCGGAGGAGGAGGAAACGGTTCAAGCAAAATTCTTGCCATCTTTATCGATCCATCTGTTGAATTCGGGATCAGGAGAAAGGATACAGCGTCAGGCGGATGAGTTGCAGGAAGCCCAAGCGGATGAGGAAGAGCCGATTCAAGCAAAATTTCTATCGTCCCTTTCATCAGGGGAGCGACTTCAGCGTCAGGTGGATGAATTGCAGGAAGCAAAGCCTGAAGAGGAGGAAGAGGAAGAAGCTGTTCAAGCGAAGGGTATGTCTCACCGACTTCCCACTGTGGCTTCAGATTTAGCCAGCCGTCTGAAAGCTAGTCGAGGGGGAGGGCAACCCCTGCCAGACTCTACCCGCGAGTTTATGGAATCCCGATTTAACCATGACTTTAGCCGGGTGCGAGTACATACAGATGGTCAAGCGCATCAGTTGGCTCGCGGTCTGAATGCTCAGGCATTTACGTTTAAGCAGGACGTTTACTTTGGTGCAGGGTATTATCAACCCCATACGTCGTCTGGGAAAAGATTACTGGCTCACGAACTGACTCATACCATTCAGCAGCAAGACACCCTTCCTTCACGCTCTCATAAGCCAGAGGCATCCCCTTTAGTCGTCACTCAACCTCCTCATAGGCTCGAACACGAAGCTGAATCAGTGGAACATCAAGTGACACCGTATGTTCCATTTTCACCTGTTACGGTTTCTGAGGGAGTATCTGCTGCACAAAACCTGATTTCTCTGCGCCGCAGTGGAAGCCAAGCTACCAGATCTCTCACATTCTCCTTCAATGCTTCTGTAACGGCAAATGTAGGCGCTAATTTAAATCCTTTCTCGAAGCGATCAAGTAATGAGAACGCTAACCCAGAAAGTGAGGTTGAGCCTGAAGCACAGCAAGCTTCTGAGAAAGAAGATGCTGTACCTATAGAAGAGGCAGAAGTAGAAGAGGCAGAAGCTGCTAAGTCTGACACAGCAGAAAAAGATGCCGCAAAGTCTGATGAAACTTTAGCGGACACGACGCTACCTGAAGATTCTCAACAGACCCCTACCTCACCAGAGGAAGATCCAGCATTTCAAGCAACCTTAAAGCAAATTGATCAGACTAAACGAGCTCAGCGCAAGCATTCTCCTCCAGATACGAAGCTTGGAGAAATAGAAGCAGCAGCAGTTCTTCCTGAGAATGAGCAAAAAGATAAAAACGATCGCAAACAACATTTGGAAACGATCGCTAACACCGCAGAAGCCGTTGATCAGAAGAAGGAACCTTTTAAGCCGGAGACCTTTAAACAACTCCTTCAACAAAACTTGAAAGAGATCGAGAAAAACCTTCCCCAGGATGAAGCAGGCGCACGGGAATTTAAGGACGGTAAGCCGCTGAAGAAGGTCAAAGAAAATATTGGACAGCAGGTTGCGTCGGAAAATGAGAAGGTAGCTGCTCCCATTACTGGCCAAGTCAAACAGGATCCTCCTGGTAGTAAGATTTCAACTAAAGCAGCGACCGCATTGCAAGAGGAGCCTGTTGGATCTAAGCCACGACCCATTGATCCTCAAGCGGTGGCTCCAAAACCTAAGCATGACTCTGAAATCTCTATGGAGGAGGAGAGCCAAAAGCTGGATGCCAAGCTGTCTGAGAACAAAATGACAGAAGAGCAATTGGAAAATTCGGGGGAGGATAAGTTTACGCAAGCATTAGGGACAAAGCGTCAGGCCCAGCAAGAGGCGAAGGCGGCTCCTGAACGCTACCGTCAGGAAGAGGAAAAGGATCTGGCGGGGGCGGAGAAGAAGGCACAGGGGGCGGGAAAAGAGCAGTTTGGAGGTATGGTGGGCGATCGCCAGGAAGCGTTTGATACTGTACATTCCAAACAGAAGGACACGGAAAAAGCTTCCGTCGATAAGCAAAAGGAAGTTTTTAAGGGTCTTGAGAAGATTTATAACGATACCAAGAATAATGTCGGTGTCATTCTGACCGGGTTATCTGAGGAAGTTGATCGGATCTTTAGCGAAGAATCGGAGCAGGCAAAGAAAGTCTTTGAGGATACAGTTGAAGAGAAGCTTGATGACATTTACGGTTTTTTCCGCTTCGATGATGCTCTCTTTGGGGAAGATACTGAAGCCATCGAACAGGTTTTCCAAGAGGAGAAGAATAAGTTTTTGTCAGCAATGGATAAAACGCTGGACAAGATCGCAAATTTGATTGCAACAAAGTTGAATGAAGCCATCCAATCGATTGAACAGGGTCGATTGAAGTCCGAAGAGCTATTTAATGGGCTAGATAAGGAACAGCAGGAAAAATCCAGCGATGCGATGGAGCTATTCAGGGGGCAATACAATGATTTGGAAACCAGCGTCAATGATAAACAGCAGGAGCTAGCCCAAACCCTGGCGGAATCTTATAAGTCTAATGTTGATTCTTTAAGAGAAACCTTCGATAAAATTTACGAGGAAGTTAAAAAATCCTGGATTGAAAAGGCGATCGAGTTTATTGAAGAGGTTGCCAGTGCCATTGCTAATTTGGCTGATCTATTGCTGTCAATTCTGCAACGAATTGCAGCCTTAATTGGGGATATTCTGGCTCATCCCATCCGGTTCCTGGAAAATCTTGCGGCAGGCGTTAAGGCAGGATTCGGCAAGTTTATTGCAGGAATTGAGGGTTATCTAGCTGGAGGGTTCGTTGACTGGCTGCGGGGGTCTATGGGAGGAGCCAGAATTACCATCCCTGACGAGCTGGATCCCGCAGGTATTTTTTCTCTCGTTACACAAGTGCTGGGGCTGGGCTACGACACCTTTTGGACGCTGGCTACCAAAATCCTGGGCAAAGAAGAGGTTGAACTGCTGAAAAAAGGAGCTGGAGCCGCAGAGAAGGGTCTGGAAATTTTCCAACTAATTCAGGGGAAAGGCTTAATTGCCCTGTGGGATGACCTCAAGGAAACGATTGCCAGCAGTTTTGATGGCATCATTAATCAGGTTAAGGAAACCGTCATATTTGAAACCGTTAAAAAAGCACTAGCTTTTATTGGATTGCTGTTTACACCGGTAGGGGCTTTCATTAAAGCGGTTCAGCTCCTCTACAAGGGCTTACGCTTCTTGGTGGATAACATTGATCGCATTAGAGAACTGGTTAATGCCTTCATGGATTCCGTCGAAATGGCTGTCAGAGGAGATATAGGCGGCATTGCCAGCAGGATTGTCACAGCACTGCAAAACTTTATCGTCCTGGCTATTGATTTCCTCGCCAAGCTCCTTAATCTAGGCGATTTAGCTCAGAAAGTCCGAAAAATCTTCCAGGCTGTCCGTAAACCCATTGAGCGGGCGATCGAATGGTTGCTGAAAAAAGTCAAACCCATCGTTAAACGCGTTTTCAAAAAAGGGAAAGCACTGGTCAGGAAAGCCAAGAAAAAAGTAAAAGCATTAGTCAAGAAAGCGAAGAAAAAAGCTAAAGCTGTTGTTGGTAAGATCAAGAAAAAGCTTGGCATTGGTAAAGATAAAGATAAGAAGAAGGATAAAGCCAAGAAAAAGGCAGAGAAGCAACACGCCAAGATTGGTAAAGTCGTTGTCAAAGTGATGTCGCAGAAACCTTCTAAAGATGGAACTTACGAAGAATTGCGTAAGCAGAAAGAAGAGCAAGCAAAAGGTTTGGAAACCAAATATAACCAGCAACTGGAACAGCCTGTTAAGCTGAAGATTACCTTTAAACCACCAGAACAGGACAAGAAAGATACTGACTTAGATTTTCACGTTCATATTGGACCGAACGATTTTGACACCGATGCAGAAATTGCCTATGCCGTAGAGAACAATTTAGTTCTCCCGATTTACCGTGGCATACATTTTCTTAAGGCAGAAAATCACACTGCTGAAGATGAAAAGAAATATGAAGATGAATTAAAGAGCCAAGTTGGTGAGCCTACGTTTAGCGCTGCTGCATTAGAGTTAGCAGAAAGTCAAACATTTGATGGTAGTGATGTAAAAGATAAAAAGGTTTTAGAAGAAGCTGTAAAAACGGTAAAAGTAGAACTTAAGAAAAAAGAAAGCAAAGGTGAATCAGCTACAGCAAAAGATGTCACATCCTGGTGGAAGCCAAAGCAGCCATTTAACAGTGAAATCCTTGTTCTGCTGCAGAGATATATCAATACGTACGGTAAGTTTAAGAAAGAATTGAAGGAGAAAAAAGAAAAGCCTTATAAAGGTTTGTCTTTCAGTGCTATACCGTTCATTTCTACTTCCTGGCGTGCAAAACATCCTATCAAGTATGCTTTGGGAGCAAGCCTGAATAAAGAATTACAGCCACGACGTCGGCAGGTTGGCGTCGCAGGTCGAGTATCTGTATATCTATTTTCTGGAAAAGAGCTTCAAGAGCAAAATGCTGCCAATGTTCGAGGTTTGCAAGAAAAGGAAAAAATCAGCATAAACCATCGAAAATTACATCAAGATGAAGTAGCTTTTACTGGTGGCATCCCAGGGAAAAATCTTGTTAAGCAACACAATATCGTATGGGACATTTCACCTGTATCTTCTAATCCAAAAAAGCTAGATAAAATTCTTACTAAGAAGGCAATTAAACTAGCTGCTCCCATTGAACAGGATGCTCAGCAAAGGGCTGAAGCAGAGATGCAAAAAAATAACTCAACCACTCTGCACTGAAAGTGCAGAGGTTGGGCTGGACTGAAAGTCCAAGGTAACTTACTCCAGCAGAAAGTTATCTTGATCCTGATTCGATGGATTCCGGTGATGCTCCAAGTATTCAGCGACCAGTTCTTCTGTAAGATTTCCAGTGCTCCAAGCTCCATACCCAATTGCCCAGAAATGCTTACCCCAGTATCGCTTCTCCAACTCTGGAAACTCCTGCTGCAACAACCTGGACGTTCGACCTTTAAGGCGCTTCACGATGTCACTGATGGACTTAGATGGAGGATATTCCAGGTGCATATGGACATTATCCTGACTGACTGCCCCTTTGAGAATTTTGATGTCCTCAGCATCACAGATTTGGATGATCAATTCTCGACACCGTTTCTGAATGTCTCCTTTAAGGACGTGATAGCGGTACTTCGTGACCCAGACGATGTGGACAGTCAGTCGGGTGACACTATGACTGCCTCTTCGTTGCTCTGCCATAACGGTTTACGTCAAAGCTACCATTCCTGTGGATGCCAAAACCTCTCTGGAGATGAGTACCAGCTAAAGCCTCCCACTAAAGTGGGTAGTTTTGGACTAGCGTGCTGGGACAATAAAACCTCTTAGAGCTTTACTGTTGATGGATGATGATTTCTAGTAAAAACAGCTAAAGGAAAATTGTTATGACATCGATCACCTTAAACCAGGAAACCTTTATTTCTCTCCTGCAACAAGAGTTTGAGAGTCTGAGTATACCTCATGCTCCAGTGCGTAGGCGAGGTGCAGAAAATGGAGCAGGAATATCGTCTGCCAGTGGTGCGATAGAGGGTGTATTTGAGCTACTAACAGACGGTGTTATCGACAGGAAGGAGGCATTGACTGAACTAGCTGAAGCGGCGATCGAAATAGCATCTTCTTTATATGCCTCTGGTGCAGAACATCAAGTATGGCGACGTTGGTCTGCAATTGCAGCTTTCGGGTTGTTTCTAACCGATCAAATTTATCAAAGCATTCTATATACTATTCTGGCAGAAGAATGGGAGTTTCTAAGAATTATTCCTCTAACTGGAGATGTGAGCAAGCAGATCTCGGCGCAAGTGATTTGGCTTTTAGTTGGCGGTCATCTAATGTCTGAATTGCCGAAAACTGGTAGACATAGTGAAAGAAAGGCATGGCTAAAATTAGCGCAAAGTATTCCAGCAGGTCAACATGATGTCACTGAAGCAGCTTTAAAGGACATAGCTGACTTTTGGATGGCGGAGCTTGAAGATAGCTGGATGAATTATGAGCCTGGGGATTATCCCGACTTCAACCCCGAAGCTTGTGCAGTAGTCGCTCTAGCTAGACACAATGGATTTGTACCAACCTCGTTTACTTCCGAACAGTATCGTTTTTTAGAAGCTGGACTTGCTATATCTGAACCACCAAGTCTATATTCCACAATATTTCTCTGTTAAGTCCAAGAAACCTGACTTAAGCCCAATGGGTAATTATTTTTCGTATGGTTACTGGTACTGATTTCTACGAATTAAATCATTTAGAGTTTGAAAGCTCTTCTCTATTTGCTACCATCGCTCATACGCTCACTGTTGCCCTTGCTCAGCAATCCGACCAAGTAATTGAATGCTGCCTCACTTTTGAAGTTAGTCCTGGTCTCTATCACCATATCGACGCCAACGCCCTCTTCAACCTCAAACCCGAATTTCGCACCCCCCTCATCAACGGTGACTTTCTCCCCGATCGCCCCATCCAACTCGAAGTCACCCTCCATCGCGATCTGCTTCCCCTCCTGCTAGAGCACGCCAAAACGGCTGAAGAAGCCGCTGCTTATTTGCTAACTCTGAGCCAACAAAAAGCCGAGCAAGTCCAACCCAATGCTTCAGAAGGCAATTCAGCAGAAACGATTCAAAATACAGAAGCAGCCCTCAATCTGCTGTTGAATACCGAAAGCTGGTTCTGCCTGTCTGTTAAACAAATTCAGGAAACAGGTGAAACGGGCTACACCACCTTCTGGAATTACGTCAATCCAGCAACCCTCAATCAGCCCGGAGCCTCCAGCGAACAGATTGCTGAAGGCATCACCAACTTTTTCAAAGATTGGACTGCTGCCAACCTTACCGCCGCAACCCAGGACATCACCGAAGAACTCTTCAAAGGCGTCACTACCCTCTTTGACGGCTTCGACACCTGGCTCGATAACGCCTTTTCCAAAGATGAGGATGATAGTGAAGAGGATACCGATGATGACGACGAATCCATTCTGGAAACCGTCATTGATTTCTTCACCGAAGACGATTGGACTTTTACCAAGCTCCAGGGGCAATCCACGTTACAAGTCGCCTGCCAAGGCGAAAACGGCAGATGGAACTGTTATGCCCAAGCCAGAGAAGACCAGGAGCAATTTGTCTTTTACTCGATTTACCCTGACATTGCCCCCGAAGACAAACGACTAACGATGGCAGAATTCCTCACCCGCGCCAACTACGGGCTCATCATCGGCAACTTTGAGATGGACTTTGATGATGGTGAGATTCGCTACAAAACCAGCATTGATGTAGAAGGCGACCTCCTCACCACCGACCTGATCAAACAACTGGTTTACGCCAACATCATGATGATGGATCACTACTTACCGGGCATCCAGGCTGTAATGGATAGCAGGCTGTCGGCAGCAGAAGCAATTTCTCAAATCGAAAGTCAAACTGCCATCGCTACAACCAACACTCAAGATGACCCCGAACCCTAGCGCCATTACTGCTCATCTCAAGCACCAACCGCAAGTTTTTTGCTCAAAATATCAATAATTTTTGCAATTTCATGGCAAAAGGAAACAAAAGCCCTAATCTATGGCATTAGATAGGGTAAGGACTTTATAAACAAATTCCAATCCCAAAGGGGGCGCTTATGAGTCAGCGGTTCGATGCCCGGAAAGTCAACCCCCGAAAAACTGGCGGTTTGCTCGTGTCAGGGTTGCTACAGCGATCGCGCACTCGTTCCATCGCCTCTGAGCATGACCAAAACCCTAAAAGCTTTTCCAATAACACCCCTCAAACTTTGCCAGAGTCACGTTTTAGACAAGACTTTAGCCAAGTGTCTGCTCACACCACAACATTGCCCATCCAACCCAAATTGCAAGTTGGACGACCGGGAGATAAATACGAGCAAGAAGCTGATCGGATGGCAGATCGAGTAATGCAGTCATCTAGCCCAGCGATTGCTTCTCGTTCAATGTCGCCAATGCCCGCGATCGGGCGGATTCAACGCCAAATGAACGAGCCCTTGCAGCGGCAACCTGCCGCAGAAGATGAAAAAAAGAAGGTCGCCAAAGATGTCGCCTACAAAGCAGAACAAAAAAAACAACAGGCAGAAAAAGAAAAAGTAGTAGCAGAAGAAAAGGCAGTGACAGCCGATAAAGATAAGCAAGTCAAGGAAAAGAAAAAGAAAGAAGACGAACCAGTGCAAACCCAGGCGCAACCAGGGCAAGTCCCAATAGTCACTCCAACCCTTGAAAATCACCTCAGTACCCGGCAAGGAGGAGGTCAACCTTTACCAGAACCCACCCGCACCTTCATGGAATCTCGCTTCCATCATGACTTTAGCAAAGTTCGGGTGCATCACGATTCCCAGGCTACCCAGGCTCTCAATGCACGAGCCTTCACCCGTAGACACGACATCTTTTTTAATCCAGCCCAATACCAGCCCAAAGCCCCTCACGGACAGCATCTCCTCGCCCATGAGTTAACTCACGTTGTCCAACAAGGAGCCGCACCTTTTAGATCAAGGAGTGGTATCAGCTAACCCAATTGTGCCTGAAAAAGTATCAAAGCAAACAGATTTTGTGTGACTAGATTCTGGTTGCTTTTGCTGCTCGGTTCGCTTTGATCTGTTTGCTTTGAATTTATTTAGTAATGCTATGAATAACTATTAAGTTTCCGAACAAAAGATTCATAGAAGTTGCTAAGTGGAACTTGACTAGCGTATTTTTATGGAGAGTAGAAAATCTTTTAGATGCAAAGTCCATCTAGCTAGTCAAATCATTTTTAGTCAAGTCATTCAGAATACGCGTATAAAACATACGTGAGGGTTTGTTATCTTAAAATTCATCCTGTCAAACTATGCCTTTGCTTTTGTAAAAAAGGCATAGTTGTAGATAGGTTGCATCTTTATAGAGAACAGGATGAAAAAATAGGAAAGGATAACTGCCCCATGACTACTTTCCCTGGTTCTCCCAAATTATTTAAAGGAGCGATCGTTGCGGTTGCTCCAACCACTAATACAATCGTCAGCACGATCGCCTTTCAATACAACCCAGAAACCCTATCCCGCACCCTCCAGCCCCAGACGGCAGGGGAAGCTCAGGGTAGTCGTTCTGAGGCATTGAGATTAGAGGGCGCACCCGCCGAAAGCATCAAATTAGATATTGAGTTAGACGCTACTGATCAATTAGAGAAAGCCCAGAATGCCCAGGATGCAGCCGTTGAATTTGGCGTTTATCCCCAACTCTCTGCATTGGAAACCCTGATTTATCCTGCGAGTGCAGATATTGAATCAAACATGGGATTGGCTGATATGGGGATGCTAGAAATTGTGCCGATGGAAGCGCCTATGACCTTGCTAGTTTGGGGGAGCAAGCGGGTGCTGCCCGTTCGTTTAACCGAATTTAGCATTATGGAAGAAGCCTATGATGTGAACCTGAACCCCATTCGGGCAAAAGTGTCGTTAGGGTTGCGCGTGCTGAACTACGGCGACTTGCCTTGGGGACAGCGCGGTGCTCGGCTGTTTCTGGCGCACCATAAAGCGAAAGAACGCATGGCTCAGAAAGGAGGTATTAGTAATCCAGCAGCGGTTACAGGCGTTGATATTGCAGCACGCTTTCGCGGTTAAAAAAGAATAGGGTTGCAGCACAATATTTGTCCAATACGTAATTGCAGAGTAGAGGTTCGCTATGTTTGAACATACCAGCCGTTACTACAACCTGGAGACCCTAGAATACACGACTGCGGACGATCGCAAAATCGCCTATAAGCGTCGCCGGTTCTTGCCTCAAGGACAGACAATGCCTCTCTTGCAGGAAGTTACGGTGCTTGAGGGCGATCGTCTCGATTTAATAACCTACGGTACTTTGGGTGATCCCCTGCATTTCTGGCAGGTGTGTGATGCGAATAACACAATGAACCCAGAAGAATTAATCGCTGAAGTCGGTAGGATCATTCGCATTCCAACCCCTCAGGTGTGAGGAATGAACAATGTCACTAGGAATTAACTTAACATTACTAATGGGTGAAAATATCCCTAAACCAGCGCCGCGATCTCTAATAGAAGCGCTCAAAAGCGTGGAAGTGACTCAAAGCGATGAGGGGCGTTCTGGCTTTCAAATCGTCTTTCAGTTAGGGCGATCGAACCGTAATGATGTCAAAGACTATCAACTGCTGAAAGAGCCGCTCTTGAAAGTATTCAATCGGGTGATTCTGATCATCACAATGGGTGCAACCGCCCAAGTCTTAATGGACGGAATCATTACCAACCACCAGTTTTCGCCTAGCATGGAACCCGGTAACTCGACATTTGCGATCACGGGCGAAGATGTCAGCGTCATGATGGATTTAGAGGAAAAATCGATTGAACATACGGCTCAAGATGAAGCCACAATCGCTCGAATGCTGATTTCGCAATATACCCAGTATGGAATAATTGCCGAGATCGTGATTCCCCAATTCAAAGACCGCCCCACGAAAAATGAACGGATTCCATCCCAGCAAGGAACAGATCTGGAATACCTCAAAGCGATCGCAGATCGCTTTTCCAATGTCTTCTATGTTATTCCCGGGCCTGCATCAGGCTCAAGCACAGCCTATTGGGGACCACCTCAACGCAAGACTCAACCCCAACCTGCCTTAACGGTCAACATGGGCTCCTTTACCAATGTCACCTCGATCAGCTTCCAAAATAATGCCATGTCTGTGACTGAGGTGAAAGGGAAAGTGCAAGATCGCCGTACCAATCAGATTCAGTCTGTTGCTGAAAACACCAGCGATCGCCCAGCCCTCGCCGCTCAGTCAGCTCTCAATCAACAAGCTCACCGACGCACTGAACGATACCGTGAAACCGGACGAGACACGACTCAAGCGGCAGCACGGGCACAGGCGACTACCGATCGCTCTGTCGATAACGTGATCACTGTGACCGGGGATTTAGACGCTGTCACCTACGGTACGCTGTTGCAAGTCCGAGGAGTCGTGACGTTACGGGGTGTTGGGTTTAACTATGACGGTCTTTACTACGTCAAAAGTGTCACCCACAAAATCAACAAGGGGGACTACAAACAGAGCTTTACCATTACCCGTGAAGGATTAGGCAGCACCGTATAAAACCATATAAAAGGACATAAAATAGTGCAGCAATTTTTTGGCAAATATCGTGGGAAAATAACCGCTAACAAAGACCCTCTGAATCTCGGCCGTGTTCAGGTGAGTGTCGCCTCTATTTTTGAAGAGGGTAAACAAAGTTGGGCAATGCCCTGCTCTCCCTATGCTGGAAAAGGCATTGGGCTGTTTACGATTCCCCCTGTTGATACCAATGTTTGGGTGGAGTTTGAAGGTGGCGATCCAGACTATCCCATTTGGAGTGGTTGTTTTTGGGGCAATAATGAGTTACCCGAGGAAGCCAAGGTTGCTAAACCCGATGAAATGATCGTGTTCAAAGCCTTTGCTACAGGAGGCAAAGGCATCACGATTAAAATGAGTAGTTCTGGGAGTACTAAGGGATTGGCGATCGAAGTCGAGCCGCCCGTTGTCAGCCAACCGCTCAAGTTGGTCTTTGATTCGACGGGAATTGAGATTTCCGCAGGTAGTTTAGGAACGATTAAAGCTTCGTCTAGTAGCGTCAAAATCAACAACAATGCTTTGGAGGTGACCTGATGGGCGACAACATCTTTCATGTCAACGCGGTTGCGACTTGCCCCCATCAAACGGGACAAATCTCGGCGATCGTCAGTAGTCCTCGGGTTAAAGTGAGTAGCCAAGCAGTCGCCACATTAACCGATCAATATTTAATAGCAGGCTGTGCCTTTACGATACCTGGTCCCAAACCTCAACCCTGCATTAAAGTACAGTGGCTTAGAGGCGCCACCCGCGTTAAAGTGAACGGCAACCCTGTCATTCTTCAAACCAGCCAGGGGCTTTGCAAAAGTGCAGAAGAGATTCCCCAAGGGCCTCCCAGTATTAAAGTGACACAACAACGAGTCAAGGGGATTTAGCGATGCAAATCAGTTATCCCTTTCAGATAGACGGGCGTGGACGAGTGGCAGAGGTGACCTATGATCCTCACATTCGCCACCTGATTGAACAAGTCTTGTTTACAGAACCGGGGGAGCGGGTCAATCGTCCCGATTTTGGTAGCGGTTTGAAACAACTGATCTTTGCACCTAACAGTTCCGAGTTGGCGGCAGCCGTTCAATTATTAGTCCAAGGCTCGATCGAGCAATGGTTAGGGGATCTGATTTTGTTGGAAGCGGTTGATGTTGAGAACGTTGACTCCCGATTAGAGGTGACTGTTCAGTATATCGTTCGACAAAATCGACAGCGGCAAATAGCACAATTTAGTAGAGAGGTGCTGTGAGATGCCGACTCAATACCGTTGTAAAAATGAGCGGCGACGTAGGGCAGTCCGCAACCAACTAGAAAACGGACAGCCTGTTTTGAATGGAATTGACTATCTAGAGGTACTGGCAGATCAAAAAACCCTCGTGGTGTATTTGCTTCACTCGCTCATGGACATTGGCGCAGAGTTAAGCGAAGAAAATATCCAGATCTCAGGGGGCGCGCGAGTCCAAAACCTATCGGTAGAATCTGTCAGTTCTAATACAAATGTTTTAACCGTTCGCACCAACCAGGTGGGGGATTATTCCAAATATACGCTGCGGTTAGTGCACTCCGCGTTCACTTCTGAAGCATTGGAAGATCTGGAACCACCAGACGGATTTGATCCCCAGCTTTCCCAATTATCTTTCTCTTTCTGGGTAGAGGAGTTGAGCCAATTTGACTGTCAACCGCCTGATCCTTTACCTGAAGCAGAACCACCCCCACCCGTTATTGACTATCTCGCCAAAGACTACACCAGTTTTCGCCAGTTAATGCTCGATCGCCTTTCAGAAACAATCCCGCAGTGGAGGGAGCGAAACCCCTCAGACATCGGGGTGATGTTGGTGGAGTTGTTAGCCTACACGGGCGACTATCTCAGCTACTACCAGGATGCTGTTGCTACAGAAGCTTACTTAGGAACGGCTCGTAAACGAGTCTCTGTTCGTCGCCATGCTCGCCTATTAGACTATTTAATCCATGATGGCTGCAATGCGCGCGCCTGGGTTGTGATTCATTTCAATCCACAGAATAATCAATCCTCGATAGAGGGGGTGACCCTCTTGGGACCTTCAATTGAGAAAAACCGCACTGGAGTTAAGTTGCTAACTCGCTCAATCTTCCAAGATGGGGTGCTATCGATCGAAAAGTTTCAGGATGCGCTAAATGCCGGGGCACAGGTATTCGAGACGTTGCATGATGTCACCCTGCATTCCTGTTTGAATACGCTGCACTTTTATACTTGGGAAGATGAGCAATGTTGTTTACCCAAGGGTTCGACTCAGGCGACCTTGGAAAGTCCAGTTGGATCGGAAAACTCAGAACTGGAGAACTCAGAATTAGAGAACTTAGATCGAGTCTTACAAAAACTCCTCAAAAGAGGCAGTGTTTTAGTATTTGAAGAAGTTCGGGGGGCAACATCAGGCTTAGCAATTGATGCCGATCGCACTCACCGTCATGTTGTACGGCTGACGAAGGTGACAGCGGCAACCGATCCTCTGAATGGCAAAGCTATTATCAAAGTTAAATGGGATGTAGAAGATGCCTTACCATTTGATTTGCAACTATCGAATGTTGATGCCCGTGGTAATCCCATCTCTGACATTAGTGTGGCGCGGGGAAATGTTGTTTTGGTCGATGCTGGATGTACTATCCCCAAACCTCAATCAAACTCTTTACGCCAAAATGAAGAACTGTTAGACCAATCCCTCGAAGAACTCTGGAGAGATGCAGGTTGGAATCGGACAAAGCATCGACCCCGTTTAAAGGAAGGACCTTTGACACAACAGGGGTATGTCTATAATCTTCAAAACCAGTGGGTCTATTTTGATGAGGAGAAACCCGCCAATGCTGCCATGAAATGGGAATTGCGGGATGCCCGTCCGGCGATCGCCGTTTGGGAAAATAGTCCACCCACCTCGACAACAGAAGCAGGTTCACGCTGGGAATCACAACGGGATCTATTGATTGGCGATCGCTTTGCACGGTATTTTGTCGTCGAAACAGAAGAGGATGGACGGGCGTATCTGCGGTTTGGGGATGGTACGTTGGGTAAGAAACCTAATGCCGATACGCGCTTGTATGCAACGTACCGCATCGGTAATGGGAGTAGTGGCAATGTGGGGGCTGAGTCGATTACCAATATTCTGCTCTTGTCTGAGAACTTAGTTGAAGATCAACGTCAATATCTGCCAATTCTTAAACAGAAAAAAGATCAGGATGAGAACGACGTTATCATGCTCTATAATCCGCTTCCTGCCCAGGGTGGTGTTGACCCAGAACCGATTGAACAGATTCGACAGTATGCGCCTCAAGCGTTTCGAGTGCAGCGACGGGCAGTCACGACAGCAGATTATGCCGAGAGAGCCAAACAATATCCGGGCGTGCAAAATGCAATTGCAGACCGACGCTGGACAGGGAGTTGGCACACAATTTACATTACGGTTGATCGGGAAGAAGGAGAATCGATTGAGGGTGATTTCAAGCAAAAGTTACTCGCGTTTCTAGAGGAGTTTCGTCTTACCGGACATGATATTGAAATTGAGAACCCTCGCTTTGTGGCACTCGATATTGAGATGACGGTCAAAGTGAAGTCAGGGTATTTCCAGAGTGCGATCAAGAAAGCGTTAATGGATGCCTTCAGTAAGCAAATTTTGGCGACCCAGCAAAAGGGCTTTTTCCACCCCGATCGCTTCAGCTTTGGTGACCCGGTTTACCTCAGTCAAGTGATCTCAAGCGCCATTGCCGTGGAAGGCGTTGAGTCTGTGAATGTGACTCAGTTTAAGCGTTGGGTTGAATCAGACGACCAAGGTAGACGAGCCTTAGAACTGGGACAAATTGCGTTTGATCTGTTAGAAATTGCTCGGTTAGATAATGATCCTAGCTCACCTGAAAACGGCAGGATTGAGTTTCAAATGGAGGGTGGATTATGAATGCTAAAGATGCACCTCAAAAACCTGAAAACCGAGCTGGGTTGCCACATCTCGCGTATCGCATTACGAACTATACGGCTTCTCGGAAGTGGTTGTTAACGTTATTGCGGGATAGTTTGCGCCCTAAGCAAAGCGAGCAAAAAGGACCATTATTTGGATTGACCACCCGCGATCGCGATGATACGGCGATCGCCCTCTTAGATGCCTGGGCAGTACTTGCCGATGTTCTAACTTTTTATCAGGAACGGATTGCCAATGAGGGCTATTTGCGAACCGCCACGGAACGGCGATCGGTGTTGGAACTGGCTCGAATGATTGGTTATGAGCTTAATCCAGGAGTAGCTGCTAGTAGCTATTTTACTTTTACGGTGGAGGATGCGCCTGGTTCGCCTGAAGTTGCCACCATTCCTAGGGGGACTCAAGTGGTGAGTATTCCGGGGGAAGATGAATTGCCTCAAACTTTTGAGACGAGTGAGGATTTTTTGGCTCGTGTGGATTGGAACAATCTTAAGCCTCGCCCTAGTCGCCCTCAAGCAGTCAAAAGCCCTATACAACAAGGTTTACAACAACTCTATCTCAAAGGAATTAATACTCAATTAAAACCAGGTGATTTTATCCTGCTACTTGATAATGATTTTGCGGATCGGAGATATTTAATGCTGTTAACAGATGTGATAGCTAATCCATCTGATGATTATACGCTTGTACGCTGGCAAACAGCCTTTTCAGTAAACGGTACGGGTCTACCCACGGAAAGTATTCTTCTACAAAATCCTCAACTTTTTGCCTTTCGACAAAAAGCTTTTCTCTTTGGCTACGATGCTCCTAAAACAGTAAGTTTAGTAGTAACACATATTAATCCTCCTCCGAATCCTCCACTACCACCTTCGGAAACACGCGAATGGAGTGATATCCAGAATTTGCTTAATGCTCCTTCCAATACTGAGCTTGATCTTGATTCTCTATATCCTCAAATTTTGCAAGGTAGCTGGATTGTGCTTTATGATAAACCTCCTACGGATACACCAAGTCATAAGGCGTATAAGGTTGTTAATATATCTTCAGCCGCTAGAGCAAGAAGCGTAGTACCAGTTGTGAGGGAAAATCCTGCAACCAGTGAGAATTTTGGTCAGATTAGTTTGGTCACTCGTGCTGCACTTGATGCTGCCAAAGTTGGTGATGCTCGAAGCACAATTGTTCTGGCGCAAAGTGAACTACTGGAATTAGTTCCAGAACCGCTGATTGTAAGCGATCGCCAAACCGACATTTTCCAAGATCCTATCCAGGGTAAAACCGTTTTTCTGAGTGAATTTGTTCAAAAATTGCACCGGAATCAAATCCTGATTGTGAGCGGTCAACGAATCCGTGCTCAATTAAATGAGATTGGTGGAGTATTTCTCCTGAACGAATCAAATTCTTGGAAAAGGATAAATAAAGGTTTAACAAATTCTCAAGTGCGATCGCTGACCGTTGATAAAGATGAAACCATCTTACTAGCAGGCACTACTGAAAAAATCTTTCGCTCTACAAATAAGGGTGAGCTTTGGGAACCAATCATCGAATGGGACTCAACTAGTAAAACTTTAGAAATGAAAGAGATTCAGGCTCTTCTCCTAACTCAATCTGATGATTCAGCTAAATCTTATCTGATGTTTGTGGGTACCGCCGAAGGAATCTTTCGTTTTAAGTCTCCTATTGGACAAACCTGGGACAAGGAGGAGGACTCAACAGGTCTTACCTACAGTGACATACGAGTCATCTACCTTTACCAGGAGAGACAAATTTTAATTGGCACAATAAACGGTGGAGTATTTCGGTCAGTCGATAATGGTAAAACTTGGAGAACAACAGGATTAAATAATACGGATGTCCATTCCCTAACCAGTTACCCAAGAGCCAGTCCAGAATTCACCTTTGCAGGAACTATTCGAGATGGCATTTTCCGCAGCATAGATACAAAATTTCTAACTTGGCAACAAATTATAGATACAAGACAAGGAACAGGCATAATTACAACCGAGGGAGTTGTCGTTACTGGTCAAGGTGCAAACTTCAGCGCTCAAATGCAACAGGTGAAACCGGGGGATGTCATCAACGCAGGCGGGCAAAGCCGAACGGTTCTTGAAATCACCTCTGAAATCAATTCTGATGGGAAGCTTATCGTCGATCGCCCCTTCCGTCCTGACTTAACTACAAACACGTCTTTTACAATTAACACGGGTCTGACCAACCGAAACATCACCGCATTGGATACCAAAGCTGGCTTTCTTTTTGCAGGAACCGCTGGTAGCGGCGTGTTTCGTTCTAGTACTGAGTCTGGTACTCGGAAATTGGGCGATCGCTGGACAGCCGTGAATACCGGATTGACCGATCTGGAAATCCGTTGTCTAGTGATTGATGAGAGTGGAGTTATTTGGGTTGGCACTTCTAAAGCTGGAGTATTCCGTTCTACTAACAATGGAGATTCTTGGGAAGCCGTGAATACCCATTTGACAAACCTGGATGTGCGGGCAATCTTGCCGCCTCAAGGAAAAAGCTCCAACTTTTTTGTCGGTGGAATTGGTATTTTACAGCCCCCCGAAGGCTCATATCCCAAACCTGTTCAGCGGGGAGATATCCTTCAGGTTCTAGAGCCACCTGCTTCTATCCCAGATAACCCCAACTATCAACTTTGGAAGCTGATGGATAAAGATGGATTTCAAGGCGATTTCATCACAACGACGGCTTTAGATCAGTCCGACTTCAAAAATGAAATAACCTTACTGCCAGCTTTAGCTGATAGCGAGGTGGTCAGTGAAATCGCCATTATTCAAAATCCACCGACGGAGCAGCAACGTCCCATCCTCACCCTACAACAGCCCTTAAAATGCGCCTACGATCCAGCAACAGTGAGGATCTATGCCAACGTTGTACCCGCGACGCATGGCGAGACGGTGCAGGAGGTCTTGGGCAGTGGGGATGGTCATCTGCCAAATCAGCGTTTTGGGCTGAAGAAGCCCCCGCTCACCTATGTGCCCGCCTCCAATGCTAGAGGCTCAGAGAGTTCCTTAGAAGTCCGGGTAAATGGAATTCTCTGGCAAGAAGTTTCTTCACTTTATCCCCTGAAGCCTTCTGACCAAAATTACATCATTCGGATTCAAGACGATGGCACCACCATTGTCACCTTTGGGGATGGCACAAAAGGGGCACGTTTACCAAGCGGATTGGAAAATATCACTTCCACCTATCGCAGTGGCATTGGTTTAGATGGAAACTTGCAGGCGGAACAACTGAGCTTACTCAAAACCCGCCCGCTGGGAATTTCGGAGGTGATCAACCCGCTGCCTGCGACAGGCGGTGCGCCACGGGAATCTTTGACAGAAGCACAGGTGAATGCACCTGCTACAGTGCGAACCCTCGATCGCATTGTTTCCATCCGCGATTTCGAAGACTTTGCCCAAGGCTTTGCTGGCATTGGCAAGGCACAAGCCGTTCCCCTCTGGAATGGTGAAACCCAACAGGTGCATATCACCGTTGCCGGAGTCCAGGGAAATGAGGTTCTGAAAGACTCAAACCTTTACACCAAGCTAGTAGAAGCCATTGACAATGCCAGAGATCCGATTCAGCAGGTACAGGTTGATTCTTACGAGCGGCTACTGTTCAACCTGGAAGCACGTCTACTGCTGGATTTACGCTATGAAGCCAAGGTCGTTACCGAAAAAATTCGTCAAACCCTACAAAACACCTTTGCGTTTGAGAAACGTAAATTTGGGCAAGACGTGACTTCATCTGAAGTGATTGCAGCAGTTCAGTCTGTGGAAGGTGTGATTGCAGTGGATTTAGATGCGTTGTATCAGGTGGGTCGAAGTAAAGCCCTAGAGCGATCGCTAACTGCTTTATCCGCTCGTTATGATGCCCAAACATATACGATTCAACCAGCCCAGCTATTGCGCTTAAACCCGGAAGGCATTCAACTCACAATTGTATCAACGTTGTAAGGGAAGAAGATTGTTATGAACCAGATATCGCGCGATCGCCTCTATCAACTTCTACCCGCCATATACCAACTGCGAGATACGGTAGAAGGAGAACCCCTCAAAGCACTACTCGCAGTGATTGAGCAGGAAGTAGAGGCGATCGAAGAAGACATTGGCGATCTCTATGACAACTGGTTTATTGAAACCTGTGTGGAATGGGCAATTCCCTATATGGGCGACCTATTGGATGTGAGGGCGCTCTATGCCAGTTCTTTTCCCAAGAATCAGCCGCAGAACCAACTAGCGACGACTCAAAAAGAATTATTAGGCGATCGCCCTCCTCGCCCCCGCCCCTATGGGCAACAAGAACGACGAGCCTATGTGGCAAATACATTAGCCTATCGGCGACGTAAAGGAACTACGACAGTCCTGGAGCAGCTCGTGCGGGATGTTACGGGATGGCGGGCACGGGCGATCGAATTTTCGCGTTTGCTGATCACCACCCAAAATCTGAACCATCTTCGGACGAACAGCGCAACGGTTGATTTGCGTAACAACACTTCGCTTGATCTGATTGGAACTCCATTTGAACAACAAGTTGCTTACACCGCAGAGGTCCGTCGGGCAAGTCTAGGTGGAAAATACAATATCCCCAATATTGGCATCTTCGTCTGGCGGCTACAGAGCTATCCCATCCAGCGAGGAACCGCCCGTGTCGTAGCGGTGACAGAAGCTGATCCCACAGGACGATTTTGCACCTTCAATCCCTTGGGCTATGATGATGTGCCGCTTTTCAACCAACCCCAGTCCGCCACAGACCTGACAAAGCAAGCGCAGGAAATTAATTTACCTACTCCTCTACGGTATGGCTCCTTAGCCAATGAACTGAAAGAGCGACGGCAGTTACGCTTACAAGGTAAACCTCTACTCTCGCCCCGTTATTTCAACGAAAGTAGCCCAGTGCTGCAAATCTTTGTGAATGGTCAGCCCAATCCAATTCCACCCGAAGAAATTTTGATTTGCCGTTTGGCGATCACAGAAGCGGAACGAGAGGAAGCCATTGCTGTGAATCAGGCAGAGAATCAGGCAGAGCAAGCACAAGGACAAGAACAAGTACCGATTGATGATATGTCCTGGCTATTTCCTGACGCTGATTCCGAGCGGAACCCAGATGATATTGCCATTCCCACAAAAGTTGTTGCGGTTGATCCAGAACTGGGACGCATCGCATTTCTGGATCGCACCTTGCCAGAACGGGTAGAGGTCAGCTATCTCTATGGATTCAGTGACGACTTAGGTGGGGGACCTTACAGTCGTGGAGCAAACAAGACTGATTTACTAAAAAATGCGGGTCAAAAACTAATCGAGGACACACCAGAAACTAACTGGATTAATCCCCTCTATTGGGAAGTTGAGCAGATCGCTTCTGCCGATGACAATCCTTTGGATACCGCTATTCAAAACTGGAATCGAACCGTATCTGCTTGGCAAGCTTTGCGAGATCAAATCCATGTTCCTCTGGCTCGGGTTACGGTGTCACCTGTTCAAATAAGCCGGGTTAAATCAAGTAACGATCCTGTTCCTCTCCGATTCAAACCTGGAATTGTGGGAAAAGGTCTGGAAGTCTTACCGGGTTTCTGTCCCACAGAGATTCTGATCACACCAGGATTAGCCATTGATCGACAAGGTAGACGCTTACAAGTCTGTCAAATGGAAACTTTTGACCTGAACGATCTGAGTGTTTACCCCCATCAGCATGATCAGTTTATTATCTTGGTCATTTGCTATCGCGCAGCTTTGCAAGGACAAGATTATCAATTTGCTTGGGTGCCCGAAACGGCGATCGCTGATGATGGCTATCCCGAAGGTACATTGATTCCTCTGGCTCGATTAAAAATAAGGTCTGCAAATTCTGATCAGCGGTGTGTGGGTCAGCCCGATCTAAGCGTTCGTGATGACCACCAACGCGGTATTGTCCAAGGATTAGATGTCAATGTGCGCCCAGGGAAATTAGAGGTTGCTATTACTCCAGGAACAGCCGTGGATAAATGGGGTAATGTCTTAATTGCGACGACTACCCAGTTGCTAAATCTTAAGGATTATCAAGGTTCTACAGTTTATTTAGTCGTTTCTCTAACCAGTCAAATTGGGCAGAGATGGCAACTAGAGTACATCTTATCGGAAGCAGAAGCAAATTCCGATCGCTATATCCGCCTTGCCAGTCTATCCGTTCCCAAGGTTAAGTTCAAGGTTGATGGGATCGATGCTGCGAGTCGGGCGATCGAAGGACTGCAAGTTAACGCAACAGACAAAGGAATCAGCATTGCGGCTGGAACTGCTAAAGATAGTCAGGGACGAGAAATCAATCTGGAGCAAGCTTATCAATTTGACCTGAGTTCTTACACGGCTCAGCAATTTGTTCTGTTCATTTCCCCTCAAAGAAGACAGGGATTCCCGCTTCAGCCGATTGATTCTTCGACTAAGAAAGACTGGCAGCAATTGGGAATTGTGCCTCAAGAGCCTGATCCAGCGGACACTGGAATCATTTTGATCAAAGACAGTCTGACCTATGAGGGAGACTTAGAAATCACTATTCCCCAAGAGAAAAAGCTGAAAATTATTGCGGTAGACGGTAGTCGTCCTCATATTTGCGGCAATGTGTCGGTTCAGGGAACTGCTCCTGCTACAGAGCCTAATCAAGGAGAGTTGATTCTGGAAGGGTTACTCATTGAAGGAGGATTGATAGTCTTGCCGGGTTATTTGGAGCGATTACAAGTGATTCATTCGACGCTGGTGCCAGAGCAAGGTGGGCTATGGGTTCAACCGCAAGAAGAAACGCTTTCCTCTTGTTGCATCTTTGATGCAGAAGATCCATTGGCTGCCATTGCTTCTGTCATGACCGTTCTTGCCTTTGTTCAGGGGGCATGGTACTCCAACCTAAAGCTTGACCAAACCCCTGAAAAATACTTGGGGCAACTGACACAACTTGTGACGCAGCAGATGAATCGCCTGCTTGCCGAAATCTGGCAAACGATTTTCCCCTGGGTCACTCAGATGGATTCAAGTTTGGATTCTCAAATCAATGGTTGGGATTGTTTATTCGAGAATTCTTCTTCAGAGCAGGAAACTGATCCCCCAGACAATTCACGTCTAGAAATTAGCCTCTATCACAGTATTTGTGGTGCAATTACCTTGACAGAGGCTGTTCCAAAGTTGAGCATCGAAGACAGCATTTTGGATAAAGGGCAAGCTAGAAATGGCGTAGAAGACACCAGCGGATTAGCAATTTTGGCTCCTGGCACAGATACAGAGATCTTCACCACAACTGTTCTGGGAATGACCACCGTTCGGAGTCTAGAATCCAGCAATAGTCTGTTTACGGAGAAGGTAACTGTACAACTGCATCAGACAGGTTGTATTCGTTTCTCCTATGTACCAGAGGGTTCTCAAACACCGCCTCGCTATCAGTGCCAACCCGATAAGGAATTTCAGGAAGCATTAGATCCCATTCCCGATGCGATTACCTCAATTGCGAGTCATGATTCCTTCCTCTTCAGCGGGAGTGCAGGTGGTGGAATTTTCCGTTCTATCAATAATGGCGAAATTTGGGAAAAGGCTAATCGGGGATTATCAAACCCCTATGTAGCGACAACTTTGGCTTATGAGCAAGCCGGAATTGGAAAGGTTCAAATTGATAGTAGTGACCCAACAAAGGTGAGTGCAGAAAATCTGGAAGTCGCTGCATTTACTCAACAATTCCGTCCCAAGGATACGATCGCCATCCAAGGCGAAACTCGTACCGTGACTGAAATTCGCAATGATGGTCTCCTGATAGTTGACAAGGGCTTTAAAAATCTCACGGGTTCATCACCATACGCTTTTGAAATCAATACTGTCTTAGCAGGAACAACAGGTGGAAGGATTTTCCGTTCCAAAAATAATGGAGATGATTGGATTCCTCTTACCCTACCTGGAGTCACTTCAACGATTACAGTGTTGTGCCAAGATCAGTGGGCTTTCACAGGTACGTTAATTGAAGGTGGGTTACAGATTGAAATTAACCAGATGATTCCAGAGGATGAATTCCAAGTGGGAGATGTGGTTTCGAGCGACACCACCCAAAGTGATGATACGCAAAGCGAGGACTATCAAACTCGAAGGATTGATGCTGTTGAGTGGTCTACCGAAAAAGTGCTGCTGATACTGAATGCTCCATTTACGCATCGCACAATACCCAAACCGATCGCCTTTCATCTCAATACTCTTTTGGCAGCGACGGCAGGTGAGGGCATTCTTAGAGGCAACGCGAATGGTGAGAATTGGCTATCGATTAATGCAGGTCTCACCAACCTTGACGTGAGAGCCTTAGCAGTGACTAAAAATGGACAGGTCTTTGCTGGGACTGCGGGAGGTGGAGTTTTTCAGATGATTCATGGTAAATCTAGGGGAGAACCTAGAGATAGTCGGAGCGAGCGCTGGATATCGCTAAATAATGGTTTGAAGAATTACAACATTTCAGCATTAGCCATTGATTTCAGTGGGATAATAATTCTTGCTGGGACAGTGAGTGGAGGAGTATTTCGCTTTAATAGTGAGACTCAGTCTAATCGTGAATCTGAGTGGATTCCAGTTAACCAAGGTCTATCCAGTTTTGGTATAACATCTCTGATCGCTTGTGAGATTACAGGGACAATTAACAGCGTTAAGGAGTTCATAAACGGTCAGAAAACATTCTTCTTTGAGGAAGGACTGCGACAGGGAGAATCGATGACAATTTCTGGGCGATCACAAAAGATTGCATCAATCGAATCCAATACATCTCTCACACTTGAGGCATCTCTTTCTTCTGATCTTCCGCCTGAAACTCCCTATAAATCCTATAACTTGCTGATTGCAGCGACATCTGATGGTAAGCTTTTCCGTTCCATTAATGGGGGAGACTGTTGGAGGCAGTTAAGTTTAGATCTGAAAGGGTTAGATGTCACAGCACTGGCAGCTAATCAGAGCAGTGAACAGTTATTTGCTGGAACGGCTGCTGGCGCTATTTACTGTTCAAATGATGAGGGTAATTCCTGGCAGTCTATCAATGCAGGATTGCCTAACATGATCGAAAAGCTACTGATTATGGAGCGATTGCAGCCCACATTTACTTCAGATTGCTATGGAGATCCGGGCTATGCTCAACTGAGTCAAAGCTGTGCAAACGAGTTGCGCACCGGGGCAGAAGACGGGGCAGAGATGGGAGTGTTTAACGATTTGAAGCAGCCTCAACGGGAGTCGAACTTACAAGCCAACCTGGAAGAATACTTGCGATTTGGTTTAGAGGCAGGAATTTTTTACATTACTTGAGGAGAGTTGAATGAAAGGTGATTTCACTCGATTGACATTTCGTCCTGACAAGCATTACACCAGTGTGCTGATGCAACAAGGTCGCCTGCAACTTGATTCTGACTGGAATGAGCAGGCGGATATTCAGGCACATTTGTATCGAACTCAAGTGGTAGATTTGATCGGTGCAGAAAGTGGCGCACCAACGAGCGAGAATGATCCGAATCAACAAACAGATAAAGCTTATAAAGATAGTTTCAAAATTAGTGAAACCAGCAGTAATGGGGAGGATTTAGTAATTTCTCCCGGTCGCTTCTATGTGAATGGAACGCTCTGCGAACTGGAAGCTACTCGTGTCAAGTTTGAAGTTACGCCTTCTAACCAAGTCAAAGTAAATACATTAATTGTTGATGGTCAAAAATTTGAAGAAGGTCAATGGATTAAGGTTGTAGGTGATCAGAAGATTCTCAAAATCAATCGAGAAATTAATACCCAAACATTAGAACTGCCATTAAATGACTCGGCAGGTTCGGTCGGTCAGCGTGGGGAGTTGAGCCGTACTTTAACCTACAAGACACAGTCTGATCATCCTAACTCTGAACCCTCTGCAAATGGCTTACATCTAGCCTATCTCGATGTTTGGCAACGTCATATCACGACGATCGAAGATCCTGGTCTGCGTGAACCTGCCCTCAATCTTCCTGATACAACAACTCGAACAAAAACCGTCTGGCAGTTAAAACTTCAACCTCTAAATCGAAAATTTATTGAAGATAGTACTGTTGCAGGACAAACTAGAACTGATCTTCTCAGCAGGTTAAATGGTCTTAGCGTAGAGAGGCTAAAGCAAAGTTTTGAAGCTTTTCTAACCGCCAACATACCTCTCGCACAACAGGGTGATACAAAAGGAAAATTTGAATTTCTGTTAAACACAGTTGTAAATCCAAGCACACCATCATGGAGACAGCAATTTGAGGACATATTAAAATCTCTTCTAGCTGTTAATCAGGATGCATTAAAAACCGCTTTAGATAATCTATTAATAACAGTTCAATTAACAGATGTTCAGCCTTTTGACCAATTGTTGGCAAAAGTCACATTAACGCCTGCCCAGGAAACGAACTTAAAGATTCCATTTAATGCGCTTTTAGCAAAGGTTGTACCACCTGACCCAGATCAACAAAAGTCATCCTATGATACCCTGCTGGCGAGAACTACATCCACGCAAGAAGACAAGAAAGAATTACAGCACCCCTTTGACGAATTACTGTCAAAAATCACATTAACAACTGAAGAAAAGGCTGAATTGCAGAGTTATTTTAATGATTTGCAAGCAGCACCCACTTCTGCATCAGATGAAGAGAAGACAAGATGGACGGCAAGCTTTAATGCGTTATTGCCAAAAATCGACCAGCTAACTAGCAAAGGAAATACGTTTCAGGCAGATTTTAAGACTTTTCTGGACAAGGCGATCGCATCCGATCAGGTTTTGAAGGAACTCGAATCTTATGAAAGAGATGAAACAATAGCGGATGATTTGAGCAAACCAGAGTGGATTTCCTTCACTAAGGATGCATGGAGTACCTTTCCTCAAAGGAGCAAAAGACGCAAACCCTACATGAATGCTTGTGCCAAACTATGTACCGCATCTGGTAGTGCAACCTCAAGTGACAGCCGCTATCGTCGGTTAGAAAATCAGCTCTATCGTGTCGAAATTCATGATCCCGGTAAAGTGGGTGACGATCAATCTGAAGCCGAAAGCAAGAAGGCTACATTTAAATGGTCGCGCGACAATGGCAGCATTGTTAGTATTATTGAAAACTACGAAAATTTTGAAAAAGGCATCATTACCATTCGCAAATCTGCCCAAGATGCATGGACTTCTTCCAAATCTGGGCAATGGATTGAGATCTTGGATGAAGAACGGGAGTTAAAAGGTCAACCAGGTCAGTTGGCTCGTTTGAGTCGGGTATCTGGCAATAAAATTGAGTTTGATGTCTCTAGCCTTGTGGGTGAGAAAGTTCAAAAATCAACGAAGGTGCGACGTTGGGATCACATGACTAAGGAAGCGTCCATCCTGACCCGCACAGAGTGGGTTGAACTGGAAGCTGGAATCAAAGTTCAGTTTGATAAAGAATCTGAGTACAAAACGGGCGACTACTGGCTAATTCCGGCAAGAGCCGCAACAAATGACATTGAATGGTCAGACAATCAGGCTGAAGACTTGAACAAGCGCCAGCCTCTACCACAAACTGCACTGGGAATTGAGCATGACTATGCTCTCTTAGCTGCGGTAGAGGTCGTAGACGGGAAGTTTAGTCCACTGATCAAGGAACAAGATCATCGTTTCATATTCCCTGCTCTAGCGTATACCTTTGATACCAGAGAAGGGGTCATAAAAGGCAATCTAGACGTTCAAGGAACACTTACAGCAAATAACCTCAATGTTTCTGGTAGATTTTCAGCAGGCACATTTCAAGGTGCAACCTTCGCAGTTACCAAAGACCCAACTTCTAACAATCCCAGCATCTATGGTTCGATTCGCATCGGTGAAAATCCTAACCGAGTTGAATTTGTACCAGATCAAGCAAGCATTTTTGCATTCACCAAGACTAGTAAAGTCGGTATTGGGGTAACAGACTTCTCCAGTCAGTTTGGGGTAATTGGCAATGTGGCAATTGGAGATGCAACCTTTTTAAATTCAACTTCCATTCCCCAAAATGGTCTTATTGTCAAAGGGAATGCTGGGTTTGGTACACCCACTCCCAAAAATCAACTTGATGTTTTTGGTGCAGTTGCGATTGGGCAAGCCTTTGCCGGAACTACAACGGCTCCTGCTAATGGGCTACTGGTCGATGGGAAGGTTGCAATCGGAATCGCTCAACCTGACACCAATGTAAATGTAAAGCTTCATGTAAACGGTACTGTTAAAGCTACCGCATTTGATGGAGATGGATCAGCGCTCACTGGAGTTGTTAAGACAGAGGGGAATAATGTATTTAGTGGAACACTAATTGTTAGGGGAAGCACCTCTCTTGCAACTCCTTCTCCTACTACTTTAAATTCTACTGTTGGAATTGGGGTTGAAAACCCAGCTAGTAAATTAACAGTAAAGGGGAATGCAGCAATCGGGAAAAGATATGATCAAACAGAAGCACCTAAAGATGGTCTTTTAGTAGAGGGGGGTGTTGGTATTGGTACAGATAGATCTCCTGTAACATTAAACGCTAAGCTTGAGGTTCAAGGAGCATCCAGTGATACTCAGAAAGCCGCATTAAATATCACAAATTCGCAGCTTAAAAACCTGCTTTGGGTAAGAAATGATGGCAAGGTGGGTATTGGCATTGAAAATTTACGGGACATAAAGGAAAAGCTGCACGTCGATGGTTCTCTGCAAGTTGCTAATGATATTAAGTGTGATCGCTTATTTATTAACGCAGATGAACTCCCTGGTGATGCTCCTACTCAGGATAATCCTGATCCAATGCTCTATGTTAATGGTTCTCTCTTAGTAGAAAAGAGGATTTTTGCTAAAGGGGTTTTAGAAGCCAACGAATTTCAAGGGTCAGATTTTAAGCAGATTTCATCAAGGACACTAAAAGATCAGGTAAGTGATTTATCCAGCCAAGAAGTTGAGGAAATTCTGCAAAGGCTCAATCCTGTAAAATATGTCTATACCGAAGACGCGACCCAAAGCTTGCGTGCTGGCTTTATTGCAGAAGATACGCCTGACTTACTCACCTCATCTGATAAACAAGCCATTAAAATTCTGGATGTCGTTGCCGTTCTCACTAAAGCCGTCAAAGATCAACAGATGATGTCAGAAGAACTCTCTGAGGTTATTGAAAATCAGCGTAGTGAACTTGAGATATTACGAGAAAACCTTAGAGCGTTGGAGGAGCGAAATCTTGACAGTCCGCAGGCGATTGCGCCCTTCATAAACCCCCTAGATGAGCAGATTATTGAGCGATCGTCTAGAACCTCTAGACGCACTGAATGGTTGTTGTATCGAAAACTCAAACGCTTCATCCGCCAACTATTTGGCGGAACTTAGGATAACTAGAATGAAAACGCTAATTTCAAATTTTTACTCGTGATTTGCATCACCAGTCATCAATTTCAAACCCAAACCAAATTTAGAGAGGAGAAAGAGCAATGCCTAATATTATCAATGTCGGTTTCAGCATACAGGTAGAAGGAGGTCCGCAGGTTCCTGTTGCGCCTATAAAAATTCCTGTCGAAGCTTACGACAAAATTGAAGTAAGTGTTAAACCAGGTGCTGAGGTAGATATTGATGTTCAACCAGGTGAAAAAGCAGTCAGCTTTCTGCTGATCAAATCGAGTATGTATACTCCATCCGATGCAGCCGATGATAAAAAGCTTACGTATCAACCTCAAGGCAAGCCTGCTATTAGCCTGGATAACCCTCAGATTTACTTAGGGACAGAATCAATTACTACTTTGCTAGGTGCAGTAAAAAAAATCAAATTCTCCAACAAGCTTGAAGATGAAGCCGCAGGTAGTGGTGGTGGTGCTGCTGGCACTATTGCTACTGCTGGCGCTGAAAAAGATCCGGCTGTGATTGAAATTCTAGTAGGGCGTGATGCAACCCTTCCGGCACCTGCTCCAGAACCTAGTTCAACACCTGCTCCAGAAACTGCTCCAAGTCCTTAACTTGTACTAACTCTTTCGTTTTGAAGCTCGTCATTCTGTTTTAAAAGGAGAAATCTATTATGCCCGTAACCCCTACTTATCCAGGTGTTTATATTGAGGAAATTCCTAGTGGCGTTCGCACAATTACGGGTGTCGCAACTTCTATCACGGCTTTCATTGGACGTGCACTTCAAGGACCCACTGACAAAGCTGTACGGATTCAAAGTTTTGGCGACTTTGAAAGAAAGTTTGGTGGTTTATGGGTCGAGAGCATGATGAGCTATGCCGTGCAACAGTTTTTCCTTAACGGCGGTTCGGATGCAATCATTATTCGGGTAGTCAGTAAAACAGCTAAACCTGCTACAACAACGGCTAGCGGACTGAACTTGGTCGCTGCGAGTGCTGGTGAGTGGAGTTCTAAAACAGATCAAGAACTGCAAGTCACAATTGATCAAAATACACGACCCAATGATCCAGATGAAACCTTGTTTAATCTGACAATTCAACAAAAAATTCCTAATCAGGCTACTGCTCGCCCCCTTGAAGTCTTTCGTAATTTGTCTATCAAACCGAATGCCTCTCGTTTTGTCACAAAAGTCTTGCAGGAAGAGTCCAATTTTGTCCGCATACAAGGTGATATTCCTCAGACAAGACCTGGAGCAGGTACCGGAACATTTCAGAGCGGTTCAAATGGTGATGCACCTCCTACTTATGGCGACTACTGGGGGAATGGGGAGACGAATCCTTTACTAGACAAGGTCGATCTATTTAATCTCTTGTGCATTCCACCCAATATACGGGATCTTAATGTTGCTGACGACGACGCTGGGATATCCTTATTGACTAAGGCTCTTGCCTATTGTCAAGAGCGGAGGGCGATGTTAATTGTTGATCCGCCAACAAAATGGAGTGCTCCTGATAAGGCAGCAGAAGATTCTGGCGGTATTCGTTCGCTATTGCGTAGTAAAAACGCGGTAGTTTACTTTCCCCAAGTACGATTGGCTGATTCCCTTAAGGAAAATCGTTTAGAAACCTTTCCGCCTTCAGGTGTAATGGCAGGTATTATGTCTCGCACCGATGCTCAGCGAGGCGTCTGGAAAGCGCCAGCAGGAACTGAAGCCATACTTTCGGGGGTATCAGAATTGACCTATAAATTGACAGATGGGGAGAATGGTCAGCTCAATCCATTGGGGATTAATTGTCTGCGATCGTTTGCGGTCTATGGCAATGTCGCTTGGGGGGCAAGAACCATGGAAGGGGCTGATCAACTGGCATCAGAGTGGAAGTATTTGCCAGTGCGACGAATGGCTCTTTTTCTAGAAGAAAGTCTTTACCGAGGAACCCAATGGGTTGTGTTTGAACCCAATGATGAGCCCCTGTGGGCACAAATTCGTCTGAACCTTGGAGCCTTTATGAATAACTTGTTCCGACAGGGAGCATTTCAGGGTAAGACACCACGGGAAGCGTATTTGGTGAAATGCGACAAGGAAACGACAACCCAAAATGATATCAATCTGGGCATTGTCAATATTGTGGTCGGGTTTGCCCCATTGAAACCAGCAGAGTTTGTGATTATTAAACTGCAACAATTAGCCGGTCAAATTGAAGTATAAAGGAAGCAGCAATGGCTCAATTTAGTGTGAATGCTCAACGATTCGATCCGTACAAAAACTTCAAGTTTCGCGTCAAATGGGACGGTAGATATGTCGCAGGTGTCAGCAAAGTGGGAGCACTAAAGCGCAGCACTGAAGTGGTCAACCATCGAGAAGGTGGAGATTCCAGCAGCCAACGCCACTCACCCGGTCAAACTAAATATGAGCCGATCATGCTGGAGCGGGGTATCACCCACGATAAAGAATTTGAACAATGGGCAAACAAAGTTTGGAACTATGGTTCTGGATTAGGAGCCGAAGTCTCGCTCAAAGACTTTCGTAAAGAAATCATCATCGAAGTCATGAACGAGTCGGGACAGACTGCGATCGCCTACAAAGTTTACCGCTGCTGGGTTTCAGAATTCACTGCTTTACCAGAATTGGATGCCAATGCTAACGCGATCGCCATCCAAAGCATTCAACTTCAGAACGAAGGATGGGAACGTGATTTTGACGTTGCTGAACCGACAGAACCGAGTTTCTTAGAACCCGCTTAGTGAGAAAAAAGGAATAAGGCAGTTACTTGCTATGCGTCCCCTATCGTCTGAGCAAATTCTCCGCATCTGGGAAATAGGTCAGCGTCAGCATCCGGTCGATCGGGCATTGACGCTACTGGTATTTTCCTACCCAGATCAATCCGTAGCCAATCTTGCTTCGCTCACTGTCGGACAGCGAGATGCTTTACTGCTGGCTTTACGGGAAATGACATTGGGCAATACACTCAACTGTTTTGCCCAATGTCCTCAATGTGGAGAAGAGCTGGAATTTACGCTTGAAACGGCTCAGATTCGACTCTCTGATCCAAGTCAATCTCTAGAACCAGACTATGCGTTTACAATTGCAGGATTTGAAGGGAGATTTCGCCTGCCCAATAGCTTTGATTTGGCGGCGATCGCAGGCGATCAGACCCCCGAGATAGCGAAGTCTTCATTGCTCAGACGCTGTCTTCTTCAAGCCCATCACAATGGAACTGAGATTTCGCATCAAGAGCTTCCACCACCGATTGTTAGCCAACTGGCAACACACATGGCAGAAATCGATCCACAAGCCGAAATCCTGTTCGACCTGTCCTGTCCTGCCTGCCAGCATGAATGGCAGATCCTGCTCGATATCGTGAGTTTTTTCTGGGCAGAACTATCGGCTCAAGCAAGACGCCTTTTGTTAGAAGTGCATCAACTTGCCCGACACTACAGTTGGCATGAAGTAGACATCCTAGCCATGAGTGCGACGCGACGCAACCTTTATTTGAAGATGATTGGCTAATGACAGACTTCCTCACCCGACTGGCACAACGCACTTTAGGACTAGCATCCGTGGTTCAACCTCGGCTTGCTTCCCGCTACGCGCCTGCGTCTGAGGTCATGATGGAAAACACACCAGAACAATGGGTAACCCCTCAACCTTCAACAGAAGCACCGGATGTTCCCATTCCTCAGATCCCATTCGAATCTTCCAGTCAAACTGTTCTTTATTCCAACTTAGAAACAAAAAATACTCTTTCTATTGCCCCAACGGAACCCTCTTTCCTAAGCTCTTTGAACGCAACTCAGAATGATCTAGAGCATCTGCCTTCACCCTCTCAACTCACTCTTTCTTCTCCCACAAGTTCATCTGAACGTTTAGTCAAAAGCACGCCTCTCCTACCGCAACAAAACCTGGAAATTCAGGCTGTTTCTCCTATGAGTGAGAGAGCTGAGCCACCGCAGTTGATTCCATCACCCAGTTTTAAAGAGCCTTCCTCTTCTCCGCCTCCCCAGTCCCTAAAACAACCTGAACAAGATCCTCAGGTTCGTTCTGCCCGTCTCCCTTTAGTCCCTCCTGCTATTGCTCATTCATCGTCTATTCCCTTGGTTAAGGGGCAGGAGATAAGTATTGGTCAGGAGACAAGTGCTGGCTCTCCGTGGATCACTCTAGAAAATCGTACACAGACAGAATTTGCCTCTACTCAATCTTCTCTTGTTCATTTATCTTCGTCTATCACTCAGCCCATTAATCAACCCGAACCAGAAATTGAGGTTCGGATTGGTCGCATTGAAGTCCGAGGGATACCACCAACGACGCTCAAACCACGTTCCAAATCGACGTCGTCAACTCCAGCTTTATCCCTCAGTGAATACCTCAACCAGCGGGATGGAGGAAAACCATGAGTAATGACTTAGCGATCGCAACAGTCACGGCAACTTTACAAAAATTACTGATTCGAGGAATTCCTGACATCCCAGGTGAAAATGTCACGGTGATACCGCCGGATCGAGCCTTTGGGGGAGGAAATGCAGCCCTTGATCAAATCAATTTATTTCTCTATCAGATTATGCCCAATGCCAGTTGGCGAAATCGTGATATTCCTAATCAAATCAGACCTGGAGAAACAAGCCAGCCTCCCTTAGCAATCAATCTTTACTACCTGGTTAGTAGCAATGGCAGCGGAGATGATGGGATCTTAAGCCATCAGTGGTTAGGCAAAGCCATGCGAGTCTTGCATGATAACGCGGTACTAGACCGAGAGGACATTAGAGCAGCCCTCCTAGAGAACGATCTTCATGAACAAGTGGAACGGGTGCGAATTACACCACTATCGCTGTCTCTAGAAGACCTATCAAAACTGTGGACTACGTTTACGACTCCTTATCGGGTATCAACAGCCTATGAAGTGTCTGTCGTACTAATTGAGAGTATTCGACCTGCCCGCTCTCCCTTACCTGTGCTGGATCGAATCTTTACAGCTCAACCTAACCTACTGCCGCCATTTCCAACACTCACTCAAATTGAAATACCCAATCCACAAAATGCAGCACGCTGTGGGGATGGATCAGCGAATTCTGGAGACGTTATCACCCTCAAAGGATATAACTTAGCCCCTGAGCCTGGTGAAACTCCTGAAATACGCCTTCAGCATCCTCGCCAAAAAGAAGCCCTACAACCTCCCAGCATCGAAGATTTCTCTACAACCCAAATTACCTTCCGCCTGCCTGACAATCCCGATCCTATCCCCCTTGCGACTGAACCGCTGGAAGATCCAGACCAGTGGTTAATCGGCGTCTACAGAGTCACAGTGGAAGTTAGCCGAATTCGCCAGTTTCCTGATAGCTCCAATATTCGTGAAACTCGTACGACTAATGAATTGACATTGGCGATCGCCCCTCGCATCACCAATCTAAGTTATGTTGCTGCTACACGTCAGTTGACTTTGACCTGTACACCCCGTATTCTTCCTGAACAGCGTACTTTTTTGCTGATTGGCGATTTCCAGGTCGCGAGTGACGATATTGCAGCCCCAACCAATACTCTGGAATTTACCCTTCCTTCTATGGTTCCTGCAGGCGATTATTTTGTGCGTTTACGAGTTGATGGAATAGATAGTTTGCTGATCACACGTCGAGGCACACCACCTAAATTAGAATTTGACCCAGGACAAAAGGTAACGGTATCATGAGTAGCCTGGAGCAATGGCAAGTTGACAATGATCAGTATTTGGCAGTCGCATTGCATTGGCTCCGGTTGCGGCTGACAAAAATTGCTGAGACAACTACCAGCGCCGCTCCATCTAGTAAAGGACTCCTACCCCATCGATTAACAACTCCAGTTTCATCCGTCATATCAGATGAACTCACGCAGGCAGAACAGGCGCTTGCAGAAGCAGCCCAAATGCAGCCTGCTCCTGCGCTGGTAGTTTTGAGCGAACAATTTGGTTTATCGCCATTTGAACAAAATGTTCTACTCCTGTGCACAGCCCCAGAACTCGATACTCAAATACCGACTCTGTGTGCACAAGCACAGGATAATTCCAACTGGAGCTACCCAACGTTTGCACTAGCCCTGACCTGTTTTGAACAACCGACCTGGGATGCCTTGTCCCCCGAACGTCCGCTACGCTATTGGCGATTTCTTGAAATCAATCAATCCAGCACTCAGTCCTTGACCATCAGTGCGTTGCGGGTCGATGAGCGAATTGTTAACTATATCAAAGGGTTAAACTATCTAGACGATCGCTTAACGTCTTTTTTGCTTCCTCTAGATATCCCTCATCAGTCGGTAGAGTTACCGCCATCACAGCAGACTGCCGTTGAAACGGTGATTCATTCTTTGGAGCAATCAAACTGGGAAAACCCAACCATGCAGTTGGTGGGTTTAGATTCCCTCAGCAAACAATTGATAGCTCAACAGGTAGCTGCTCTCTTGAATACTAACCTTTATCGATTGCCAGTAGAACTCTTACCCTCTCAAGCTGGCGAACTCGAAACCCTTGCCCGACTGTGGCATCGGGAAAGTTTGCTGTTGCCGATTACCTTGTATTTAGATGCTCATGAGCGTGAAGGAGCTAGTTTTGAAGGTGCGATGCAACCCTTGCATCGATTTCTAACTCGCAGTGGTGGGTTAATTTTTATCAGCAGTAGGGAAGCTCAACCAGGGGTAGCTCGGAGTGATCAGACGATCGATATCCAAAAACCAACCCATGTAGAACAGCAGCAATTATGGACAGATGCTTTGGGAACGGCAGCAGATCATCTTCCAGGTTGGTTGTCTAGTCAGTTCAATCTCAATTCTGCTGCAATTACTGAAATCTCGCAATCGGCTCTGACTGCATCAAAGGCATCCTCTAATTCGTTCTCCGATCAAGTCTGGCGTACATGCTTGTCCTACACTCGTCCTAGATTAGATACCCTCGCTCAACGTCTTGATCCAAAGGCAACGTGGGAAGCTTTAGTTTTATCCAATGAAGAGCTTAATCTATTACATCAGATTGTGGAGCAAGTCCGTCATCGAAGCATAGTGTATCAACAATGGGGTTTTCAACAACGAATGAATCGGGGACTCGGTATCAGCGCTTTGTTTTCAGGCGAAAGTGGAACTGGCAAAACGATGGCGGCAGAAGTCATTGCGAATGATTTACAGTTAAGTTTATACCGCATTGATCTATCCGCCGTCGTTAGTAAATACATTGGCGAAACAGAGAAAAATTTGCGGCGGCTATTTGATGCAGCAGAAGATGGAGGAACAATCCTGTTTTTTGATGAAGCGGATGCGCTGTTTGGCAAACGGAGTGAGGTAAAAGACTCACACGATCGCTATGCCAACATTGAAATCAATTATCTGCTGCAACGAATAGAATCGTATCGGGGGCTAGCAATTCTTGCCACAAATTTGAAGAATGCACTAGACCAGGCATTCATGCGGCGGCTTCGTTTTATTATCAACTTCCCATTTCCTGGCGTTAAGGAACGGAGTCTAATTTGGCAAAAAGCTTTTCCGCCGGAAATGCCAACCCAAGATATAGATTTCAACCGTCTAGCCAAACTTAATCTTACTGGAGGCAGTATCCATAATGTTGTTCTGACGGCAGCTTTTCTTGCAGCCCATGCAGGCACACCTGTCACCATGTCGGTAGTCCTTACTGCGGCTCGTACAGAATTTCGCAAGCTCGATCGCCCCATCAATGAAGCTGAGTTTCGCTGGCATTCTTCAGCAGAAGTCGTCCGATGAACATGAAGATTCTGATTGATCGGATTGTTCTAGATAGCGGGAATCTCTCTCCTAGTCAACGTCGTCGCTTGCAGACGGATATAGAAACTGAACTCACCTATCTACTAACCGCCAATGGTATTCCCGATCGTTTGAAGTATGGTAAGACAGTTTCTAATTTATCAGTTCATGTAGACGATGTTCCTTCGGATATGCACTCTGCCAAACTTGGACAAAGTATTGCCCATTCCATTTATAGTGAATTGAATAGGTAGATCTGAAATTGATGTCTGATGATACCCCTCATTAATTACTCTATTGGGATGAAAATATAAGCTGTAAGTTGAGCTGATGGACAATGGGGCAAACAAACTGATTCATCTGGTCGGTGAGTAGCTCAAATCCAGATCATAAGGAGGCGATCGGGAAGACTTGTAACTACCGCTTGAGCCAGTTAAAACAAATCAACGGTTGGATGATCAAGCGCAAATTGTTGAGTAAGTTCTTCCAACCGCTCTGTATTAAATGTCATGCAAAATAGTACCCGCGCGGGTACTATGCCAACAGGTCATTTCGTTTGAAAATCTAGCAGAATAGGAAAAAGAATAAGTTAAGACATGCTGAAGAATAAATCTATTGATGTTCGTGAAAGCTATGCTTACGAAGACATTCAGGGTATGAGCCAGCAAACCGATATTTACACCGCGTATTAAGGGCATCGCGACCTCAATCTTAGCTTTTCCCTCGTTGATTAATTGTCTGAGCGATCGCCCAACAGATTCAGCCATTTATCTTCTTCGCGGTAAATCCGCTCATGTAGAAGAGCATTTTTTAGGGCAGTCTTTTTACGCATCAATTGCTCTGAGCATTGGAGGTTCGTTCTACCTCTTTCAATACTCAGAGTTGAGCTTGTGATAGACTCACAGCTTTCACAAGCCGAATCTCAAAGAAACCTGAATCGCTCTTATTCAAGCATCGAGGAGTACGCTAATGACAACGTTTCAAGAACTTGATCCTAACTCGCACTCTGGTCATCATCAAGACCCCAAAGCTGCCTGTACTGCAGATGTGGGTTTAACTGAAGCAGAAATAGAAGCCTTTAGCTGGGGCACCAGAGGTATCTTTGAACAAATGCCCAAATCTGGCTCTGGGTTTGACTGTTATTCAGGCGATGGCGATCGCTATGGGCTGCCAGAAGTCATTCAGGTTCTTAAATATGTTTGTGCCAAGTGGGACAAGCTCTATACCAGCGGTCCACGAGTTGGAATTGGAGACATTAGCTATCCCAACGGTGGCCCGATGCCTCCCCATTCCTCTCATCAACATGGCGTCGATGTTGACATTGCCCTGGTTGCCAGCACCCACGAAGAGATTGGTCTCACTTGGGAGGATTCCAAATATTCTCGGCAGCGAACTCAGCAACTCATTGATCTATTCCGTAATAATCCGATTCTCAACGTCCGAACTATCTTTTTCAACGATCCCAACATTCAAGGCGTAGAACATTGGGCAGGACATGATAACCATTTCCATGTCAGCTTCTTTTCTCCCGGAGTTGCTCCTGCTGCTCACAGTAGCGACCAGCAAGGCAGTCTAAAACTAGTTTCGCCGCCTATGAAGGGCGATCGCGTCCGCCAACTGCAAGAGGATCTGGTGAAAGCAGGTTTCTCGATCGGTACAGATGGTATCTTCGGTGCCCAAACCGACGCAGCCGTGCGGAGGTTTCAGGATGAGCAGGGGCTAGAAATTGATGGTGCGGTAGGACCCGTGACGCAGGCAAAACTGGCGCAGGTGATCCGCGAGCAGGCAAGCGGGGGAGTAGCCCGTGGCGCTGAACCGCTGGGGTTAAAGCTCCAGGATATTGTTGATCAAAACAAATCGATTCCATTCGAGAACATTAACGCAGGCGTGCTGGTTGATGATGAAAGGCTCTGTACCGAAATTCAGACCATTCTTCGTGCCAATGGGCTTCTAGAAGTTGCAGACGGTCTCTATGGTCCTAAAACACGGGAGGCACTGCGTCGCTTCAAAGCAAGTCACCAACTCGGCGGTGGCGATGTGTTGGGTGCAACCACAGCTAAGTCTCTGCTGGTAGCTAGACCTGCTGCTGGAGCGCTACCTGACTGGCAGGGGGGCGACAAACAGGCGACGATTCAGGCAATCATCCAGGAAGCTCGTCGCCAAGGGATTAACTTGCGATCGCAAATCGCCTACATTTTGGCAACCGTGCAGCACGAAACGAATGACACATTTCAACCTGTACGAGAAGCCTATTTCTTAGGTGAGCCGAAAGCAGAAAATTATCGGCAAACGCTGCGTTACTATCCCTTCTACGGACGCGGCTATGTGCAGCTGACCTGGGACTTTAACTATCGGGAATATTCCAATCTGCTGGCACTAGATTTGGTCAATGAACCCGATCTGGTGATGCGTCCTGAGATTTCGCTCTTCGTTTTAATTGACGGCATGAAGCGAGGTGTGTTCACTGGCGTGGGGATGGATCAGTATATTACGGACGATCGCCCTGATTTCCGCAACGCCCGTCGCATTATTAACGGACTTGATGAAGCCGATCGGATTGTGGGTTATGCGATGAACTGGCAGATAAGACTGGCTTAGTGACCAAGGCGATCGAAATTACTCTTCATTATAAAGCATCGGGCTTGTTCACAGGCGATCGATCAACGTTTGACGGAGAACAAGTCCTTAACTGTGGTTTGACAAAAACTAGACAACTTCAGAGGAATCAACGTGTCTGAACCCGTGACTTCTGCCCCAAATCTCTATGCTTTGCTCATCGGCATCGACAACTACAAGCCAAATCCCTGGTACAAAAGCTTGCAAGGATGTGTACGCGATATTAATCTAGTCGATGATTTTCTTCGACAAACCCTACAGCCTGCTCCCAAGCAAATTTACAAATTAGTCTCCCCTAACCCAGACAATGCTGTTCTGCTTGATCTCAGAGCGACCCAAGAGCAAGATGTTCTGCCGACCTACGCTAATATCGTCAATGCCTTCAAAGAAATTACAGATAAAGCCGAACCCAAAGATTTAGTTTATATCCACTACTCTGGACATGGTGGACGGACAACCACAATCTTTTCTGAGATCAAAGGAGAGGGGCAGAATGATGAGGGAATTGTGCCCATGGATATCGGCGAACAGCAGGGACAATATCTCCGCGATGTAGAGCTTGCGACGCTGCTAAAACGCCTGACCGATAAAGGAGTAGTCGTCACCATTATCCTCGATAGCTGTCATTCAGGAGGGGCAACTCGGGGTGATTGTGATATTCGAGGCTCTAATGACATAGACACAACCAGTCGATCGCAAGATAGCCTGGTCGCCTCCCGTGACGAATTGATTAGCAACTGGAAAGCCCTCACTGATGGCAACAAACAATCGTCTTGGCTGCCCGAATCGAGAGACTATGTGCTGCTAGCTGCCTGTCGCCCGACCGAGTATGCCTATGAGTATGCGGTGAATGGCAAAGATCGACATGGGGCACTCACCTACTGGATGATTGATACGCTGAAAAGCGGCATCTCTGGATTAACTTACAAATCCTTGCACGATCGCGTCGGTGCCAAGATTCAGAGCAAGTTCCCTAGCCAATTACCGATGTTATTGGGTGAGAGCGATCGAGCCGTGTTTGGCAGCGATCGTGTGTCTACTCAATATGCGGTTATAGTCCTTCAAGTCGATGCCAATCAAACCCGGCTTAAATTGGCAGCAGGATTGGCACAGGGCCTAAGCAGCGGTACAAGATTCGCGGTCTATCCTTTAGGCACAACTGATTTCACCGACAAGCAGAAGCAAGTAGCGATCGTTGAGGTGACTGAGGTGGAAGCCTCTAGCTCATCTGCAAAGGTGTTGGCAGAGCAAGACGGCGGCATTGCCATGAAAGGACAGATTGAACAGGGCGCGCCTGCGGTCATCCTCTCTGTTCCTGTTGATTTGGTGCGTCGAGTGCGGTTGTTTGGCGACAAGAAACTGGGAGAGGCAGAAAATGATCTGCCCACTCAAGCTTTGGTTGATCAGCAAGCAGTAGCTCTTTTGGCATTGCGACAGGCATTAGCAGGCAACGGCTGGGTGGTTGAAGTGCAGGATGATGATGAAGCCCACTATCAGGTAGCCGTTGGGAAAAGTGGGGAGTATGAGATCTGTATTGGGATGCCTCTGGCAAACCTTACGCCTCTGCTGCTCACTAGCGATCCAGAGGCCCCCAAGGAGGTCGTGAAGCGGTTAATTCACTTGGCGAAGTATCAGTCTGTTCAAGAATTGGATAATCTTACCTCTGAGCTAAGTGATGCTGTCGAATTTGAGCTGTTAAACCAAAACAAGCAGCCTTTACCCAATCCCAATAACATCACTTTGCAGCAAGGTGAGTTAGTTTATCTGCGACTTAAGAATACCTCTGTTCAGCCCCTAAATGTGGCGGTGCTTGATTTAGAACCCACCTGGGAGGTATCACAGATTCCCATTCAGGGGCTTGATGCTCCATTCTTTCAGTTAGTGCCCAATCAATCCATCGATATCCGGCTGCGTTTCACGGTGCCGGAAGGTAAAGGGTACACTCAAGCGAAGGAAATGCTTAAATTGTTTGCTACTCGTGGCCCTGCTGATTTTCGCTGGCTCAAACTACCATCCCTGGATCAAGAAATTGAACGGAAGGCATCACGGGGAACTCGCAGCATTAGCAATTCCTTCGGCAAGCTACTAGAAGCAGTAGGTGAAGACACTGATGCTGCACCTCAGCTCACCCGCGCTGCTGTCTATGAGCCAGACCCCAGTGCAGAGTGGGTAACGAAGCAGATTCAAATGACGGTGAAGCAATAGTCGATGAGAGGGGCTACTCTAGATTCAGGTAGCCCCTGCTCTGATCTGTACAGGAGCTAACACAACTGGAAAACTTCAATCGTGGATATAAACGCGAGTATTGACAGCTTACTGTAACACCGTGAAAAGTAATGCCAAAAATCCTTATCCTGTCCTCTAATCCGAGACGAGATCTGAATCTTGATCGAGAAATTTCAGACTTGAGTACGGCAATACAACGTTTGGGAAAGTTTGAAATCAGCCTAGGATTAGGGGTTCGCTCTCAAGAGTTATCAGGTCTACTTGCGGAACATAGTCCGCAGATTGTTCACTTTTGTGGGCACGGAGCAGGAGAGCAGGGGTTAGTTTTTCAAGATGAAAATGGACGGGAACAGCTCGTTAGCACGGAGATACTGACTCGAATATTCAAGACTTTTTCAGATGAGATTAACTGTACGGTACTGAATGCTTGCGACAGCGATCGCCAAGCAGAAGCGATCGTTGAGCATATCAATTATGTGGTTGGCATGAGTCAGCCAATCCTCGATCAAGCTGCCCATCTTTTTTCAGTTGGGTTTTATAAAGGGTTAGCCGCTGAAAAATCGATCGAGCAAGCCTATGAGATGGGTTGTATTGCAATTCAAATCTGGAGCGAAACCCGTTCCCAATCAACTCAAAACCGACAGTATCGCAAGCTAGCCTATGCTGGGGATGTTGCCCAGTCCGATCAGCCTCCGCTAGCAGAACATCTGAAGCCAATATTGCTGCAAAAGAGCGCGCGGTTATCCTCTAGCTTAGCTAGCAGCGGCTCAGCTTCAGAGGTTGCTCCTTTGTCAGCACCATCTGAGCATCCCCAAAGGTTTGATGAATTTGTTCACGAAGAGATCGAGCGCAAAGAATACAAAGATCAGGCGAGAGACGCTTATGACAATTTTGGGCAGTTTTCGGCTCAGAATGTGGTTGTTTTAAGCAAATCGGAGTACAAGCAGCGTCAGATACTTTTAGGAAAGGTTAAACAGTTTTGGATTGAGGGATTTCTCCAGCCTTCTCTTCAGGGTGTTGATGCCCTTAGCCTTGAGTTGAAAGCCCGTCCAGATGCGATCGCCGATTTATCGCAGGGAATTGAAGCGCTGTCTGTAGAGCTAGATTCATCCTATGAAAGGCTACAAGGTACGCAAATTTATGGGGAAATGGGGCAGGGTCGGACACTATTGATTTTGGGATCTCCTGGAGCCGGAAAGACGATCGCTCTGCTGCAACTAGCTCAACGCCTGATCGAACGCAGCGAACAGGACTTGAGTTTGCCGATGCCCGTCGTATTTAACCTGTCTTCTTGGGCGAGGGATCAAAAGCCGATCGTTGATTGGTTGATTGAGGAACTGCGAGAAAAATATCAGGTTCCCAAGTCGTTGAGTGAACCTTGGCTCAGACAACAGCAGCTTATCCTGTTGCTGGATGGGCTGGATGAAGTCAAAGAACATTATCGAAACGATTGTGTTCGTGCCTTGAACGAGTTTATTGGGCTGTTCCCCCGGACTGAGGTGGCAGTTTGTAGCCGAGTGCGAGATTACGAGGCGCTGACAGAGCGTTTACAGATCAGCAGTGCCCTTTGCCTGCAACCCCTTTCATCAGAGCAGATGTATCAGTTTTTGGACAGCGTGGGTGGCTCTCTGGCAGGCTTGAAAACGCTGTTAAAAAGAGATGTGGAACTAGAGCAGTTTGCCCGAACTCCGCTGATTTTGAACTTTATGAGTGTGGCATATCAGGGATGGTTGGTAGAACAGTTGATGCAGGTACTCCACTCGACTCCGGATCGCAACCAACACCTGTTCGATACCTATATTGAGCGGCGACTGGAGCGAGGGGCGACTTCAGACTATCCCGAAAATCAGGTGCTACGCTGGCTGAGCTGGTTAGCAAGTCGAATGGTGCAGGAAAAGCAAACCATTTTTTTGATTGAGAAGTTGCAGCCAACCTGGTTAAAGAATCGTAGTGAGGAAAGAGCTTATCAAATTAGAACTTTTATAGTTTCCGGGCTGAGTGTTGGGCTGAGTGTTGGGCTGAGTGTTGGGCTAATTTCCGGGCTGGGTTTTGAGCTGCGTTTTGGGCTGGGTAATGGGCTGAGTGCTGGGCTGAATGTTGGGCTGATTTTTGGGCTGAGTGTTGGGCTGAGTGTTGGGCTGATTACTAGTTTAGCCAAAAAAATATTACCTTTAGAGCAACTGAGTTGGTCATGGCAAAGGGCTAAGTCTAAGTTTATTCGTGAATTTTTTACTGGTGCTGGTTACGGGCTGATTTTTGGGCTGATTTTTGGGCTGATTAGCGGGCTGAGTAATGGGCTGATTTTTGGGCTGATTTTTGGGCTGATTTTTGGGCTGATTTATGGGCTGGGTAGTGGGCTGGGCGGCTCTGAAATCGTTCAGCGAACAGTGCCAAACCAGGGAATTCGCACTTCTCTAAGAAACAGCCTTTTCATTGGGCTGATTTTTGGGCTGATTTTTGGGCTGATTTTTGGGCTGATTTATGGGCTGAGTAGTGAGCTGAGTGTTGGGCTGAGTAGTGAGCTGATTTTTGGGCTGAGTATTGGGCTGATTTATGGGCTGAGTATTGGGCTGATTTATGGGCTGAGTGTTGGGCTGATTAGCGGGCTGAAATATGGTGGAGCCGCTTGTATTCAACATTTTGCGCTGCGCCAGACACTATACCAGAAGGGGCGTATCCCCTGGAACTATACAAGATTTCTCGACTTTGCCTCAGACCGACTCCTGATGAAAAAGGTTGGGGGAGGCTATGTCTTCTTCCACCGCATGTTGTTGGAGCATTTTGCTCAGAAAGTTGAAGTTGTGTCAGATCGCTAGCTTTGAGGAGAATAGAAATGGCTAATAAAGCTCCCATGAAAGATATGGTCATCATCCTTCCTGGCATCTTAGGAAGCGTTTTGCAGAAAGATGGCAAAGACCTCTGGGCAGTCTCCGGGCAGGCAATTTGGCAGGTACTTACCCAGTCTGGCGAAACGATTCACAATCTGAAATTATCTCAAGATGACCCAGAAGCTGAAAGTCTGGGTGACGGGATTCGCGCTACGGAACTGATTCACGATACTCATCTCATCCCAGGATTTTGGAAGATCGATGGCTATACTAAAACCGCACGTCTGATTACCGATAACTTTGATGTCACCCCCGGTGATATCTACAATGACCCAGATGATAGAGCCGCTAACTTCTACCAGTTTCCCTACGACTGGCGACGAGATAACCGGGCAAATGCCCACATTCTGAAAAAGCTGATTGATAAGCGACTAAAATGCTGGCGTGAAACCAGCGGAGCCTCCGATGCAAAAGTGATTCTGATGGCTCACAGCATGGGTGGGCTGGTGTCTCGCTACTATCTAGAAGTGCTAGAAGGATGGCAGGATAGCCGCGCTTTGTTCACCTTTGGTACTCCCTATCGGGGTTCGCTTAAAGCCGTCAACTTTCTAGCAAATGGATACAAGCAGCTTTTCCTGGATTTGACAGATGTGATGCGATCGCTCACCTCCATCTATCAGCTCTTACCCATCTATAAAGTCATCAATATCAATGGTGAATACCACCGCATTGCAGAAGTAGATAACCTGCCTAACATTAACAAACTTAAAGCGCAGGATGCTTTGGCATTCCATCGAGAAATTGAAGCAGCAGTAGAGCGCCATCTCAAAGATGAGCAATATCTCAAATCTTTTACGGTCGTTCCTATTTCTGGGACACAGCAGCCGACACTACAATCGGCTGTGCTAACGAACGGAACATTGACCGCGACTGAGGATTTGCCAGCGATACTGAAAGACCGCTCGGATCTGGGGGACGGAGATGGAACGGTTCCCAAAGTTTCTTCGATTCCGATCGAGCGATCGCAGAACCTCGACAATTTCTTCATCGCTGAACAGCATGGCGCGTTACAGAATCAGGCTCAGGTGCTCGATAACCTGCTGAATGTTTTACGAATGGGCACGATTGATTTGGAAGCCATCAAAGGGGAAACTCAGGCGGCTATCAGTCTCAGCCTAGAGGATCTGTATCTGGCGGATGAGCCGATCGCTATGCGTGCTCGTCTGATTGGACTACCCAATTCCGCTACAAAATTAAAGGCGGATATTCAAGCTGTTTCTGGCGTTGGCTTTGCCTCCCCAACGGGGAATCGTCCTGCCATTAGCCTTGATTTTGTCGAGCAGGAGAATGAATGGGTATTGGCGATCGAGGATTTGCCGCCGGGGCTTTACCGGGTCAGGGTTAGAACGGACAGCAGCGAACAAGCGCCTAGCCCAGTTCATGATTTGTTTGAGGTTGTTAGAAATTGAAGACGCGGTATGGAACTATCTTGGAGTAATCTTGATCCATTAGCAGAGCCAGTCTCACTCTATCTTTAGCCGTCTCCATTCCATGAAAAAAAAGATTCTGGTTCTGGTATCCAATCCTAAAGGCACGACTAATCTAGATCTTCTGCCTGAAATCCAGAAGTTAAAGGAAGCGTTGAGGCGATCGCAACATCAAAAGCGCTTTACTGTGGAATGGGAGGTAGCAGTACGCCAAACTGACCTGCGCCGCCATATTTTGGATGTCAAACCCCAGATTATTCATTTTTGTGGGCATGGGACTGAGCAAGGATTAGTTCTAGAAGATGACATGGGTACGGCGAAGGTCGTCTCGAATGAGTTTCTGGTGGATTTGCTGCGAGTTTTTGCCGATCGCATTGAGTGTGTTTTGTTAAATGCCTGTGATTCGGAAAATCTTGCCGATGCGCTGGCTCAACACCTTAACTACGTGATTGGAATGAACCAAGAGGTGCGGGATGATGCGGCGATCGCTTTTGCTGAGGGATTCTATGACACCCTAGGGGCAGGGGAAACTTACGAACGGGCATTTGAGGCGGGCAAGAATGCGGTGCTGGGGAGGGCATCATCGCGTCATGCGCCAAGCCGTAAGGGTGAGGTGATTGGTGAGGATGGCAGCCCTGTCAAAGGTCAGAATCAGGAGCATTTGATTCCCGTTCTGAAAACTAATCTAAATCCAACGCCGATTAAGCCGTTGTGGTTGAGTCCGGCGGTGGAGCAGGATGCGGTGCGGCAACTGTTGGGGGCGATCGAAAGTGGTTTTAACACGATTAGGCTGTTTCATGCGGATGAGCCGATTGTGCTGAAGGATCAGTACATTCCGGTGCAGGTGACGTTGGAGCGACGGTATCAGCATACGGTGGAGACGATCGGTGGCTATGCCGAATCGGAGGCGGAACTGAAGCGAATCTATGCGCTGAAGGGCGGCGGTGAGGAAGAGATTAAGCGGCAGCAGGTCGATTGGCAGGAGGCGAGGCGGCAGCAGTCGCGGATTGTGGTGCTGGCTGATCCGGGGATGGGCAAGTCAACGCTGCTGCGAATGGAAGTGGGGGCGACAGTGCAACAGGCTTACCAGGCGTTAGAAACTGACAGACCTCTGAAGGACATGACTCTACCGTTGTTTATCCGGCTCTCGACGCTGGCAGATGAAATAGCAGCTATGTCCACGGAGGAGGCGATTCTGAAGATTATTCAAGAGCGGCATTCTAATCTGCTGAAGCATCATGCCGATGCAGAAGTAGTGGTGTTTCTGAATGGATTCTTGAAGGAACAGTTGCTCAGTGGCAAGGTTTTGCTCTTGCTGGATGCGCTAGATGAAGTGCCGGATGGAAAACGCAAAAAGCTGTTAGAAAAGCTGAATGAGTTTGCCAAAGCCTACCCGACCTGTGCGATCGTCGGTACGTCTCGGATTGTCGGCTATGGCGGCAGGTTGATAGATGGGGCAAAAGACACGGAGATTGTCCCTTTTAACCAGAAGCAAACAGAGGAATATATTGAAACCTGGTTTAGAAATGCGCCGCTCAAGGATGAGTCGGTGTCGGCACGGGGATTGATCCAGGCGCTGCGAGAGCGTCCCCAAATTGCGGGACTGGCTCAAAATCCCTTGCTGCTGTCGTTGATTTGTAGCTTGTATCAACAGGATCATTTGACACTGCCAGTACGACGCTGTGAATTGTACGAGCAGGCAGTCAATTGTATGTTGGGACGGTGGGGTCCCGACAATAAAGGGCACGATGCAAATGAAGGATGGACTTTAGCTAAAAAAGAACTGTTAGAGGAACTTGCCTATCAATTTAGTTGTGAGAGCAAGCAGCTCTTTTCGTTTGGTGAACTGCGGAAGAAGTTGGAAAAATACTTAAAGAGTGGGAATGCGCCTACCGACCTGGAGAGTGTTAAAGCAGCAGATTTAACCAAGGAACTATGTGAGCAGGATGGTATTCTACAACGCTGGTCAGCAGAAGATGACAGATTACCGATTGAAAAACGACGTTATTTATTTCTGCATCGAACCTTTCAGGAATACTTAACAGCCTCATACTTAAGCCATATTGATGAGGGCGAGATTGAGTTTGAAAAGCTTTTTTGGAACTATGACTGGCATGAAACCCTGACATTGCTGGCAGGCTTGATGGAAAACCCAATGGCGTTGATTGAAGCCATTGCTGCTGAAAAGGATGATATTTTTCAAACGCAGTTGCTGCTGGCAGGTCGGTGCCTTGCCGAATGCAGTCAGATCTCAGATCCGCTCATCGATAAACTACTTGATCGTATCTATCAGTTTTGGCTGAAGTATCCAGAGGCTGAATTTATTCGATCGGTTGTGGTGGCGATCGGTCAAACCTGGACAAAACTAGTTCAAAATCTCCAGGCTGCTCTTAACCATGAGGACAGTGCTGTTAGCCGGTATGCAGTAGAGGCATTGGGAGAGATTGGCACTGACTATGCTGTAGATGCCTTAATCGCTGCTCTTAACCATAAGTCTCAATACATTAGATGGGACACAGCAAGGGCATTGGGAGAGATTGGCACTGACAAAGCCGTCGATGCCTTAATCGCTGCTCTCAACGATCAAGACAGCACCGTTAGACACAGCGTAACAGGGGCACTGGGAAAGATTGGCACTGACAAAGCCGTCGATGCCTTAATCGCTGCTCTC
>NZ_JCACIN010000019.1:0-26917 GCF_059504425.1 Drouetiella sp.
AGAAACCTCGATCCTGCTTTTAGATGTCAATGAAATTTAAGATGCGTTTGCCCTGTTTTACTGGAGTAAGGAACTTTACTTTCGAGCAGGTTTCTGAGCTTGACTAGAAAAGTGAATGCGATCGCTCAACTGTCGCAGATTTCTCGCCAAGTCAGGATCGGTATTCTTGAGCTGGCTGATCTTTTCGCAGCTATATAGAACCGTTGTATGGTCTTTGCCACCGAAGACTTCGCCAACCTTGGGTAAGCTGAGGTGGGTATGCTGCCGCATCAAAAACATACCAATTTGACGAGCAACGCTGATTTCACGACGACGGGAGCTGCCCTTCAAATCTTCGATCGGGATTTCAAACATTTCTGAGACAGCCGTAATGACCGCTTCGGGCGTGGCTTCAACGCGATCGTTGGGCGGATTCAGTACAGGAGAAATATTCTCTACCGTCATGGGTAGACCCGAAATCGAGGTGTAGGCAACGGCTCTAATCAACGCCCCCTCTAGCTCTCGGATATTGGATGTATAGGTGGAGGCGATGTACTCAATCACATTGCGCGGCAGACGAATGTTGTCGTATTCGGCCTTCTTTTGCAGAATCGCCATGCGGGTTTCTAGATCCGGAGCCTGGATATCGGCAATCAGCCCCATGGAGAAACGAGAGCAGAGGCGCTCCTGCAAGCGGGGAATTTGGCTAGGGGGGCGATCGGATGCAATCACCACCTGCTTACCTGCCTCGTGCAGCGTATTGAACGTGTGGAAAAACTCTTCCTGGGTGTACTCTTTGCCCTCAATGAACTGAATGTCATCCACCAGCAGCACGTCCACCGCCCGGTAATGCTCCCGGAAGCTCTGCATACTGTCTTTGCGGATGGCGGCAATCAGGTCGTTGGTAAATTTCTCGGTCGAGACGTAAAAGATCTTTGCCTCTGGGTTGATTTCTAGGCGGTAATGCCCAATCGACTGCATCAGATGAGTCTTGCCCAACCCAACCCCGCCACAGAGGAATAAGGGGTTAAATTCGCGTCCGGGAGATTCGGCTACCGCCAGAGATGCCGCGTGCGCCATACGGTTATTGGAGCCAACGACGAAGCGAGAGAAGACAGACTTGGGATTCAGCTCAGAGTGGCGAACGCGCTGCGTGGTTTCTGCTACCGGAGCCTGCATGGGTAGCGGCATTAGCGCGTCGGAGGCTTCCAAGGGCGAACTGTCGGCTGCACCTCCCGGCTTAACGGCAATATGAATCTCGACCGAGTAGCCCAAGATGTCTTGAACCACGTCTGCGATCGCTTTCACGTAATATTTTTGCAGCCAATTGCGGGCAAACGGGTTGGGCGTGCAGATCATCAGGCTCGTCTGATCGAGTCGCTCGGCCGTAGCAGGCTTAATCCAAGTCTCGAAAGTCGGGCGGCTAAGCTGAAGCTGAAGCCGCTCCAGCACCTGATTCCAAAAACCCTCTAGACTCGTTTCCACCGCTCACCTCGATCTTTAATGCAGTGAGTATAGTCGAAACTTCGCCTTGTCTACACAGAAATTTCCCACAGTTTTTTACAGTTTTTTTATAGCATCAGGCTTAATCAACGCGCTCTAGCTGCCACAAAATCTGGTTGCCTTCTCGACGGACGCGGGACACCACCCAGTTTCGCCATACCCAGTTGTCGCCCCGACTGGTAACGGCGCTGGCGTTTACATCCATCAAGTCAGCCAGTTCTGAACTGGTGATCAAATAGCCTTTGCCCGCGATCTCATCGGCCATATGCAGCGTTTCGACCATGTTACGTAGCTGGAAAACCCTCACCTCACGCGGCAAGTCCAAATCTAAAGTTTCAGGATTAGGCAAACTGGCAGGATTCATAGCTGATTCGGGTTCAGGTTCATGAAGGTCAAGGGCAGCAGGATCAGCGCTCTGAGTGGATTGTATCGTTTTCGATAGGGAGATGTTAGGCGGGGAAGAGCTAATGTCAACCGTTTTCTGCAATTTGGGAGTTCCGCCCAGAGAGAAGGCGCGGGCAATCTCATCACAGCGATCGTTCCCTACATCGCCAGAGTGCCCTTTGACGTAGCGCCAGTCCAGCTTGAACTGGCGGCTGGCTTTCTGGTTGAGCTGATCCAGCGTTTCCCACAGCTCTTGATTTAGCACAGGCTTATTGGTAGAAGTTTTCCAGCCCTTCTGCTTCCAGCCCTTAATCCACTTGGTGATGCCGTTTTTGACATACTCGCTGTCGGTATATAGACCGATCGGCTCAGATTGGTCAGTCTTGACGAGATATTCCAGAGCTGCGATTGCCGCCTGAATTTCCATGCGGTTGTTGGTGGTTTGGCGATCGGCTCCCCCCATTTCATGCACTGAGCCGTCGGCAAAATACACGACTGTTCCCCACCCGCCCGGTCCCGGATTTCCAGAACAGGCACCGTCGGTGTAAATGCTTTTAATTAGCTTGCTCATAGAAACTTAGCCCCAAAACCTTTTCACAGAAATGTAGCCACAGAAGAACTGTAGTATAGCCGTACTTGATTCTACTTGAGCAATGGATACGCCCAAAATATTGCCCAAAATATCAAGCTGCCCAAGATTTCTGGCTCAAGACTCCTTTAAGGTCGTCCAGCATTCTTGGGCGATCGCCCAATTTTCCTGGGCATGAATCACCAATACCTTTACCGTGGAGTCTGCGGCGGAAATCAACTGATCCTGAGGACGGCTATTGTTTTTCTCTGCATCTAGCTTTATCCCCATATACGAAAAGTTTTCGCAGGCTCTAGATCGAATATCAGCGGCGTTTTCGCCTACGCCTGCCGTAAACACCAGCGCGTCTATACCGTTGAGAGTAGCCACCATGCTGCCGATCAAAGCCCGCAGCCGATGGATGTAGATATCTAGCGCCAGCTTGGCGCGCGGGTTGTCCTGTGCCGCTTGGGTGACTAACCGCATGTCGTTGGAAATGCCGGAAACGCCCATCAGACCCGAATCTTGGTTAAGCGCATGATCGAGCCGATCGATCGTGTAACCCTCCTCCCGCAGCATGTAAAGCAAAATGCTGGGATCGACTGAGCCAGAGCGATTGCCCATCATCAGTCCGTCTAATGGCGTGAAGCCCATCGTAGTATCGACGCTGCGACCGTCTTGAATGGCGGCGAGCGAACAGCCGTTGCCCAAGTGGCAGGTGATGATTTTCAAATCCTCTAGACTTTTGCCTAAAATCTGCGCCGTTTTCTGGGCACAGTAGCGGTGATTGGTGCCGTGGAAGCCATATCGCCGCATGCCCTTTTCTGACCACTCGTAGGGAACGGGATAAACGGCAGCAAAGTCGGGAATGCGGGCGTGGAAGGCGGTGTCAAAAACCGCCACCTGCGGCACGTCACCCAAGATTTCCTCAATGGCGTTGATGCCTTCCAAATTAACGGGATTATGGGCAGGCGCTAGATCTGAGAGATGATCGATCGCCGCTTTCACTTCTGCTGTAATCCTCACGCTGTCCTTGTAGTCCTGTCCGCCATGCACCACCCGATGCCCCACTCCCTGAATTTCGGACGGGTCTGCGATCACTTGAGTTGCGCCACTCCAGAGGGTGCTGAGCATATGCTCCATCACAGGCAAGCGAGATTCAAACGCCGTGGATTCCTTTAGCTCTTGCCCCTTAGCCTTGACTTTGAGTTCGGCTTTGTCTCGCGACCAGTCAATCTGCGCTTCCCAGATAGGTTCGGGCGGCTGATCGGGCAGGCGATCGTCTGGGACATCATAAAAACAGCTTTTTTGACTGCTCGACCCGGCATTCAGCACCAAGATTTTCATGGCTTTCCAATTCAGCGGCTTTTCAACTCAGCAATAGCACGGCATCCTTCAGTTTGCCGGAAAGTTCGCCGATAGGAAAGTTCGCAGGATTGCAAATGACGTGAATCTGGACTCATGGAGCAAGAAATGCCTGTATTTTTGCCCAAACCTGCTCCAGCAGATCCGGGCAATCGGCGTCAAACCAGGCGATCGTCGAGTCAGCCCTAAACCAGGTGCGCTGCTGCTTGGCAAACTGGCGCGTGTGTAGGACGATCGCTGCCTCCGCCTCTGCCCGTGAGGTCTTTCCCGATAGATAATGCTTAATCTCTTGATAGCCCAAGGTATTGAGCAGCGGCAAATCTGCGCCGTATTTTTGACAAAGTGCCGCCACTTCTTCCACAAAGCCTGCCGTCATCATTTGCGCTGTTCGCCTATGGATGCGCTGCCCCAAAGCCTCAACGTTGGCGCAATCTAACCCAATTTGCAGAATCGGGTAGGCAGGAGGCACTTCGCCTTGCTGAGCTGAAATCGGCTGACCTGTGACGTAAAACACCTCCAGCGCCCGTAGGGTTCGCACCGGATCGTTGGGGTGAATTTTTTTTGCCGACCAGGGATCAATTTGCTCTAAGAAGGCATAGCATTGAGGCTGTCCTAGGGAGCGGAGCTGCGATCGCAATTCTTCCTGAGGCGGAACTCTGGGAATTCGCAAGCCGCGAACGATCGATCGGATGTAGAGTCCGGTGCCGCCGACGAGGAGAGGGACAGGGCGTGGGATTTGGGGTGTAGCGTGAAATGTGGCAATTAGCTCCTGTGTCTGCTGCTGATATTGAGCCAGGGTGAGGGTTTCGGTGGGATCGCAAATGTCGATCAGGTAATGTGGGACGCGATTTTGTTCAGCGTTCGAGGGTTTGGCAGTGCCAATGTCAAATTCACGGTAAACCTGGCGAGAGTCGGCACTGAGAATAGCCCCATTCAAGCGTTCTGCTAACGCCAAAGCCAAACTCGATTTTCCAGTTGCCGTCGCACCGCAAATCACGACTAGAATAGGAAGTGCGGGAAGTAATACGTTTGTATTGATAGGACTTGCAGACATTAAGGTTCACACGTGTAACAAAAGCTATATATGTTAAGTCTTGTCAAGATAAGCGCCAACCCATCCCCTTGCAGAACCGCGTCTCAGACTAGCTTAAAACAGCCTTAAACAGTTTTCTGCTATAATTTTGATGTATTTTGATGTTTTGAAGTTATTAGACGGCTTCAAACCGCACAAAGGAGCACTTCATCCATGACGACTGACTACGGTGCCGACCAGATTCAGGTTTTAGAAGGTCTGGAGCCTGTCCGGAAACGACCCGGCATGTACATTGGTACGACGGGTCCCCGTGGTTTACATCATCTAGTGTATGAGGTGGTGGATAACTCTGTTGACGAAGCTTTGGCGGGTCATTGCAAAAATATCCAAGTCAAGCTAGATGCTGATGGCTCGGTCACCGTAACCGATGACGGGCGCGGCATTCCGACCGATATCCATCCCCGCACAGGGAAGTCTGCGCTAGAAACCGTCATGACGGTGCTGCACGCAGGGGGCAAATTTGGCGGCGGCGGTTATAAAGTGTCTGGTGGACTGCACGGAGTTGGTATTTCCGTCGTCAACGCTTTGTCCGAGTGGGTGGAAGTGACGGTGTGGCGGGAAAACAAGGTGCATCTCCAGCGGTTTGAACGGGGCGTGCCTATTGGCGAACTGCAAGTTAAACCTGCTGCTGGACATCCGACTGGAACTTCTGTCAGCTTCAAGCCTGATATTCAGATTTTTACGATTGGCATTGAGTTCGACTACAATACGCTGTCGGGTCGTCTGCGCGAACTGGCGTACCTCAACGCTGGGGTAGAAATCACCTTTACGGACAATCGGCTAGAGCTGCTAAAGGTCAGCGAACCGCGCGTAGAAATCTACCACTACGCGGGCGGCATCAAGGAATACATCAGCTATATCAATAGCGACAAGCAGCCGCTGCATGAAGAAGTCGTCTATGTGCAGGGCGAACGCAACAATGTCCAGATCGAGGTGGCTCTGCAATGGTGCGTTGATGCCTACACAGATAACCTGCTGGGTTTTGCCAACAACATTCGCACGATCGATGGAGGCACCCATCTAGAAGGGCTAAAGGCAGTGCTGACCCGAACCATGAATGCGATCGCCCGGAAGCGCAACAAGCTTAAAGAGGGCGATTCTAACCTGGCAGGCGAAAACATCCGCGAAGGGCTGACGGGCGTGATCTCGGTGAAGGTGCCCGACCCGGAGTTTGAAGGACAGACTAAGACAAAGCTGGGCAATACTGAGGTTCGTGGCATTGTCGATTCGCTGGTCGGGGAAGTCTTGACAGAATATCTAGAGTTTCGTCCTAGCGTTGCCGACGCAATCTTAGAAAAAGCGATTCAGGCTTTTAATGCGGCTGAGGCGGCGCGACGGGCGCGTGATTTGGTTCGCCGTAAGTCGGTATTGGAGTCTTCAACCTTACCGGGCAAGCTGGCAGACTGTAGCTCCCGCGACCCTTCAGAGTCAGAAATCTTCATCGTGGAGGGAGATTCTGCGGGCGGAAGTGCCAAACAAGGACGCGATCGCCGCTTCCAAGCCATCCTGCCGCTCCGGGGCAAAATTCTCAACATTGAGAAAACAGATGATGCCAAGATCTATAAAAATACTGAAATCCAGGCGCTGATTACCGCTCTGGGTCTAGGCATCAAGGGCGAGGAGTTTGATCCGTCTCAGCTCCGCTATCACCGTATCTGCCTGATGACTGACGCAGACGTAGATGGGGCACACATTCGGACGCTGCTGCTCACTTTCTTCTATCGCTATCAGCGATCGCTAGTCGATCAAGGCTACATCTATATCGCCTGTCCGCCGCTCTACAAGATTGAGCGGGGGCGCAACCACTACTACTGCTATAGCGATCGCGAACGGGAGCAGATTACCTCTGGCTTTCCAGACAACGCCAAGTATGACATTCAGCGGTTTAAGGGCTTGGGCGAAATGATGCCGCAGCAGCTTTGGGATACCACCATGAATCCTGAAAGCCGGACGCTCAAGCGCATCGAAATTGAAGATGCCGCAGAAGCCGATCGGATCTTTACAGTGCTGATGGGCGATCGCGTGGCTCCCCGGCGCGAGTTCATTGAAACCTATGGCTCAAGACTCAATCTAACTGATCTAGATATTTAGGGCTTTTCTCGCTGCCACCAGAGCAGGTAAACCAGCACACCGACCTGCACAGGAAGCAAGATCAGCTCTTGCTTCAGGAGGGGCGATTCTAGCCCAGAGAACGCGGCAAAATAGACTGCGCCAAGCAGCGGTAGGGCAAAAATTAGGCGCTTCGGCTTTAAAGTGGGCATTTTTAAGGTGGGCATGGCGATCGCGAAAAAGAGTAAGGGAACCTACAGCGCTTTTGCACCCAGAGTCAATTGTTGCCAAAGAATTGTATCGGCAAGGTCGAAGGGCAGCAGTCCGTTTCCATAGCGTGCATACATACGGAGCGCATAGTAGCCAAAGAACAGCAAAATACCGATCGCAATGAGGATCAAGTACCTCTCATTCAAGAAAGACAATTGCCCATAGTCGGTCAGCCTGCGTCCTGCCATTAATTCAATGGCGGCATAGAAGGCCACAACCAGGCAAATGCCAAACAGAAAAGGGGCAAACAGATGATAGGTTAGAGCCTGCTGCCAGTCTCCTCGGACGATCGCCATAAACGATCGCGTCATGCCGCAGCCCGGACTGGGGAAGCCAAGCAGCTGCTGGAAAAAACACTTTTGCGGCGTGAGTCTTAGCCCCTCATTGTAGAGAAATGCACCGATTACGGGTGCAAGACTCAGTCCTAAGATAGCCCAGCGAATCCATACACTGGAGCTTGAAAGGGTGGGCGATCGTTTAATCCGACGTTCAATCATGACTTTTAAGCCTCATATGCTAGAACCAAGGCTTCTTACCCGTAATATAAGTAGCCACAAACTCTTCATCGCTCTTAGTCAGGTAAATAATGCCTTCCGCTAATCCCACTACGCCCATGGCGGTTGTTGCTAGCACAGGGATGACAAAACAGGACAGTACAATTCCGGCTACCGAGACTCCCAGCATAATGAAAGCTTCAGACTTGTAGCCCAAAATGAATTTATGAACGCCAAAAGCGCCGATTAAAATGCCGCAAATTCCGGCAGCAATCTTTTTATCTGCGCCCGGTAGGGTGGAATTAGTCACGGAAAACTCCTTTAAATAGCTTGAGATCAGGTGAGCTGGAACAAAATTTTGGTTCCAAACCAAACTTCGGTTCTGGGATTAATGTGCCCGGATCAATCTCAAGACAAACGGAGGGTTGTAGAATTCTTTACTGCACGTTACAGATGAAGGACAAAGCCAGATGGATGTGATTCCAGCGATCGACCTGCTCAACGGGCAATGTGTGCGGCTCTACCAGGGAGACTATGCCCAGTCGCAGGTATTTGATGAAAATCCGATGGCGGTGGCGCAGCAGTGGGCAGCGCAAGGGGCAACCTGGCTGCATCTGGTCGATCTGGATGGCGCAAAGGCGGGGCATCCAGTGAACCAAGAAGCGATCGCGGCAATTATGCAGTCAGTGGATGGGCTGCCTGTGCAGGTGGGGGGTGGCTTGCGCGATCGACAGTCGGTGGCAGATCTGCTGGCGCTGGGCGTGCGGCGGGTGATTCTCGGCACGGTTGCCGTTGAGCAGCCAGACTTAGTGAAGGCGCTCTGCCAGGAGTTTCCCGGTCAAATTGTTGTGGGTATTGATGCCCGCAACGGCAAGGTGGCAACACGCGGCTGGCTAGAGACTTCTGAGGTGGAAGCCGTCACCCTGGCGCAGCAGATGGCAAATTTGGGCGCTGCCGCCATCATTTACACCGACATTCACCGTGACGGCACAATGCAGGGCCCCAACCGCGAGGCTTTACGAGAGTTGGCAGAGGCGATCGCCATTCCGGTCATTGCCTCCGGCGGCGTGAGTTCCATCACAGACCTGCTGAACTTACTGGCGCTGGAGCCGATCGGCGTGAGTGGGGCGATCGTCGGGCGGGCGCTATACACGGGCGATATTGTCTTGAAGGAGGCGATTCGGGCGGTAGGGAACGGACGCTGGCAAGATGTGCCGCCTGATTTGGGCAACTCGGCATTTGCGTAAGCCTAGAAAAATTTTGGATTGACTCTGAATCCAGAATAGAGCAGCCCATTGGTCTGTCAATTGTTAGCTGACGGGTGGATGAGTGGATGAGGGTTCCCATCTCACCCATCTACCCTCTTACCCTCTACCCATCTACCCGCTCACTACTACTTGACTAACCACTAACGCCCCCAGCGAAAGACAGCCGCGCCCCAGGTTAGCCCTGCCCCAAAGCCGGAAGTGGCGATCGCATCCCCACTCTTAATCTTGCCCGATCGCACGGCTTCATCTAGGGCGATCGGGATGGAGGCGGCTGAGGTGTTGCCGTAGCGTGCCATATTGCTGATCACTTTCTCAGAAGGAATGCCCAGACGATCGGCAACGGCATCTAAGATTCTCTGGTTTGCCTGATGCAGCACCAGCCAGTCTACCTGCTCGACGCTGAGATTGGCGCGAAATAGGGCTTTCTCAATCACTTCCGGGACTTTGCGAACGGCAAAGCGATAGACTTCCTGACCATTCATTTGAATGAACTGAAAGCTGCCTTGCCCGATCGTCACTGGCTCAATCAACGTTTTAGGCTGCGCCTGATAGGCTAGGGTCAGGCAATTATTCTGAGTGCCGTCGCTGCGTAGCTCAAAGCCCAAGAGGCGATCGCACTCCAAATTTGCTTGCATGACTACAGCCCCGGCTCCGTCGCCAAACAGAACACAGGTACGGCGATCGCTCCAGTCTGTCCAGCGTGAAAGAAGGTCGCCGCCAATCACCAGCACGTTTTGATAAACTCCGGTACGAATAAACTGCGCCGCTGTCACTAGACCAAACACAAAGCCAGAGCAGGCTGCCGTCAGATCGAAGGCAACCGCTTTCATGGCTCCTAGCTCTGCTTGAATTTGACTCGCCGTCCCAAATAAATCGTCAGGAGTGGAGGTCGCTAGGATAATCAGATCCACATCCATTGGCTGGATGTTCGCCATATCTAGAGCTTTTTGGGCAGCTTCAACGGCGATCGTCTTCAGAGATTCCTGGGGCTGTGCTAGGTGGCGCTGCCGAATGCCCGTGCGATCGGCGATCCACTCATCGGAAGTCTCGACAATTTGGCTGAGAGTGCCATTGTCCAAAATATGAGCTGGCGCAGCGGAGCCGCTTCCAGTAAAGGCAATGCCTATTCCGTTCAAGATTTACTCTCCGTCTAGGGCAGTAGCTTCAGTTTTGGGAGACAGTTTTGGTGACTCAGCCTGATACTGGGACTGTAGGCGATCGAGCACTCGGTTATCAACCGCTTCTTTGGCGATGCGGATGGCATTAAAAATCGAAGGAGCCTGAGAACTGCCGTGGCTGATGATGCAGATGCCCGCCACGCCCAGCAGCAAACCGCCGCCATGTTCCGCATGATCGATTCGCTGTTTAATCCGCTTTAAGTTGGGCTTGAGGAGCAGGGTACCCAGCTTGCCGCGCCAGCCGCGAGGCAGCTCTTCTCGCAGGATTTGCAGCAGCACGCCACCCACTGCTTCGGCAAACTTCAGCAGCACGTTGCCGACGAAGCCATCGCAGACAATCACGTCAAAATTGCCGGACAGAACATCGCGCCCTTCGGCATTTCCTGCAAAGGGAATGCGAGGATTTTGCTCCAGCAGCTCGTAGGTGCGCAGCGCCAAATCATTGCCCTTAGAAGGCTCCTCGCCAATATTCAGCAGCCCCACCTTGGGTTTCTCGATTCCCAAGACATACTGGGCGTAAATGGTGCCCATAACGGCAAACTGCTCCAGAAACTTGGGGCGACAGTCTACGTTTGCGCCCATGTCGAGCAGCAGTACCGACTTGCCCGCCAGGATAGTGGGCAGCACGGTACCAATGGCAGGGCGATCGATACCGGGCAGACGACCTAAGCGCAGCAAAGCCGAAGCCATTGCCGCGCCCGAATGCCCCGCAGAAACCACTGCATCCGCTCGACCTTCCTTTACCAAAGTCATTGCCACGTTGATGGAGGATTTGGGCTTGCGGCGGATCGCGGTTAGCGGCTCCTCATGCATTTCCACCAAATCCTCTGCGGGCACCACCTCTACCTGAATAGAGGAGCTGTGTTGCTTAATTAAGTCGGCGAGCTGCTGCGGGTCGCCAACGAGCAGGATCTCCACACCCAGCTCTGCCTGTGCCCTCAGTGCACCAGCTACGATTTCGGCGGGAGCAAAATCTCCCCCCATTGCGTCAATTGCGATCCTTGCCTGAGTCGATCCCATTGATGAAGAGTGATAGAAACCTCACAAATTTTATCAGATGGACTCTACCCAGCGGTGCAGAGAATTAACAGGAATCCAGATTTGCTCAGCAATTTACTGGCAATTTACTGGCAATTCACTGGCAACTTGCTCAGTAAAACCTATTCGACTTCGCCCGGTGGGACAATCCGCTGGAACAAATAGCCTGTTCCGCGCGCCGTCAGAATTAGCTCAGGGTTGCTAGGGTCGTCTTCTAATTTGGCGCGTAGCCGAGAAATATGCACATCCACGACGCGCGTGTCCACATGACGCTCAGGCGTATAGCCCCACACCTCTTGCAGAATCTCCGAGCGAGAGAAAGGTTCGCCCGATCGCCCTACCACCAGTTCTAGCAGGCTAAACTCCATGCCCGTCAGCCGAATGCGCTCATCGCCCTTATAAACCTGTCGCTTGTTGGTATCAATGCGGATGTTGTTAATGTGAATCACGCCAGAGCTAGGAATTCCAGAGCTACCGACCTTTTCAACGCGCCGTAGCACCGATCGAATGCGGGCTTCTAGCTCTTTGGGCGAGAAGGGCTTAACCACATAATCATCAGCTCCTAGCTCCAGACCCGTGATGCGATCGGCAACATCGCCCAAAGCCGTTAGCATAATAATGGGCACATCAGACTCTTTGCGAAGCTCTTGGCAAACCCCATAGCCGTCTAGCTTCGGCATCATCACGTCCAGCACTACCAAGTCAGGATTGGCATTGCGAAAGGTTTCTAGCGCCTCTTCTCCATCTGCTGCCGTAACCACATCGTAGCCAATCATAGAAAGCCGCGTTTCCAAGATCCGCCGGATGCTCGCTTCATCATCTACAACTAGAATTTTTTCTTTATGATTTTCCAATTTACTTAACACTCCTTAAAAAATCATTTTCAAAGTTAGTTTTTGTCGCTCTATCATTAAGATATCGGCTTATTCAATTCACATTAGAACCCCAGACTGCCTATTATATGCAGTTTTCAGAATTTTCTTAACTTTTCTTGCTCATGGATTTTAGAAACAGTTCTTACTGAAAGTCTTAACGAGTTGTTAAAGAATCGATCCCCCAATTTTCAACATTATCTCCAGTGAAATTTGGGGACTCTAACAAAAAACTAAGGTTTTACATAACGCACTTCAGATTTGAATGGGCAAACCATGGCTAAGTCTCGATCGCTCTACGTTTGCAATCAATGCGGCACTGAATCTTCTCAATACTATGGCAGGTGTCCGGCTTGCAAAGAGTGGAACTCTCTGCTGGAGCAGGTCGTTGCCGCCACGCCCACGGGAAACCGCGCCGCCTCGCTCACGACTTCGCGTAAGCCACACGCTGCCAAAGCCCAGCAAACTGCTCCTATTGCGGCTCTCACTCTTCAGCAGATTGCTGACTATCCCCAATCTCGCCTGTCTTCTGGCTACACCGAACTCGATCGCGTTTTGGGTGGCGGCATTGTTCCGGGTTCACTCGTTCTTATTGGCGGCGATCCAGGTATCGGCAAATCGACGCTGCTGCTACAGGCAGCCAATCGGCTGGCGATGCGGTATCGAATGCTTTACGTCTGTGCCGAAGAGTCGGGGCAGCAGGTAAAGCTCCGATCGCAGCGGCTAGGCATTGGGCGGGTAGCGGCAGATGAGGAAATCGAGACAGCAGAATACGACTCGTCCAGCGCTGTAGAAGCCGTTTCCAATAATCTCTATTTGCTGCCTGAAACCGATCTAGAGTCAATTTTGCGGGAATTAGAGTCACTGCGACCGCAGGTTGCTGTGATTGACAGTATCCAGGCACTGTATTTTGCCTCGCTCAATTCTTCGCCAGGATCGGTGGCTCAGGTCCGGGAATGTACTTCTGCGCTGATGCAGGTAGCAAAACGAGAGAATATCTCGCTGTTTATTGTTGGCCATGTCACCAAAGAAGGGGCGATCGCAGGGCCTAAAGTTCTGGAGCATCTGGTAGACACGGTGCTGTATTTTGAGGGCGATCGCTTTGCCAGCCATCGGTTATTGCGTGCCGTGAAAAATCGTTTTGGAGCCACCAACGAGCTGGGCGTGTTTGAGATGGTCGATCGCGGCTTAGAAGAAGTCCGCAATCCCTCGGAGTTATTTTTGGGCAATCGGGAGGAGCAGTCTCCGGGCACGGCAACGATCGTGGCTTGTGAGGGAACGCGACCGCTAGTAGTGGAGCTTCAGGCATTGGTTAGCCCCACGAGCTATCCTTCACCCCGGCGATCGACCACGGGTATTGAATACAACCGGCTGCTGCAAATTTTGGCGGTGCTGGAGAAGCGGGTCGGCATTCCCCTATCTAAGCTCGATGCCTACGTTGCCTCTTCGGGCGGGTTAAACGTGGGGGAACCTGCGGCAGACCTGGGTATTGCCGTGGCGGTAGCGGCAAGTTTTCGCGATCGCACGGTCGATTTAGGGACAGTTCTGATCGGTGAAGTGGGGCTAGGCGGACAGGTGCGCCCTGTCTCGCAAATGGAGCTGCGGCTAAAGGAGGCTGCAAAGCTAGGGTTTAAGCGGGCGATCGTGCCTACGGGTCAGATTCCCTCTGGCGTGGGACTGGAAATCATTCCCGTCTCGCGGGTGGTGGATGCAATTACGATCGCGCTGGGGGGTGGGAAGGCGTCAGCTTCAGAGAGTGACGCGGAGAATTAACCCCACATTGGTGCTGGCGATGAATGGGAGGGTTGGGGGCGAATGTAGAACATGGAATACTTTTCAAATGTTCGCTTACACAGCATTCATCTCCCCATTAGGCAGTGCCTGGAATGATTTGAAGATCTTTAAGATGTCATTTGCGTTGAGATGGTACTTCATTGAGACCATCCAAAAAGAATGAAAAATCTATCCCTTTGACGAAATGGAGAGATAGAGAATTAAAGCTGCGATCGCCCAGTGGGATGACATGAATGGGCGAAGTATTGCTCTATCAAAACTCATATGCTAGAGCAGTCAAAAGTTAAGGGTGGATACGGCGCCGTGGATAATGACCTAGGTAGTCAAATTACTGACTCCAAGTTTGCTGTTTATACCTGCGAGATTAACCTCAAATTCAGGTTGATTGAAGAGCGGCAGGTAATCTATAACCGTGAGCTACTCTTGGAGCGTCTACTAGACGCTATTTCCTGTCGCGCTGATCAGTACCTTGAACCGATTGAATCAAACGTGAAAACTCAAGAGCTATCTGACATGGAGGCTTCTCCACAGATGCGTCGTCAGCTCATTTGGCTACGCAACTCTAAAAATATCTCCTAAATTTCCTAGTATTGGCTGATGTTTAAATACCCTAGATCTGCTTTGCCCTGCCGCTCGTTTACACTTAGAAGTCTGTATTGAATGCTACTCAATTCTTCCAATCCAGATAGCCAGGGTTTGCGTACTTATAAAGGATCTTAGTTAGCGATTCTCCGATCCAGAATGAGCCATGAGGTAAACCAAACAATCGTCGCTCGCTCAACCAGGTGCTATGAAAAATGTAGTGCCGCACTGTCAGGACTTCTACATCGAAAGCAGATGACAATTGATCAAAACAGTGGTACCGAAAATAAAAAAAATGCTCTGAGCGAAAAAATAGAAGGTCAGACCAGTCATTCTGAGTTTGCCGTCTATGATTGTGAAATTAATCTGAAGTTCAGACTCATTGAAGAAAAGCAAATTCTTAACAAGCGAGACGGTCAGCTTCTACAGCTTCTTCTAGACGCTCTAGCTCAGGGGGCTGATGCGTATCTTGAACCTACCAAAGCAGAGGTAAAAGCTCAGGAGGTTCCTGATGACAAAGTTTCTCCACGCATGCGTCGTCATTTGATTCGCTTGCGTAACTCTACAGATCCTTAACTTTCGTGCGAGAGATGCGAACCTGCGGTCACCAGTTGAATGGTTAGCCCTTCGCGGGCAAGACCTGCGTTAGGAAAATGCTTTTGGGCTTCTAACTCAACCCGATCGAGAAAATCATCTGTGTAATCCGAATCGTGATGAAAGAGAGCAAGCTGCTTTGCCTGAGCCAGCATTGCTATCTCTACGCCAGTGCTCCAGACTGAAGAGAGCTGATCACAGCCATTTGGCTGACTACCTGTAACCTGAGCCGCATCGTAGATCAGCAAATCTGCGTGGTGCGCCAGATAAAGCAAGCCTTGATCCACCTGATTGACTGAAGTATGAATTGAGGTTTCAATATCAGTTGCGTAGACTGCCGAGTATCCGTTCCAGGTGACTCGATACCCCAATGCGCCATTAGAGCGATTAAGGGCGATCGCTTCTACCACTACGTCATCCAGCTCAATCACCGATCCAGGGGCGATATCGTGAAATTGAAGGTGCGATCGCATTGTCTGGATGGGCGTTGGAAAATGAGGGCGTAACATTTGGCTATAAAGGCGCTGCTTAATGGATGCGCCGTTTGCTCCTACCGCTCCATAAATGTCAAACCGATTGCCTGGATGAAAGGCAGGCACAAAAAATGGAAATCCTTGGATTCGATCCCAGTGCGTATGCGTGAAAAATAGGTGAGCCTGCACAGGTGCTTCGTGGATGAGAGACTTTCCTAACGCTCGTAGTCCTGTGCCTCCATCAAAAATTAAGTGCTTGCCGCCAGCACACATCTCGACACAAGCCGTGTTGCCGCCATAGCGCAGGGTTTCAAAACCGGGGGTGGGAATGTCTCCTCGCACGCCCCAGAATTTCACCGTGAATCCCAATGATCGGTCGATCGCCTCTTTGGGCAAAGTTCCACTAGACAAAGTTCCGCTGGGCAACTGAGAGCGATTCATTGAAAAGTCAAAGCCTGACATTTGAATTATTGATTTAACCCTTGATTAGCAAAGCTTCACGGTTTTTACATTCTTCCTACTCTCAGAATTCCCTAATCTGAATCGGCTCAATCAAGCATTTAGTGGTAAGTATCTATTAACTCCTTGCAAATTAGGTTTAGTGGGGGCGCAACCCCCACTAAACCTAATCTCAAAACTTTAATCTGCAAGAGGTCTATTGTTGTCCATCGTAAGCAGAGTAGGCAATGCCTACCCTATCAAGTAGATCTGAGAATAGGTTACTACATTGAATTCTTAAACCCTGTCTACTAACCCTGCCTACTTTTGCGCTGCTTTAACGCAAGCTTCGACTAAAGGCATGACCTGATCGACATCCTTCCACCCTAAAATCTCAGTCACCTTCTTTTCCAGATTCTTGTAGCTTCTGAAGAATTCGGCAATTTCTTCCAGACGATGGGGTGATACGTCCTTCAAAGACTTCACGTCAACATAGCGAGGATCTTTATCGGGAACGCAAAGAATTTTTTCATCGCGATCGCCGCCATCAATCATCTCTAACATGCCAATGGGACGAGCCGCAATGACACAACCTGGAAAAGTTGGCTGATCCATAAGCACGATACCATCTAGCGGATCACCATCATCAGCCAGCGTATTGGGCACAAACCCGTAGTCGTAGGGATATTGCACCGAAGAGAATAGCACTCGATCCAGCGCAAAAGCATTCATATCCTTGTCAAACTCATACTTGTTCTTGCTGCCTGCTGGAATCTCAATCAGAACGTTGATAATTCCCGGCTTAGGCTGGGCAGGAATGAGCGTTAAATCCACAGCGTTTCTCCAAATAACAAAACTAGGGGGTGTAGCCAAAAGCTTGCACATGCAAAACTCTAACCCATTTTAGCTACCCCTCTGAGAGCATTTTTGGTGAGACTTACGCAGATTAAAGCGAAATCTGTCCCCCAAACTCCAATTCTGGGGAAGCTGGAGTTCAAAGTCCCCCAGGATTGGGGAGTTGGGGGAGCTGATGCGTAAGTCCATAAGCAATGGCTTCAGCTACTCTCTGCTTTTCAAAATCTGAGGTGGCGTTTGCCAGACTTGACCTACAGAAAACTCTTCTGAAGAATTGCTTGAGGAAACATGATCGGAGGAAAAGTGGGCGATCGCAATCATCGGGACAGTTAACGTCAGGAGGGCGATCAGGGTACCCAAAAGGTTGGCTAGCGGTTGAGAAGTCTGTACAGGGGGGTTGCTAGCTGTACTACCAGGTTCCATATTGAAAATTGCTCTGTAAATTAAATGTAGATTGGACGTGGCTTCGCAGATGGCTTAAGGGCTAAGCCATAAGAGCTAATGCCATAAGGGCTAATATGACTATCCTAGAAGCAGATTGTAAATGCCCTAAACCATTTTAGTCATCTTCCAGACGATTCATCATCCGCAGAAACTCTAGAGGCAACCCATCTGCATCGGCAATAAACGCGACTTCATAGACGCGATCGCCAATCATCTGCTGCGTTGGCTCTAGCAAAACCTGCAAAGGCTGCATTGGCTCTGAGGTTTGAGCGTTCTGAAATTTATCCTTTAGATGGTCTAGCCACTCCGGTAAATCAGCAGTGATGTCTGTCAAATCAAACGACAGGTGATAGTAGCCCGTGTAATGCTCATCCCCGAAGGCATCGGCTGCCGGACGAGGCTGAGGCACCTGCAATAGCTCAATTCGTCCACCCAAACCTTCCATCCAGCACGCGAGGGTAATGCCTGCCGTAAATCGTTCGCAGACTTGAAACCCAAGCTGTTCGTAGAAGGCGATCGCCTGATGAATATTGGAGGTGCGAATGGAAGCGTGATGCATAGTAGGCTTCTTACAAATTAGGTTTAATGGGGGCGCAGCCCCCACTAAACCTAATCCCAAAACTTTGATTTGCAAGAGGTCTAATGAGGGGCGAACTGAATAACTGGAGACAGGCTGTTCAAACAGACGGCTATTCAAACAGACGGAAGTAGGGATAGCGAACGGGTGCGCCCGGTTCTTTTTCCAAATCAAAGTTGATTACATCCCAGCAAGGTTCCTCAGCCGAGTCGGGACTAAACTCGACCGGAAGCCCGTATAGCCTTGGGCGAGGCGCATCTGGCTGACCTCGCCAAGGGGCACTGCGCTCCAGATAGGTGCCAATCAAATCTTTGTAACGCTGGGCAATAATAACGCGGGTAGCACGATACCCTTGCGTATAGAGGCGATCGAGCGCTTCATGAATTTCAAAGCGGATGCCGTCTGGATGCGTGTGCTGACGGTACCATTCATTGTTCCACTGCCGCCAGTGCCGCCCAGACTGGAGATGGACTAGCTCAGCCGTCTTGGGGTCTGCCTCAAACGCACCATGCCGATGACAGAGATAAGTATCGGTGAGTGTAAGCGCTGGAATCGTTTGGCGACAGTGAGGACATTGAATTTCTGCACCAAAGATTGGATATTGTAAAGCTGGGTTCATCATTAATTTGGTGTCAGCATATGCGACCTGAGCCAATTCCAGTAGTTTTATTATACTCTGTGACAAATCTGGAGTCTTGGAAAATCTGGTAGAAATAATCCGCATGAGTAGCTATTGGCCTCCCCCTGATTTATCAAAAGCCGCCTTTGTTGCGCCCAATGCCACGATCGTCGGTCATGTAGAAATTGCGTCTGGCGCAAGCATCTGGTACGGCGCGGTAGTCAGAGGAGATGTCGAGCGTATTGCCATTGGCGAATGCACTAATATTCAGGACGGCGCAGTGCTGCATGGCGATCCGGGTCAGCCGACCCTTTTAGAGGCTCATATCACTGTGGGACATCGCGCCGTGATTCACAGTGCTCAGATTGGGCAAGGCTGCCTGATTGGAATTGGGGCGATCGTTCTAGATGGCGTCAAGGTTGGAGCAGGCAGCATCATTGGCGCAGGGTCGGTTGTCACTAAAGATGTGCCTGAGCGATCGCTGGTCATGGGCATTCCGGCAAAAGTCTCGCGAACTCTTTCAGAAGCTGAGGTAGCGCATTTGATCGATCATGCGCTCAAATACGAGAAGTTGGCATTAGTTCATGCAGGGCGAGGTGCCGATTTAGGGTTTGTTCTTTAGACCTAGCTTCTATGGCGCTACGCGCTCAGATCCAATGAGTTATTTTTTGAGAGCCGCGCGGAGCGCGGCTCTCAAAAAATAACTCGTCCTAACTCAATTACGTAATGCCATAAATATAGAGGAACGGCTAAGGCGGTTAGGCTTAGGACATTTAGGGGTGGGGCGCTGCGCCTCACCCCAAATGTCCTAAACAAACTGGTGACAGCTATGAATATTAATTGTAAATATATGTAACGCTAGACCTAGTAAAACCCGCCATTTCAAAGCAAAATAGAGCTTAAACATGAGAGTTATTTATAATTCTTTAAGGGAGAAACTTAGCTATGGATTGGCGTATTTTAGTTGTGGTGTTGCCCCTGGCGCTGGCGCTGGGTTGGGTGTTTAAGAACATTGGACAGGCTGCGTTGAAGCAGGGCAAAGACTTCATCGATAAGTAAGCTTGAGCTGAAAGATTTGCTTTGTGAGCGGAAAAACAAAAAATTGTCAGTAGTTTGATGTGAGTCAGATTGTTGTAACTCCTGGATGCGATCGCTTTTGTGAACCCTGTTTTATGCGGGATCTGAGGGCGATCGCTTTTATGCCCGTCTTATGGCTGCGAATTTGCCAGATCTACTGCAACAGCAGACTCACCGTTTGCAGCAGACCAATGACCAGCCCCAAAACGCCACCCAGATTGACGATCGCCTGAAGTTCGCTTTTGACAATGCCCTGAATTGCCAGCTCTAAATCCTTGGGAGAGGTTGCCCGGACGCGATCGATAATCACTTGATCGATATTCAAAATGGGAATAGCCTGAGCCACGATCATTTCTAGATCTCGCTCCAGGTAGCGCTCTAGCACCAGGGTCAGCTCCTGGCTGACGGGCTGAAGGGCGCTAGTGACCGCATCTGAGGTGCGCAAGCGATTGAGCAGCAGCGCCGCCACATTATTCCAGTCGATCGAATCGCTCAGCCCCTGTAAGACATCGGAGCCTTTGAGCTGAACATAGCCCCGGACGCTGTCGCGCATGGTTTTCCGCAATTGCCGCACGGTAGAAACAGGCAGGTTTTGCAAAGAGAGATTTTGCAACAGCTCTTTGAGGCGAGCTTGAATTCCCAGAGAGGTAACCAGCTCAGCAATGCGGGCGTTGCTCTGTTCGCGATCGTCCAAACAGTAAGTCCGCAGCCGCGTTAGAGTGTTTCGCACTCCAAACAGGTTGGCGACCACCCAGTAGGTACCGCTGGTTTTCTCGCGCAAGCCTTCGTCGATGACACGAATATTGCGATCGGTTAGGAAATCGACCAATACCTGCCGAATAGCATCAGGCGGCAACACGGTTTCCAGCAGCCAGCTAGAGAGCTGAACTGCCTGTGCTTCAGTCAGCCTTAACTCTAGAAGCACCTGGTCAAAAATTTGGTTGAGCTGGGTTTCCAAAAAGTCTTCGCGCCGCGCCATGACCTTAATGAGACGGGGCAGCGACTGTCCCAGCAAATCTCTGAGGATATTGGCAACAATCTTGATTGCCTTTTCTTCATTCGCTCCTTGAGCTTGTTCTAGCGCTAGCCCCAGCAGCCAGTAGATTGCCGCTTGGATGCGTTCGGTTTGCAGTAGCTTCCGCGCCAGGTTTTTTAGCTCGTCGGGGGTCAGCAGCGATCCCATAATAGTGTCAGCAATGCGCTTTGCTAGGCGCTCTTGGTTGCTAGGAATAAGTCCGGGGGTGAAGGGAAGCCGCCTACCGCCGACATACAGCGCTCGATAGGGTCGAAACAGCATTTTGATGGCAATGTCATTGGTGAAGTAGCCAATGATGCCACCTACGATCGGCGGTGCCGCTAGAGTCCAGAGAGTCGCAAGATCCAAGGGAGTTAAGAATGGGGGTTAAGGATTAGAGGGTTCACTATTACTTCGTAGCAACCAGGATACCCATCATGTCAGCAGCGATCGGGTAATGCACGGCATGGGAAAATCCGGCTTGATCCGCCAGAACGACCTGTTCAGCGCCAGATGGAAAGCGATCGAGACTGGGGCTAATGTAGGCATACTCTTCTCTCAGACCCAGTCCTGCTGCCATCGGCACTACGAGGGTATCCAGATACCATTGCTGCAAGCTACGCAGATACGGGTTGCTAGGACGATGAAAGTCGAGAATGGCAACTTTAGCACCTGGTTTCAAGACGCGCTGGAGTTCTTCAAGGCTTCGCGGAATATCGGTGACGTTGCGTAGACCGTAGCCGAGGGTTGCTGCATCAAACTGGTTGTCATCAAAAGGAAGATGGAGGGCATCACCTTCTATCCAGGTTATGGGTAGCGGCTGAAAGTTTTGCTCAACTCGCTGCCGAGCTGTTGCCAATAGCGCCGCCGAAAAATCTAGCCCATAGACTTGTCCCCCATAGGCTTGTCCCCTATAGGCTTGTTGCCCATAGGTTTGCCCTTCGGCTTTTGCACCTGTCTTTGCGCCTGCCTTTGCGCCTGCCTTTGCACCTACCTGTCTAGCAAGCATCTGGGTCAGATCACCGCTACCGCAGCAAACATCCAAACAAACTGAGCCAGGAGAAGCATTGCTCCACTTAACCGCCATTTGCTTCCAAACTCGATGCAGCCCTAGGCTAAGCCGATCGTTTAGGCGATCGTACTCAGGAGCAATGCGATTAAATATTGTCTGAATATCTTTAGCAACAGGAGAGGCAGTTGAATTAGTAGAAGCCAAGTTTACAGAAGCACTGTTCACAGAAACACTGCGGTTAGTTTATAAGCTAATCCTACACAATCTGTGAGACAGGAAGTTTGCGGATTAAATCTCAAATGCTTGGAGGATTTCCGAACTGAAAATCTGCTGCAAATTGATTAAGCACAGGCGATCGCCATGCCAATCTGCTGAGTTGCCAGGTTAATGAGCATCAATTTATCAGCTTGCACAAGGTGAGGCTTGCTCCATTGCAGCGACAGGACGGCTACCACCTGATGCTTGAACACCACAGGAGCGACTATATGCGCTCGGATGTCTGAATCACCAGGGTGGAGCCGAGGTTCTAAATCGTTTGGCACAGAGAGTTTTTGCACAGAAGACTGGAGTTGGTGTGTAGCGATCGCTGCCTCTACTAGCGGATCTTGATCGAGGGGCTGACCCAAACCCTCGCTTTCAGAACCATAGACTCCTTGCACACCCAAAGATCCCTCGACGCTCTCTCCCTCGACGCTCTTTCCCTCAACTCTCTGGACAACACAACGATCGGCACCCAGAGCTTTGCCACAGGCATCAGCGATCGGCTTAAGGCAATCATCTTTGTGAGCCGCCTGAGCTACTGCTGCAATAATTAGGCTGAGTAGAGTGGTTTGAGCTTGAGCCTGATGCAGCTCCTCCGTCCGCTGCTTTAGCAAGTCATAGGTTTCAGCTGCTCTTTGCACAACGCCCTTTAATTCATGGGGGTCCCAAGGCTTCGTGATGTACTTATAAACCTGTCCAGAGTTAATTGCCTCTACAAGGTCTTCAACATCCGTAAAGCCTGTCAGAATAATCCGCATTGTGTCAGGAAACTGAGGCACAGTCTTGCTCAGAAACTCAGTTCCTTTCATTTCTGGCATTCGCTGATCAGAAATAATCACGGCAACTTCGCCTTCAGTTGACAAAATCTCCAGAGCCGTGATGCCGCTCTCAGCCCTCAAGACGTTGAAGTCTCTCCGGAAGGTGCGATAGAGCAGGTCGAGATTGTCTGGCTCATCATCCACGACCAGCATCTTAGGCTTTTGAGGACGCTCTGAATTCATAAACTGGCTAGGGGTAGGTTCTGAAAAGGCACTACTCATAAAACTGTACTCTTGCAAGGCTAAGGTCTAATGGATTTGAAGCTTGTAAAAATGAGCGAGTCAAACAGCCCTTTTGAGAGATTCTGCCTCCGAGCAAATTCAAATCAGGGCTGCTTCGCTTAGTCTTGCCACTTTTGACCTAGTTCTAACTCTCTAACGGAGGCTAATGAGAAAACAGACACAAATTATTGTGTCAACTCTAGCGCCCTAACCCAAAATCATTGGGGACATAGTCTAGCTACATCCCCAATCTCTAAGGCAATAATTTTTTGGCAGCGATCGCAAAGAACCTATGGTCATTGCTTATCCTACCCCTACCTAGCTTTGCCGCAGACTCTCAAGAATCGCTAATATCAGCAACTAGGCGATCGAGCAACAGGCGCTTCAGTTTATCTCTCACTCAATTTATCTTGTACTCAAGATGTCTCACTTTTAACTAGCGTAGCGAGGATGTAGCGTCAATACGCCCTAACGAAAACGCCTCTTGCGGCGAGCCATAATTGCTTTACGCTTGTGTTTTTCTAAAGGAGTCTCAAAATGGCGATGGCTCTTAACATCTGCTAAGATGCCCGCCTTTGAAACCTCTCGCTTAAACCGACGCAAAGCAGACTCAATTCCTTCATTTTCGCCTAAGACCACTTGGGTCATCCTGGGTGCTCCTTAACTTGAGGGACTATAAAAAATAGCTGGGTCAGCCACACACGAGATAACTGACTATGACATTTTAGGAATTATAGGCAGCTTCGGCAATACAGATTTTAAGGTAAATCTTAGAGAATCAGCGAACTAAAGATAAATTCATAGAACCAAAGTTAGTTGTGAGGGCGACATTAAGAGTTTCAAGAGCTTGCACCAACCACTCAACCGCCTCACGGGCAGACATTTCATAATGGCTGAATAGAATAGAGAGCCGCCGCTCTAGGCAAGGTCTGACCTTGCGACAAATCAAGACAATTTTGAGCAAGATGCCAATGGTGGCGATCGGGCCTAAGTTGGTGATTAGATCAATAAACATAAAGTGGTTGGGGCTTTGGGGCTTATCGGCAACCAAAAAGTTGAGCAGGTGGTTGCAGATACGAATGAGCCAAAAATCGTTGAGGCACTGGTGGCTGCTGTCGGGCAAAACGTCTTGCAGATAGTAGTAGAGCTGGTTATTAAACTTGCGATTGCCATAGGCTGGATCAACCGAAGCCGTGATGTATTGATATAAATCGTCTTTGAACGATCGAATAGAGGGCGATGAGCCAACATGGGTCATGAAGTTGAGTGCAATATCTTTGTGAGTTCGCGACCCTTCGATCTTGCCAATATAGTGATGTAGGGCTTGACTCAAATCTTGATCGGTGAGCAGCGTGGGGTTCGTGACCGGAAGGATAATGTGCTGAGAGTCGGCAGTGGGAGATTGGGTGGAATGCGATCGCCTTACCTGATAGGTCACATACTGCGACAGATCAATCTCGAACTGTTTTTGTCGAACGAGCTGAATTTTCTGCACGGTTGTCTTCTGTTCTTGCGTACTCCCGTCACTCAGCAAGCAGTGTTCATATAAGTACGGATAGCGGCGAATCAGCATCCCTAGGGGGCGATTGCCCTGAGATTCGGCGGCTTCAGTTAACACCTGAGCCAGACGGCGCAACGTCAAATATTGCTCTGTTTCGGTAAATTGGTTGATGAGGCTATGCAGCCGTTTAATGGTGTAGGAATGGGTGGCGCTGATGCCAAACGCATGGGGTGGCGACTCAAATAGCTTCACAAGCTGCGGAATTGCCAGCTGCGACTGAGGGCGAGCTTGCCAACGGTTAATCAAAATGTGGCAGCAGCGATTGAGAATGTAGCGAAAGTCTTCGGTTGCTAGCTCAGACCCCACAATCTTTTTCAACGCCTGAGAGATCTGCTGATCTGGATAGCCCGTTCCATTCAGAAACAGCGTTTGGAAACGCGTAATCATTTCTGTCGGTGACTCTAGCTCAATCCAGTGCAGCAAATGATCGTAGATCTGCTGCTCTTCCTGCATGATGGGGCGATTGTAACGACTCATCTGACTATCGGTAACCACAGTTGACAATTCCAATAAATTCCAAAACTCGCAAGGCGCATACTTGAAGGCTCATACTTACTAAGCCAGTACGTACCGCACGAGTATCCGTAACAGATGATTGAACTTACGCCCAGCGTATCCGATAATACTCGGAATCTATAACTAGATCTTGTGATTAATATCACTGCAAGTTTAAATTTATGAATAAGCTAAGCATTTTTACGCTGGTTTTTCATCTTTGAAGCTTCAAAGAGCCAAATCTAGTCTACGTGTTTTTACTCATGCTAGATTTAAAGTATACTCAAATACCTTAAATTGCGTAACGGTTAATCCGATCGCCCCATTTGCGAGAGGATGATTTGCAGGGGTATCATGGCTGCTAATTCATCCAGCGCTGATTTCATTTGGCTCTTACATTTGGCTGGTGTTGGTCTAGACAGATTAGACCTCTTGCAAATTAGGTTTAGTGGGGGCTGCGCCCCCACTAAACCTAATCCCAAAACTTTAATCTGCAAGAAGTCTATTGTTGATTTTTTGTTGATTTTTTTGAAAGGAGCGCTGAGCGCTCCTTTCAAAAAAATCAGCAACACATTTGAAACACAACCCATTTGGCTCTTATCTGTCGAAATTTATCTACATAACCATTTATCTATATAACCAAAGTATCCAGCATGGCTTGTCGCGTTTCTTTGGGTCAGTTAATCGAAATTTTGGATGCCACGCCCGTTAATTTGACGGCAGCAGCTTTATCGCAAAGGGCGATCGGCGTTGTCACGGATAGCCGTCACCTTCAGCCCGGTGAAGTCTTCTTGGCGCTGCGGGGCGATCGCTTTGATGGGCATGGGTTTGTGCCGACGGTGATTCAGCAGGGCGCAATTGCGGCGATCGTTGATCGGGCTGACGATCAGGCTCAGCTGCCACTGCTCTGGGTGAAAGACACGCTGCAAGCCTACCAGGCGATCGCTCACTGGTGGCGCAACCAGTTTAAGATTCCGGTGATTGCCATCACAGGTTCGGTGGGAAAAACCACCACGAAAGAGCTAGTTGCCGCAGTTTTGGCGACTCAAGGCTCGGTGCTGAAGACTCAGGCGAACTACAACAATGAAATTGGTGTGCCTAAAACATTGCTGGAGCTAGAGCCAAGTCACGACTATGCGGTGATTGAAATGGGAATGCGGGCGGCTGGAGAAATTGTGCTGCTGACGCAGATTGCCCGTCCTGACATTGCTCTCATTACCAATGTGGGCACGGCGCACATCGGCATCTTGGGATCGGAACAGGCGATCGCCAATGCAAAATGTGAGCTACTGCAACAGCTTCAGCCCACAGGCACAGCAATTCTGAATCAGGACAACGATCGCCTCATCCGGACGGCAGCAGAAGTCTGGCAAGGCAAAACCATCACCTACGGATTGGAAGGCGGCGATTTGCAGGGGGAGTGGGTGGATGCTGCAACGTTGCGAGTCGATGGCATAGACTTTAAGCTGCCATTACCCGGTCGGCACAATGCCCTCAATTATCTGGCGGCGCTAGCAGTTGCCAAAGCTTTGCAGATTAATTGGGAAAGTTTGACGCAGGAACTATCCGTCGAAATGCCGAAAGGACGATCGCACCGCAGGGAATTGCCTCACGACATCGTGATTTTGGACGAAACCTATAATGCGGGACTGGAATCGATGATTGCCTCCCTGCATCTGCTGGCTGAAACTCCCGCTAAGCGAAGAATTGCGGTGCTGGGCACCATGAAAGAGCTGGGCGATCGCTCTCCAGAATTTCATCATCAGGTGGGTGTGGCGGCGCAGCAGCTCAACCTGGATGCCCTGCTGATTTTGGCAGATGCTGCCGAAAGTCAGGCAATGGCGGCGGGAGCAGGCAGCTTGCCCACGGAGCAATTTTCTAGCCATGATGAGGTTGTGGAGCGGCTGCGAGAAACGATGCAGTCAGGCGATCGTATCTTGTTCAAGGCATCGCGGGCAGTTGGGCTAGATCAGGTCGTGGAGGAACTTCTCAAAAACGCTAGGTGAATTTTTTTATATT
>NZ_JCACIN010000019.1:27017-76178 GCF_059504425.1 Drouetiella sp.
TCACCCAACTTTGCATTTCACCCAACTTTGCATTTCACCCAACTTTGCATTTCACCCAACTTTGCATTTCACACTCCATACGCAATTCCATTACCATCAAAGAAGGCAATTCGTTTAAAGATCCATGCAATTTATTGATCAGGCGGAAGTTGAAGTTCAGGGTGGGAATGGAGGCGATGGAATGGTTGCCTTCCGCCGAGAGAAATATGTACCTGCGGGTGGCCCATCGGGCGGCAATGGCGGTCATGGTGGCTCGGTGATTTTTGTGGCGGCAGAGCGGCTGCAAACCCTGCTGGACTTTAGATTCGCCCATGTTTTTAAGGCAGATGACGGCGATCGCGGTGGCTCCAAAAGCATGACGGGGGCTTCGGGGAGCGATCGCGTGGTCGAGGTTCCCTGCGGCACGGTCATCTATAACGCTGAGACAGGTGAAATTTTGGGCGATTTGGTAGAGCCAGGGCAAAGGCTGTGTGTGGCTAAGGGTGGCAAGGGCGGATTGGGCAACAAAGCTTTTCTTAGCAACCGCAACCGCGCCCCTGAGCGAGCCTTACCGGGAATTCCGGGAGAAATTTGGTCGATTCGACTAGAGCTAAAGCTATTGGCGGAAGTGGGAATTATTGGCTTGCCCAACGCCGGAAAATCTACGCTGATCTCTTCCCTGTCTGCGGCGCGACCGAAGGTGGCAGACTATCCGTTTACGACGCTGGTGCCTAACTTGGGCGTGGTGCAAAAGCCCAGCGGCGACGGCACGGTCTTTGCCGATATTCCTGGATTAATTGAGGGAGCGCACTTAGGTACGGGCCTGGGACATGATTTTCTCCGGCACATTGAGCGAACCCGCGTGCTGCTGCATTTAATTGACGCAACTTCAGAAGATCCGATCGCCGCCTATCAAACCATTCAGGCAGAACTAACGGCATATGGTCGCGGCTTAGAAAACCGTCCTCAGCTGATCGGCATTAACAAAGTAGATGCTTTTCTGGCGGATGATCCCCTGCCAGAAGCGATCGCCACTCAGCTTCGCGAACTGACCTCAGACCCGATTTTCATCATCTCAGCCGTTGCCCGCACAGGCTTAGAACCAATGCTGCAAGAGGTTTGGCGGATTCTAGAGGCTCGCAATGAGGCAGAAGCGGAGGCAGCTCGATTAGAAGCGGAAGAAGAGTTGGGAAGTGAAGCAGAATCGGTTTTTGCAATGCGATCGCCCCTCCAAAGCTTTTGAAAGGTTCGCAGAGCGAACCTTTCAAAGAACTCAATGCTCCCTTTAGCCTTTAACCCACTAGATTCAGCTCTGGGTGCAAAATCCCCTCTAGAATCGAAGCTGGGCGCTGCTTATGTTTCCAGGCAAAGGCGTGACGAAAAGCAGCATCCTGACAGGCTTGCAGCTCCTCAAAGCCAATAATGTCGTAGGTTAGCAGGTTCTCGTACTCGAACGGCAGCCGCATGTTGTGCAATCCGGCATTGTCTGTGCAGATAGCAATGTCTACTCCGGCTTCTAGACAGCGATCGAACACGACTTTAAGCTGCTGAATGCTCTCCAGCGTCCCCGTTTTAAGGTAGGTCGTGGGGCAAACCTCCAGACATTGCCCCTCTCTGGCAATTTGGGGCAACAGCTCAGGATACAGTAATGGAATCTGAATGCCGTGCCCAATGCGCATTAGATAGGGCAATAGCTCTGGATAGCAGCCTTCGGTGGTTTCATAGAGGTGCCCAGTGGTGTTTAGCCCTCGCGATCGCGCATAGGCATATAGCTCCACAAATTCGCCCAGACGAGCGCGATAATGAGCATCGCCCCCGGCTACGTCAATGCCGCAAACATATTCATTAGCTGCTGCTAAGTCTACGATCGCTTTATTCACCTCGTAGGGCAGGCGCGAGTGCATACATAAAATTTGGCTGGTGACGATCGGGTATTCCACCGCCTGACTCGCAATCCCGACGGTTTCAACGATCTCCGCCATTTGGTCAATCCGCTCCGTTTGGCTGAGATGCTCTGGAGTTCGCAAGTACGGCGTGTAGCGCAGCTCTAGATAAGCCAAATTTTCGAATACATAGGCTCCACGAATCAAACGATAGATGAAGTAAGGCAGCGTGTCTTGAGTCTGCACTTTTTCGACGAGCGTATGTAGCTCTAGGTATTCATCTAGCGTTTTGCGCGGGCGTGTATAGAAATCCTCGAAAGCCTCGTAGTCCGCAAAAGGCTCGGCTAGGTTAGCTTGGTTGCGCTGAAAGTAGCGCCACAGCACACGAGGAACAACGGAACCCCCTAAATGACGATGTAATTCTGCGTATAGAGCCACAAGAACCTCTTTTAGTAATTTTGGTAATTTTTGATGAGCTGCTTTTAATGAGCTGCTTTTGATGCGCTACGAGGCCGGAACTCTATCAGATTTCTAGTTTTTACTATTTTGATTCCCTACAGGATATCAGCAGATTAATTTGTCCCGCTTAATATAAGTATAGATAAATTACGATCGACCGAACTTTCCCTGATCTTCTGGGCGTTTGATCTTTTGATATGGCTGTCGCCAGTTTGCTTAGGATCGTGGATTAGATAACCTGTACAACCGATCCGCTGCCAGGGCTTAGCATTGCTAAGCCCCTACTAAGCCCTTACTTCGCGCCTCACCATAACTGTCCCCGTCTTAATCGCCAACGCCAGAAAAGTGGTTGAATGAGGCTAAATATGCGTGGGGAGATTCTATGAAAATTAAATGGGGACTGAGTGCGATCGCCGGACTCTTATTATCAGGCAGCCACGTACCGCTTAGCTCAGCGCAGATGGTGCCAGCCGTGCCACCCGTACCAACCGCGCCCTGGTACAACTGTCTGACACGCGAAGTGTGGACACCCGAAAAGCAAGCCTGGTGTAAGAAGGTAGAGGCGCTGAGAAATGCCGCTTATACCATTCCTCAAAGTCCGAGTTATGTTCTTCCCGAACTGATAGCTGTCAAACTAATCAACGGTAGATACGAAGACAGAGCCAAGCAAATATCAGCAACTTTTGTGAGTCAGCAAGGCTCGATCGTGTTTGGTGACCTAAATGACGATGGGACTGAAGATGCTGTCAGCCTATTATCAGTTAATACAGGAGGTTCGGGCGTGTTCACCTACCTGGTTCTCTCGATCAATCAAAATGGAGTGCTGAAACCTATGTTTCCCGTCCTGTTGGGTGATCGCATTCAGTTCAAATCTATGGCGATCGAGCCGGGTAAGATCAGACTTACCATAGTTACTCAGGGCGCGAATGACTCGATGTGTTGTCCGACTCAGGAAGTGACTAAAACCTTTGACTTACGGTAGCTTGTGCCTATGTGTTAGCTCTTGTTACATTAGCTCCTGTTGAAAACAGGCAGCAACACAGTAAAGATAGACCCTTCATTTACCTTACTCTTAACGGCGATCGATCCGCCGCAGCGCAAGAGAAGTTGCTGAACGATCGACAAACCCAACCCAGAACCGCTGGAATCCTCACCGGAGGCAATGCGAATGCGATAGAAGCGATCGAAAATCTTGGGCAAATCCGATTGGGCAATGCCGACACCTGTATCGCGAAACTCGATTTGCACATAGTCGCCTTGCTGCTTTGCCCGTACCCAAACCTGCCCAGCGCTGGAAGTGAATTTGATGCTGTTGTGCAACAGATTAATCACAATCTGCTTGAGCCAAGGGCTAATGCAAGAAACAGGCAGCAAGTCCTCCGGAATGGTGTAGCCCAGCATAATCCCCTTTTCTTGGGCAAGCGGCTGGTAGGTGCTGACGACCCCCGGCACAATTTCAGAAAGCCGTAGAGCCTCCATGGGTACCTGATCGACCGTGCTCTCAATTTGTACGAGATCTAGAACGCTGGTAATTAGCGAACTCTGGCGATCGCATTCCTGGCTCAGCATATCCATGTATCTTTGGCGCTGGGGCGGCTTGATGCTGGGTGAGTTCAGCAACGAAAGCGCCGTTTTCATAGTGGTCAAGGGCGTACGCAACTCTTGCCCCATAATTTTGATGAACTCATCTTTCTGATGAACGGTGTTCAACAACTCATCATTTTCTAGCCGCAATGTAGAGACGCTTTCAGACTGTCGGCGGTGGGTCGCGCCACTGCGCCAGATATCTTCCTGTCGCTGGATTTGTTTGACGAGCAAATCGCCCAACAGAACGGGGTTCAGCGTGGTTACAGTTCCAGTCTCAACTAGCTGCTCCCAGGTAATTAACAGCTTTGCCACAACGTCGCTGGATTGGGTTTCAGGCTGACCAAAGCAAATAGCGCGATTAATTCCATCTAAGACCTGTCGTAGCGTATCAGCCTCAAACGTACAAAGACCTAGGAGCGGATGCTTTTGTTCTAGCGATTCTGCCGTTACCGCAGGTGTTGCTAACGGCAGCTTGGCGGCTTTTGCCGATCGCCCCTCACTCTTAGATAACCCCGATCGCGGACGATGCACCAGCATCAATCCATAAAACTCAGGTGCAGCCACCAGCAAAAAATATTCTCGCTTCAGCTGGCTCTGTGCCGCTAAGGGCAAAGAATGAATCTGTGAGCCTTGCATGATTTCATCTAGCGCGATCGGTTCTCGGCTTTGACCCAAGACTTGATCAAGTTCTGTATCCGTTGCTTCCAGACTCATTTCTGAAAGATCCCAGGGAGCCTCAGATTTTGCAGCCGATCTTTTACTTCCCTTACTTTTCTCTAAATCTTGCTGAGTTTGTAGACAATATAGCGAGTAAGGAGCCGTTGCCAGCTGACAAAAACGCTGAACCTCTGCTTGCCAGACTTCACCTTTAGGCAGCTTTAACCAGACTGTTGCTGGAATCTTTCGCTCGATCAGCAAATCAAAAACTAGCCCAACCGTAGACTTAAAGGTAGTTGGGCTAATTTTGAGAGGCTGAGGAGTCTGATTGAAATCAGCAGCTAGTTCATAAAGGGAGGTATCAGGAGAGCGAGAAAGATTCATAGGGTTCTGCTTTCAGGGGGATGAATGTAAAGCTCAATTGTGTTAGCACGATGCCCCTCATTCTATCTAATACCGTTTTCTCAGAAATTTACTTTTTGCTGATTTTTGAATGCCGATTGTTAAATCAGCGCAAAGCGTTGCATGAGCGCCTCGCGGGCTTGCTCCCGATCGTCAAAGTGAACCTTCTCAGTCCCCAAAATCTGATAATCCTCGTGACCTTTGCCCGCGATCAGCACGCCATCCCCTGGTTTCGCCTCCAAAATAGCCAGACGAATCGCCTCAGCCCGATCGCCCATCACGGTTATGTGGGCGCTAGCGGGAATTCCAGCCTGAATATCTTGCAGGATGCGTTCTGGATCTTCGGTACGCGGATTGTCAGAGGTGACAATTGCCCAATCGGATAGGCGGGCTGCAATCTCGCCCATCAAAGGGCGCTTGGTGCGATCGCGATCTCCGCCACAGCCAAACACACAGATCATTCGACCCGAAATGAAGGGTCGAGCGGCTCTCAGCATGTTTTCTAGACTGTCGGGAGTATGGGCATAATCTACAATAACGCTGATGTCCTGATCGGGCTGGAACTGTACCTGCTCCATGCGTCCCGGCACTCCGGTGAACTGGGGCAAAGCTTGGGCGATCGCCTCCAGATCTAGCCCCAGATGCAAGGCTGCCCCAACTGCCGCCAGCAGATTTGCTAGGTTAAACTGACCGACTAAAGGCGATCGAAAGGCAAGTGACCCGTTAGGGCTATGCAAAATTCCCTGTACGCCTTCTGCTGCATAGACTAAATCACTGGTCCACAGGTCGACCGTATTTTCGTCGACCGTATTTTCGAGGCTGGCTAGGCTGTAAGTCCAAACTCGATCGGGGGGAAGGCGATCGATCAATTGCCGTCCATAGGCATCATCTCGGTTAATAATGGCTCGTCCCTTTAAGTAATCGGAGCTAAACAAGAGTGCCTTGGCTTCAAAGTAATCATCCAGATCTTTGTGGTAGTCGAGGTGATCTTGGGTCAGGTTGGTGAAAACCGCCACCTCAAACGGACAGCCCCAGACGCGCCCCTGCGCCAAGGCATGGGAACTCACCTCCATCACGGCATACTGGCAGCCTGCATCCACAGCTTCGCTGAGCTGTGCCTGTAGCTCTGGCGCAAAGGGAGTCGTGTGGGCAGCAGTCTGCTGATGACCTGCCCAACGGCTGTAGAGCGTGCCAAACAGTGCGGTAGGCTGCTGGCTCTGGTTGAGCAAAAATTCGATTAAGTGGGTAGTAGTGGTTTTGCCGTTGGTGCCCGTCACGCCCACCATCGACATTTTCTGTCCCGGATTGCCGTAGAAGGCCGTTGCAATTTGGGCACAGGCGTGAGGCATATCGGCAGATGTGATAAGGCAAGGATTCTGATGCCCAGCTCCAGAAACCTTCTGTGCCGCTGAAGGCGAAACCAGAGCGGCAATGGCTCCAGCGGCGATCGCCCCCGACCAAAACTCGCCGCCATCGACCCTTGTACCCGGCATTCCGATGAACAAATCCCCTGGCTGACAGGCGTGAGAGTTGGTCGCCAAACCCGTGACTTTTTGATCTAAGGCAGGGTGTTGGGGCAAAGAAACATCGGGTAGCGTTGCCAGTAGCTCTCTCAACGTCATGTCAAAAAGTTTCATAGTCAACAGCTCTCCTTGTGCCTGTTTTTTGCGCCTGGTTTTCTCGCCTGTCAGCGGCTAATCTTGCGCTTATTCTGCCTCATTTTTTGGATTTCCCCCTAAGAATTTCTGCAAAACCTGCTCAATTTGCTGAACTGAGGCGCGGGGAGAAAAGCGAGGCAGAGGGGTTAGAGTGAAGCGCTGAGCCGCTGGCTCTAGATCCCGCACCGCGTAAAGAACCGGAATTTCGTACTGGTAAGCCTGGAACCAGTCCTCTTGGGTGGTGATATCCCGGATTTCCAGGTCAAGCGGGAGGTTCTGAACTTGCTCAAGTTTGAGCTGGAGCGCTTCACAAAGATGGCAACCGGGCTTGCTGTAGAGAATCAGGCGCATAGGTTTATGGCATCACGTAATTGAGTTAGGACGAGTTATTTTTTGAGAGCCGCGCGGCTCTCAAAAAATAACTCATTGGATCTAAGCGCGTAGCGCCATACAAAATAAAGGGGACAGGATGAAGTAACGATCCCTAAACCAAAGCCCAAATTAAAGCTGGTAGGATGGAGGTAAACGCTCACGAATCTACTTTATGGCATTGGATAACTTGCGGGATCTCTATCAACAGGTGATTCTGGAGCGCTACAAAAAACCCCGCAATCGCGGCAAGGCTGACCCGATCGATCGCTACCAAAAGGGTCATAATCCTTCTTGTGGCGACACGATCGAGCTGACTGTCAAACTTAGCGAGTTGGGCGATCGCATCGACGATGTGAAATTTGAGGGAGAGGGCTGCGCGATCGCGATGGCATCCGCCGATTTAATGGCAGACGCACTCCGGGGTAAAACCACTGACGAAGCGCTGGAAATGGTGCAGCGGTTTCAGTCGATGATGCGGGGCGAGGCAGAGTTTCCTCAAGATTTGCGCAAGCTCAACGTCATGCAGGGCGTGGCGCAGTTTCCAGTTCGCATCAAGTGCGCCAATCTCTCTTGGCATACCCTCAAAGCCGCTCTGGAATCTTCCCAGGCTCAGCCCGTAGCGGCAGTGAGCAACGAATAGGGTCACACAGCAAAGCCTCACCGAGTTCCCTTTATTTTTGTTCTTTCATGCTTACACCTGCTGCATTTCAACTCTACGCCCAATGGGTCGGCATCGCTACGCTGGTCTTGGGGGCGATCGCCGGACTGAGCTTTCTTTTCAAGTGGGGCTTTCGGTTTCGGTTGGTGGGTATTACGGGCTTCAGCATTGTGTTAACCGTCGGTTTGTTTGCCCTTAGCGTTGTGCCCTTTACCCGAACCGTTGTACCGGGTGCTGTGCGGTTTTTAACCGTGTATGATTCGGGTGCCGATCAGGCAGTAATTGTTGTCTCGTCCACCATTACCGAATCTGAGCTAGATGCCACGCTACGACAGGCTGCCAGCGACTTGTTTTCGGTAGGGCGGCTGAGCCGAGGTCGGCAGCAGCTGACAATTCGGGCACGAGCAGTCGTGCATCCAGAGCCAGGGCTGACTCAGCCGCTCATTTTAGGTCAGGTGAAGCGATCGCTTTTCGATCGCAAGGATGACCAAATGGAAATTGAAATTTTCTCCGAAAACCTGGCGAAACTGCCCTCTGCCGCTGAAAGATCCTTAACAGACAGTTAGCTAGAATACAAATGTAGTAAAGTTGTGTTTACTGTAAGGTTGCCTTTACTTCGTTTTCCTCCCTTTTGCAGATCTCCACTGAGATTCTCCGATTATGACTGACGCAGTACTGCTTGCTGATGCTACCGTAGCGCCAATGCCAATCCTGGCTGTGGCTCCTGCGCAGGTGATGAGAGGCGCAGGAATTTTGGCTCAGGCAGGGGCAGCGATCGCCCGTCTGGGCAAGCGTCCTCTGGTCGTGGGGGGCGATCGAACTTTAGAAGTCGTCCATGCGCTGTATCCTGCGCTGGAGGCTGTGGGAGGGGCGATCGCCCAGGCATCCTACGGGGCAGATTGTAGCGAGTCGGGATTGAAAACCCTGGTAGAAGCCGTGGCTCAACATGGAGCTGATCTGATCATTGGCGTGGGCGGCGGCAAGGCTCTAGATGCCGCAAAACTCGTGGCACATCGCTGTAATTTACCTGTAGTCACGGTTCCTACCTCTGGCGCAACTTGTGCCGCCTGGACAGCACTCTCCAATGTTTATTCAGAGCAGGGCGCATTTCTGTATGATGTGGGCTTGGTCAAATGTCCCGATCTGCTAATCCTGGACTATGACCTAGTGCAAACTGCCTCACGCCGGACGCTGGTGGCAGGTATTGGCGATGCTCTGGCAAAATGGTATGAGGCTTCGGTCAGCAGCGGACATTCGGAGCAAACGCTGATCATTGCTGCCGTGCAACAGGCAAGAATTCTCCGAGATTTGCTGTTCCAAAAATCTGCGGCGGCGTTGCAGACTCCAGGGAGTGAGGTCTGGCGAGAAGTGGTCGATGCAACGGTGCTGCTAGCCGGGGTGATTGGTGGATTGGGGGGAGCGCAGTGCCGTACAGTTGCTGCTCATGCCGTTCACAATGGCTTGACGCAGCTCCCCCAAAGCCACGGAGTGCTGCATGGTGAAAAGGTTGCCTATGGCATTCTGGTGCAGCTCCGCTTGGAAGAGCTGATGCAGGGCAGCGTTTTGGCAGAAACCTCTCGTCAGCAGCTGCTAAAGTTTTATGGCGAAATGGGCTTGCCTCAGAGCCTTAATGATTTAGGGCTGGGTGAAATCACCTTGGCTGAGCTGCATCAAGCGGCAGTCTTTGCCTGTCGTCCGGGTTCAGATATTCATCATTTGCCCTTTGCCATGACGCCAGAGCATCTGATGGCGGCAATGGTGTCTACGACTGCCTCTGGCAATGCTTCCGGCGCTGCATCAGGCTCAGATCGAAGCTTCAAATCCGTTGACTCTGAACCATAGAATCTAACCAATAGCGCCGGGGCAGAACCCCTCAATTTTTTATCCCTTTTGCAGCATGAACCTAGACTGGATTACCCCCGCCGATCGCCTCCGTAGCCTTCCTCCCTATGTCTTTGCTCGTCTAGATGAGCTGAAGGCGCGAGCGCGAGAACAGGGGCTAGATTTAATTGATCTAGGCATGGGAAATCCAGATGGAGCCACCCCTCAGCCGATCGTCGATGCAGCGATCGCCGCTCTCCAAAATCCTGCGAATCATGGCTATCCGCCCTTTGAAGGCACTGCCGACTTCCGCCGCGCCATCACCGACTGGTACTATCGTCGCTACAACGTCGCGCTTGATCCAGATGGCGAGGCGCTGCCGCTGCTGGGGTCAAAAGAAGGGTTGGCGCATCTGGCGATCGCCTACATTAATCCGGGTGACTTGGTGCTGGTGCCCAGTCCGTCCTATCCAGCGCATTTTCGGGGACCTTTGATTGCGGGGGGCAAAATCTATCCGCTGATCCTTAAGCCCGAAAACGACTGGCTAATTGACCTGAAGGCGATTCCTGACGCGATCGCTCAGCAAGCAAAAATCCTTTACTTCAACTATCCCAGCAATCCGACTGCCGCCGTTGCCCCGCGCGAGTTTTTCGAGGAAATTGTAGCGTTTGCCCATCGGCACGAGATTATGCTGGTGCATGACCAGGCTTACGCAGAGCTAGCGTTCGACGGCTATCAGCCCACTAGCCTGCTGGAAATTCCCGGCGCAAAGGACATTGGCGTAGAGTTTCATACCATGTCTAAAACCTACAACATGGCAGGTTGGCGGGTTGGATTTGTCGTCGGCAATCGCCACATTATCCAGGGCTTGCGGACGCTGAAAACAAACCTGGACTATGGCATTTTCGCGGCATTGCAAACAGCGGCTCAGACAGCGCTCAACCTTCCCGATGTCTATCTGCATGACGTGCAGGATCGCTACCGCACCCGGCGCGACTTTTTGATTGCAGGGCTGGCAAAGCTGGGCTGGGATGTGCCCAAAACCAAAGCTACTATGTATCTCTGGGTTGCCTGCCCTCCCGGCATTGGCTCCACAGATTTTGCCCTGTCGGTGCTGCAACAGACGGGCGTAGTGGTGACACCTGGAAACGCCTTTGGGGCAGGCGGCGAAGGCTATGTGCGGATTAGCTTGATTGCCGACTGCGATCGCCTTCAGGAAGCGCTCGATCGGTTTGATAAGGCAGGGATTCGCTATTCCTGATCTTGGAGTTTGAATTCTAGATTGACTCTAAAATCCAAAGCCCCCAAATATCTAGATCTGGCTGTCGCCAGTTTGTTTAAAACATTTAGGGCGGGGCGTGAAGCGCCCCACCCTAAATGTCCCCGTCCTGAGTCCTAACCGCCTTGACGGTTGCTAAACTCCTTGGGCGAAGCCCTAGTAAGCGTCTTGAAGCTCGTAGAAGTCGGGAGAGATGTAGTCTTTACGTAAAGGCCAGCCCACCCAGTCTTCTGGCATTAGCAGCCGCTTCAGGTTAGGATGCCCTTCATAGGTAATGCCATACATATCGTAGCTTTCGCGCTCTTGCCAGTCGGCTCCTTTCCAAATCCAGTAAACCGAGGGAACTCTGGGATCTTCTCTGGGCAAGAATACCTTTACCCGCACTTCTTCAGGGCGATCGGCATTATCGCTAAGTTTAATCAGGTGATAGGTGCTAACCAGCTCGCCGCCCGGCCCCGTGTCATAGGCCGCCTGACACTGAAGGCAATTAAAGCCATAGGCATTCAGCGCCGCGCAAAAGGGTAAGAGAAAATCGCGATCGACCTTCAATACCTCTACGCCAAGATGGTCAGTTTCTAAAACTTCATGCTCAAAGTCATTTTCGGTGAGCCAACGAGAGGTGCTACCCACTTCAACGATGGCAGTTTCAGGAGTTGCAGTTTCAGGAGCCAAATTTTCTTCAGCCACGCTCAACAACCTCCTTCTCAGGCTGCAACTCTTGAGCCACAGGCGAAACGGGTAAGCCCATCGCTTCCATCAGCTCCTTCGGCGGCGCTTGACGAGCAGCCGTCTGGAGATACTTCCCGGTGAGAATATCGGGGACAGGCTTCATGCTGTGGGTCGTGCTGTAGTAGCGGTGCGTTTGGGCAAACGTGCCGCGCTCTGCCAGCGCCTCATTCGAGATTTTTTTGCGCAACTTGATGATGGCATCAATAATGGCTTCTGGTCGGGGAGGACAGCCCGGAATATAAACATCCACCGGGATCAGCTTGTCTACACCACGCACTGCCGAAGGTGAATCCATGCTGAACATACCCCCCGTAATGGTGCAGGCTCCCATGGCGATCACATACTTGGGATCAGGCATTTCCTCATAGAGGCGCACCAGTGCTGGAGCCATTTTCATCGTCACCGTGCCTGCCGTAATAATCAGATCTGCCTGACGCGGGGTCGATCGGGGCAGCAAGCCAAAGCGATCGAAGTCAAAGCGAGAGCCAATCAGTGCCGCGAACTCAATGAAACAGCAGGCTGTGCCGTAGAGCATCGGCCAGAGGCTGGAAAGACGTGCCCAGTTGTTCAGATCGTCTACCGTGGTCAGAATCACGTTTTCTGACAGATCCTGGGTCACTTGAGGACGACCGATCGGATTTAACAGCTTCTCGGCTGCATCACCGGAAGTGGGAGGATTCATGACCATTCAAGTGCTCCTTTACGCCAAGCGTAGACCAGACCGATAAGTAAAATGCCGATAAAAACTAGGGCTTCAATAAACGCCAGCAGACCAAGCTGATTGAACGCGACTGCCCAAGGGTAAAGAAACACAGTCTCCACATCAAAGATGACGAATACTAGGGCAAACATGTAGTAGCGGATGTTGAACTGAATCCAGGCTGCGCCCAGTGGCTCCATCCCAGATTCGTAGGTGGTGCGCCGCTCTACGCCCGTTCGGCGAGGGGAAAGCAAAGTGGAGAGGATGATTGCCGCAGCACACACCAGGCTACAAACAATCACGAATCCCAGGAGATATTCGTAACCGTGAAGGACAAACACAATAGCTGCTGTTGTATGGGTTGACTCACCTTTCATGTTACCTGGTTTTTACCTTGTCGCAAGGCGCAAACAGCGGGCAGCCATACCGAGAGGCAATGGTGAGGATTGGGAAATGCTTAATCACTAGCAATCATGATGTTGCTAGATTTAATCACCGCATAAACGTCTTTGCCCTCGCTGAGTTCCAGATGTTCGGCTGAAGCGCGAGTAATGGTTGCTACCAGCTCTGCACCCGACGCAATTTCCACGATAACCTCAGCGCTAGTCACGCCCAAGATCAGCCGTTTCACCCTGCCTCGCAAAACGTTCCGCGCACTGACTTTTAAGGGTTTTAGCTCAGAATCTAGCTCTAGGGACTCGTTTTCAGAAAGCCTTTCCTCAAAAATAGCTTCCTCCTGATCCGATCGCTCTGTCGAAGCCTGGGCTAGAGGCATTAGATCGCGGATCATCTGCCGCAAGATCTCGGTCTTACTGCGCTGAGACTGTTGACAATATTGATCCAAAAGCTGCCGTTCCTCTTCCGAAGATTGAAAGGTAATCCATCCTTGCTGTTTTCTGGGCATTGCTGGGAATACCAACTTAGTTGGTAATATAAATATTTGAGATGTAAAGGCTGTGGTCTAAAGACGGTCGCAAACTCTGATCTATCTAAATCTATTAGGGCACTGGCACATGAAAAAGAGACACTTTCTCATCTTTTTAGGCGGACTCCTAGCAACTTTGCTTTTGACTCTAAGGGTTTCGACTCTGGGGGGTTTGACTCTGGATTTGAGAGACTCTGTGACCGCACAGACGAGCGGAGGTCTACTAATTTCCGCTGCTGCCAGCTTGCAAAATGTCTTGGAGGCGATCGATCCCCAAGCTGAGCAAACCGTTGGTGCTGGCGTTAACTACAATTTTGGATCTTCTGGCGCATTGCAGCAGCAAATTGAACAGGGCGCACCTGCTGACGTGTTCATCTCCGCTGCCTCACGCCAAATGGATGCCTTGCAGCAGAAAGGGTTGATCTTGACGGATACCCGCCGCAATCTGCTGACCAACCATCTGGTGCTGATTGTGCCCAGCAATTCAAGCCTGAACCTGACGAGCTTTCGACAGTTGACGGGAGATAAGGTGCAAAAGATTGCCGTGGGCGAACCTCGCAGCGTCCCGGTCGGGCAATATACTGAGGAGCTATTTAAAAATTTAGGCATCTTAGCGCAGGTGCGATCGAAGCTGATATATGGCAACAGCGTCCGTAACGTGCTGGCAGCGGTCGAGAGCGGCAATGTTGATGCGGGCATTGTCTACACTACCGATCGGCTAATCTCAACTCAGGTCAAGCAAGTTGCCACCGCACCGGATGAGCTACATTCGCCGATCGTTTACCCGATCGCCGTTCTCAAAGAGAGCAAGAATCCACAAGCCGCCAAAAGCTATGTGGAGTTTTTGAGCAGTAGCCCAGCCAGCGCCGTGTTTCAGCGCTACGGCTTTGGCATATCCGAGTAAAGCTAAACTCTGAGCGCTGCGATAATGAGTCCCCGCTGCTGTCCATCCAAGATGGCAATATTGGTGAGGTGTCCCTGAGGCTGAAAGCCCAGTCCTTCAAATAGCCGCTGGCTACCAATATTGTGGTCAAAATACATGGCCAGGAGCGTCGTCACGCCCAGCTGAGGACAGAATTCTATCAGGCGTTTGATCAGGTGTTTGCCGTAGCCCTGGCGCTGGTGCTGGGGGGCAATATAGATGCTAATTTCGGCCGTGGCGCTGTATGCGGGGCGACCCGCGTAGAAAGAGGTGAGGCTAATCCATGCAGCGATTTCTTTGTCTTCTTCGTTTTTGCCTCCTTCGTTGGCAACTTCCAAAACCCATAGCGGTCGCTTATCAGGGTGATATTGCTTAAACCAGAGGTAGCGGCTTTCTACCGTGATTGGCTCCAGATCGGCAGTGGCAATCCGGGTTGGAATGGCGGCATTGTAGATCTCTACGATCGCAGGTAAATCTGATTCCTGAGCATCCCGGATATTCATAGCCTCTCTCCCACAGCAGTACTGCCCTATTAAAACAAATGACAGCTTCTAAATAAGTTCGCCATTGATCTATTGCTTGACCCCAAATGTAGTAGGTTGTCAGCAGTTTTGCAGGGTCGAGGAGCAATGATGGACGTGTTAATTAAGGGTGGCAGAATTGTCACGGCTGTAGATGACTATGTTGCCGATGTGCTGATTAAGAATGGGCAGATTGAGGCGATCGCCCGTCACATTCCTTCAGAGTCCGCGATCGTCCATAACGCAGCGGGACTGCTGGTAATTCCGGGCGGAGTGGATGTGCATACCCATATGGAGTTTCCCTTGGGGGATGCCGTCACCTGCGACACGTTTGAAACCGGAACGCGATCGGCTGCCTTTGGGGGCACCACAACGATCGTAGATTTTGCGCTTCAGCAGCGAGGCGAAACGCCAAAACAGGCGCTCGATCGCCGTATGGCAGTAGCAGAACCTAAAGCCTGTGTGGATTATAGCTTTCACATTATCCTCACAGATATCACGTCCGATGCTCTGGCGGAGCTGCCAGATTTGATCGATCGCGACGGCATTTCCAGCTTCAAGATGTTTATGGCATACCCTGGCGTGCTGATGGTGGACGATGCCGGAATATTTAAGGCAATGCGCAAAGTAGGCACACAGGGCGGCATGATCAATATCCATGCCGAAAACGGCAGCGTTATTCAAGTGCTGATTGAGGAAGCGCTGGCTCAAGGCAACACCTCACCCAAGTTTCATGCCCTGACGCGACCCCGGATCATGGAGGCGGAAGCCAGCCATCGCGCCATCCGCCTTGCCGAGCTTGCCGAAGTTCCAGTGTATCTGGTGCATCTATCGGCAAAAGAGGCACTGGAGGAGGTCGTGGAAGCCCGCGATCGCGGTATTTCAGCCTTTGCCGAAACCTGCCCCCACTATCTGTTTCTGGGCATTGAGGAATACGATCGCCCTGATTTTGAACCTGCCAAATTTGTCATGACTCCGCCGCTGCGAGATCACGACTGCCAGGAGGCGCTTTGGCGCGGACTCAAGTTTGACGATCTGCAAATTGTTTCCACCGATCACTGCCCCTTTTGCTTCAATGAAAACCCTTATGGTATCCACCGCTCTAAGCAGCTTGGACACGACAATTTTGAGCGCATTCCCAACGGCGCACCGGGCGTAGAGTTTCGTCTGCCCCTCATGTTTGACGGCGGTGTGGGCATGGGCAGAATTTCGCTAAACCGCTTTGTACAGCTCACCGCCACCGCTCCCGCTAAAATGTTTGGGCTGTTCCCCCGCAAAGGGACGATCGCAGTGGGCAGCGACGCCGATCTGGTGCTGTTTGATCCGCTCAAGGTTCATACCCTCAGCGCTAGCACCCATCACTCCAACGCCGACTACACCCTCTACGAAGGGCGCAAGGTGACGGGCAAAGTCGAAAAAGTATTTCTGCGGGGCGAACTGGTGGTAGATGGCGACGCTTGGCTGGGTCGTCCGGGGAATGGAGCGTTTCAGAAGCGATCGGCATCGGGGAGAGTTTAGGTGGGTAGATGGGTAGGTGAGTAGATAGAAAATTCCTCATCCACTCATCCACTCATTCACTCATCCACTCATCCCAAAACCCAAAACCTTCACGCTCATTTTGCAAAGTGTTGATATTGTTTCATTTTTCATTTCAGCGGGTGAATTTTGAATAATGCAGGTTAGTTTGGATGAATTCGCCTGATTTAGGGAACCAAGGAATTACGTATGGTGAGGAAGTCTCTATTAACTGTGGGCTTGAGTGCGGCGATCGCCTCTCTCTCCATCTGCACAGTGTCCATTTGCACGACCGCTCAAGCCGTCAATGCGGCAACATCCAGCGATTCGCCTGATCTAGATGCCACGCCATCTGTGACTGCGCCGATCGCCCAGCCTGTTCAAGTGGCACAACTTTTCTATCCCCCTGCTACTGACGATCATCAGGTACTGATGGTTGTTGGGCATGGAAAAATTAGCCGACCTGCTGACAAAGCCTCAGTTCAGCTGATCGTACTAAGCTACGACATCTCCACATTCAATCCCTATCCTGTCTCTGATCCGGCTGCTAGCGGGGCGGAACTGCCTGAGCCACCCCCCATTCCCCCTTTGACTGAGGAGATACTAAAGCCTTTCGTGGCTGCCCTGGTGGCCGCTGGGGTTCCTGCTAGCGATATCACGGTCGAGATGGGTGATGTCCCTGGTGCAAGCCCCTACAACTATTATGGTGAAGGCAGTGCCGCGATCGCCTTTGATCTGGCTGAACCGACGAGCGATCGCGTTGAAGAGATCATGGCGGCTGCTCAAGAAGCGACAAGTGACAAGCTTTACCTTCAGGATCGCTATATCGGCTACGTTACGAATAGCTGTGATGATATGGAGGCACAAGCCTACATTGCTGCTGTTGCCGATGCTCGCGATCGGGCACAGATTCTTGCTACCGCCATGCAGGTAGAGATGAGTCAAATCTCCTCAGTAGCAGAGATGCCTGTCACTCTAGGCTCTACTCCTTACCCTTCTCCTTGCGACCTAGAAAATCTGCCTCAAGCTGCGGCCTATGGCTACTCTACGCTCTCTTACTATGATCCATCCGCTCCGGTAGAAGTTACCCTTCAGCGCGATTTGTATGTCACTTATCCAGTGCGGCAACGATAGAAGCTAATCTTGCATCTAGGTTCAGGAGATCGCAAAGTCCTCCTAATTTTTCTAAAAGCTGGATTTCAAAGGCGCAGAGCGCCTTTGAAATCCAGCTTTTAGGGTTTTGTGGCGCGCGCCACAAAACCCTAATTTGCCCTCTACTGATACCAATTTGAATTAGAACCACGACAGATCCCGGTATGGGCTTGGCATTGCCAAGCCCCTTCTGAGGTTCGATGTGCCCACAAATTCGTTTAAATCGGTATGAGGCTTGAATCTAGGTTTAACTCGACGGTCTACTAAACTTAAAGCGAAACCTCCAAATCTTAGGGTAAATTGCTAAGTGGTTATGTCTAAGTGGTTATGTCTATACTGCTTGTAAAAGTCCTGGTATCAGAGGTTTTGTATGGACTCTAAAGATATTGCTGCCCTGATTCATCCTTTTATCGCGATCGGTTTTGTATTTCCTCTCATAGGCGTGGTAGTTTACTTCGCAACGCTGACTCGTAGCCGTCGGCTCAAAACTCAAGAAGAAGGCGGTAAGAGCAAAATTCCGCCGACGGTGGGCACCGAGCATCTGAAACTTGGACGCTTGCTCAGTAACTCGGTCGTTTCTGTGGCGCTCTTGGGGCTGGCATACCCCATAGTCTCCAAATTTCTCGAAAAACAAACTTGGAATTCGGAACCTCTGCGAGCAGGGTTTGTGATGCTAATGTTTGTTTTGACGATCGTCTCCTTAATTTTTTTGAACAAAGCCAGGGCAAAACTCTGGCGAGGTATTTTTGCGACGCTAACCGGGATGGGGCTGATTTTGCTGGGTTGCCAACCTGAAATTTATCGGCGTGGATCTGAGTGGTATATCTCTCACTACCACTACGGTATTTTGGCAGCTCTGCTCATGATTTTTTCCCTTGCCACTTTCCCTGACATCTATGCCGATCGCACCCACCGTTGGCGCAATGTTCATATTGTTCTCAACAGTTTTGCTTTCCTTTTGTTTATTGGGCAGGGTTTTACGGGCACCCGCGATCTCCTGGAGATTCCCCTAGCTTGGCAAAGCCCTTACATTGAGCAGCTTTATATCAATAACTGTCAGCCGCCAACCGCACCTGGAGCCTGTGCTGTTCAACCTGCCAAGAAGTGAGGCTTGGCTAACTTAAGGCTTGTCTAAACTAATGCTAGTTAGACTGATCTCCGCATACCCACTTCCACAGAGGGTGCGTTTTTCCCTGCTGACGAATCTGCAAAACCTGTTTTTCGAGATAAGCCTGATAGGGTTGCGGTAGCCCCAGCAGAAGGTTGCGGCTGTGCCACACTAAAGCGGCAACTGTCATGCCAAGGCAGATTCCTAGACCGATCGCAGACAGGCGGTTGTAGATCAAACCGTAGCGAACAGCCGCCCAAGTCAAATGATCGCGCCATAGAGAAATTTCTGAGCGCAAACCCCAAAGACTGAGAGGCGCTAAAGTTAGCCACAGTAACCCTACGACTGTCCAGCGACCGTAGACTATGGTTCGATGCAGTCGCCGCACCTGATGCTGAAACACAAGATCGTGAGATTCGGTGCTGGAGGGCGATGCGCCGCTAGGCGAAGAATTGAAGGAGTCTTGGGGCGGCATGAATGAGTTCGCATGAATGAGTGCCAAAAGCCTGATATTATGATCCCCTAACTTTCAAGGATTTGATCCCTTCGATCCCTGGGGTTTGTGCCATCTTTATCACGAATTAAGCCTAAGTCTGGGTAAACAGACGGCTCTTGACGAGGGGTATATAATTTGGGCAAATCTTTTGTAAAGATTAACAGCTAGGGTTGGTTAACATTCACTCCAAATGATGTCTCACAGAAGAAGTTCCCCGGTCATTGCCCTGACTCTGCTCCTTGCCCTGGTCGCTGCTCCCAAATCTCCAGCAGCATCATTTAGAACCGACCCTATTCTGGCGCAAGCTCCGGCTTCTCCAGCATTCAGGTTGCCAGAGAGCGTTGCTAACGATACGATCGTCAAGATTGATGGCTCAACCAGTTTAGAAACAATTAACCAGTTGCTGAAGCAGCGCTTTCAGCAGCGCTATAACGGCACTAAAGTAGAAGACAGCTACTCTGGAACAGACTCAGCGCTTCAATCTGTGCTGAATGGCACGGCAGATCTGGCGGCAATTGGTCGCCCCTTGACCGACGCAGAAAAAGCTGAGGGTTTGACCGCTGTGCCGATCGCCCGTCACAAGATTGCCATTCTAGTTAGCCCAGATAATCCTTACACAGGCGACATTTCCTACCAGCAATTTGCCCAAATCTTTCGAGGAGAAATCACAAATTGGTCGCAGCTGGGTGGCAGCCCTGGGGCAATCCGCTTTATCGATCGCCCCGACAGCAGCGATACTCGGCTAGCGTTTAGCAACTACCCGGTCTTTAAGGCATCGCCTTTCGAGGCAGGGGCAAATGCTGCCAAAGCAGATGACACAACGGATGCAGTCATTCAGCAGTTAGGCACAGATGGCATCGGCTTTGCGATCGCTGATCAAGTGCTCGATCGCCAAGACGTGCGAATTGTGCCGATGCACAAGACCCTGCCTACCGACCCACGCTATCCCTTTTCTCAGCCGTTAGCCTATGTCTACAAAGGCAATGCTAGTCCGGCAGTGCTGGCTTTCCTGGGCTTTGCTACCGATGCCTCTAATCGACAGGCGATTGAGCAAGCAAGGGCCTCTGATGCGATCGCGGCGGTTGGCTCTTCAGCGGTTCCTTCTGCCCTAGCCAGTCCTTCTGTAGCGGCTCCCAGCGAGGCTCCTGCAGTGGTGGCTGCACCCGATCCAGTGGCTGCACCTGATCCAGAAGCTACACCCAATCCAGTGGCTGCACCCGCTTCAGGAGACTGGATACCCTGGCTTCTTTTGCTTCTATTAGGCGGTATGGGGGCGCTGTTTTGGGCGCTAAAAGGACGGCGGCGCCCTGATCTGCGGGTAGAAGATGCTAGAACTCCTGCTCCTCTCGTACCGCCTGTGGATGTGGCTCCGACCCGTTCAGCGCCGCCTGTACCTTCTCCCGGTGCAGTAGGAGCTATAGGCGCTGTGGGAGCTGTGGGCGCGATCGCAGCCGGAGCCGCCGCTCTCAGCACAGCCCGACAGAACAGCCGCATTATTCTCACGCCCCGTAATTCGGAACAAGCCTACGCCTATTGGGAAGCACCTGAAGCCCACAAAGCTGAACTGCGAGACCAGGGAGGCGAAGCGCTAAAGCTACGCATTTACGACGTTACAGATATTGATTTAGAGACTCAATCGCCCCACAGCGTTTTGCAGTATGACTGTGCCGAAACGGATCAAGATCGGCATGTGCCTATTTCTGAGAGCGATCGAGACTACCTTGCAGAAGTTGGTTACGTCACGGCGGATCATCGCTGGCTGATGCTGGCGCGATCGGCTCCGGTGCGGGTGGTTGCTGATCCGGTGATTTCTGACCCGATTATCCCCGATCCGGTTATCTCTGACGTTGAAGCTGTTGAAGCAAAATCTACAAACGGTTTGGGATTGGGGGCGATCGCAGGAGGTGCAGCACTGGCAACCGCCGCTCTAGGCGCTCTATCACCCGAACCTGAGATTCCTACAGCTGAGCCGGAAATCAGCGCGCCAATTCCATCAGAGCCGATCCCGCCAAGCCGCATTATCCTCACGCCCCGTAATTTTGAAGATGCTTATGCCTACTGGGAAACACCGGAAGCTGCAAAAGCTGCTTTGCGCCAGCAAGGGGGTGAAAAACTGACTTTGTTGCTTGCTGACGTAACGGGTCTGGATTTGAACACACAGATTCCCTACAACGTTCAGCAGTTTAGCTGCGCCGAAACTGAAACCGATCGCCACTTGCCGATTCTGGTGGGCGATCGCGACTATATTGCTGAAATTGGCTACCTTACGGCAGATAACCAATGGCTGCTACTAGCCCGTTCTGAGCCAGTTCGGGTGCCTATCCCGCCTGCTGGATCTGTCGAAGCCGCTGACAGTCTGCTGGTAGAGAGTGAGCCTGTTGCTGGCGAGTCTGCCATTGTGACGGAGAAAGATGATGGCTTAGCTGAAGAGCCTGTGAATGAAGCTGCTGGAGCCGCTTCGCTAGAGCCAGGATACGCATTTCTGGGTATGCCTTGGGCAATGAGGAGCGATCGTCCTCCAGCGGCAAAATCTAATTTAATCTACCCCAATCTGACTGGCGAAGACTTGGCTTCGGTAGATGAAGGCTTGCCTGACCTGCCCCTAGGCTATGACGAGAGCCGTATTACTCTAATGGCACGCGATCCTCACTGGGCTTATGCCTACTGGGATATTGCTGCTGAACAGCGGGAGGAGCTACGGCAGATTGGGGGCACAAGCCTTGCACTGCGCTTTTACGATGTCACTGATGTGAGTCTAGATACGCAAAATCCCCATAGCCTTCAACAGTATTACTGCGACGAAGCTGCGCGAGACTGGTACATCCCTGTCCCTGTCAGCGATCGCGATTACATCGTCGAAATCGGTTACGTTACCTCTGAAGGGACTTGGCTGATGCTGGCGCGATCGATTCCCGTTCGCATTCCGCCTGTCTATCCCTCTGAATGGTATGAGGAAAAGTTCACTACGGTTCCCTGGGAAGAAGAAATTCGTACCCGTGTGTTTCAAGAGTTAGGGGAACCCTACCGATGGTCTAGCTTTGAGAATCCCTCTTACGATCGCATTTTTAGACTGGCTGAGATTGCTCAAGAGCAGCGCATCTCTGGGTCGCTATTTGGGTCTATGCAGCAGGTACCTAGCTCGTTTGTGCTGCCTACCGTACCGGGGATATCGGGCACTGTGTCAGGCATAGGCATGATGTCAGGTATCGGTATTTCTAGAATGTCGGGCATTGGCATGTCGGGCATTGGCATGTCGGGCATCGGCATGTCGGGCATCGGCATGTCGGGCATTGGGATTGGCGCATTTCCCGCTCTGCTCAGCATGTCCGGTATGGGAATGTCGGGTATCGGCATGTACACTGCATCCGGTATCGGCAGCCTATATACGACATCCGGTATGGGATTGGCAGGAATGTCGGGTATTGGCATGTACACTGCATCTGGTAGTGGGCTGGCAGGAATGTCGGGTATTAGTATGTATACCCTGTCTGGTGCTGGTATGTCCGGTATTGGTATGTCTGGTGTTGGTATTTCTGGGGCATCAGGCATTGGCTACACTATGTCCGGCATTGGTATGTCCGGTGTTGGCATGTCGGGTATTGGTATGTACACTTTATCTGGCATAGGAATAGCAGGAATGTCGGGCATTGGCTACATCATGTCCGGTATTGGTATGTCTGGTGTTGGTATGTCCGGGGCATCAGGCATTGGCTACACTATGTCCGGCGTTGGCATGTCCGGCGCATCAGGCATTGGCTACACTATGTCCGGCGTTGGTATGTCTGGTGTATCAGGCGTTGGCTACACTATGTCGGGCGTTGGCATGTCCGGTGTTGGCATGTATACTGCATCCGGTATGGGCAATATGTCCAGCAATGGTTTTGCAAATACATCAGGGATCGGCACCTTATCGGGTGTAGGTTTGGCAACTGCATCAGGCATAGGCACGTACAATCTGTCCGGTATAGGTATGTATGGTCTATCCGGTGTGGGTCTGTATGGCTTGTCAGGCATGGGTTCTTCAAACTCAATACCGCCTCTTCAACCCCGCAAATTTTGGCTTGTTGCTGATGCTGAATTAATTGTGCATGGTGCAACAGAGCCAGATGCCACTGTCTCGATCGCTGGACAAACGGTTCGCCTCAGCCCTGACGGAACCTTCCGGTTTCAAATCATGTTTCCAGACGGCAATTTTGATTACCCCATTCTTGCCGTTGCTGCGGATGGTGAGCAGACGCGATCGCTTCACATGAGGTTTAGCCGTGAAACTCCGGTGCATCATGCAAACACAAAAGATGAGGCAGTGAATGAATGGAAAGCTTGAGATTTTGAGCTGAGCGCGTTGAGAACCTTAAGTTAAAAAATTGCCTTCTGGATCGATAAAATGCCAGTTACTGTCTAGCTTTACCCAGGCGAATCCTCCGGCAAAGGAACCTGCCTGGGTAAACTGTGGCTTGATCGCTATTTTTCCAGTTCGATCAATGTACCCGATCTGACCGTTGAGAGTGACAGCAGCCAGTCCCGACGCAAAATCGGCGGCAAAGCTAAACTGTGGCGCGATCGCTATCTCTCCCTGGGGATTGGCGTAACCCCACTGACTGCCCACCAACACCGCCGCTAGTCCTTGTGAAAAATCTGAGGCAAAATCAAATTTGGGAGCGATCGCCGTAGCTCCCGTCACGTCTAAAAATCCCCAGATCGAACCCTTCCGAATTCGTCCCAACCCCTCAGAGAAGCTAAAGGCTCCATCAAAACTTGAGGGAATCACGATAGCGCTCGTGCGATCGATATATCCGGGCTGCCCTGCGATCCGCACGACTGCCCGTGACTCCGAAAAACTCCAGGCATCCTCAAACTGTGGCTCGATCGCCCATTTGCCCTGCGGATCAATATAGCCGTAGCTCTCGTCTAGCTTGACCGCTGCTACCCCTTCCGAAAAATCGCTGTTGAGCGTAAACTGTGGCTCGATCGCCATCTCTCCTGCCAGATTGATATAGCCATAGCGACTGCCTGTGCGCACCGCCGCCAACCCGTTGGCAAAAGCATTGGCACCTGGAAACTGAGGCGGAATGACTACAGCTCCCGTCCGGTCAATATAGCCGCATACATCGTTGACACGCACTAGCGCCCGACCTTCTGAGAAAGCAGACACGCCGTCAAAGCTAGGATCTATAGTGATTACCTCTTTTCCGGTGCGATCGATGTAGGCATAGCGATCGCCTATGCGTACGGCGGCAAGTCCTTCTGAAAAATCTGAGGCAAAATCAAATCTAAGCATCGTGGATTAAGCTGCTAATCGTCAAAACAAGAGTGTTACTGTTAAAAGCTGAAGCTAATTATTAGAAGCCCAACGATTCTCGCATGTATGCCTTAGCAATTCACACCGCCAGTGCTGATCTGGGTTTAGCCTTAAGCAATTTTGATGACCTGACGCGCTGCCAAACTTGGGCGTTAGGTCGAGAGGTTTCTACCCATTTACATCTGCATTTAGCTGAATTTCTGCCGCCACAAATCTGGTCAGACTTAGCATTTTTAGCGGTCGCCAAAGGAGCCGGAAGCTTTACGGGCACTCGCATTGGCGTTGTCACCGCACGCACTCTCGCCCAGCAGCTCAAAATTCCGTTGTTTGGCATCTCGACTCTAGCAGCGATCGCCCAAGCTCACCTTACTAGCCCATTTAAACCCGCAGATTCAGAAACAACCCTACCCGATCTGGCAGTGCAAATGCTGGCGCAACGCGGGGAAGTTCATGTGGCAATCTACTCTCCTGAGTTGAAACCGCTGCTAGAAGATACGGTAATGAGTCAAGCTCAGTGGCAACAAACTCTGGAAACTTGGGCTAGACCTTACCACCTAATGACTGCCGCAGATGGGCTAGGAACCACGACTCCCGCGCTTTTAGATCTAGCCTATCGAGATTGGCAGCGGGGCGATCGCCCAGACTGGTCAACCGTACTGCCTTTTTATGGACAAAGCCCAGTTTAGGTCTTCCAAAAACATTGGGAGACTTAAAATCCTAGCGCTGGAGATTTCGTGGATCGAGGGCATCGCGCAAGCCATCTCCTAGAAGGTTAAATGCCAGCACCGTCAACACAATCAAAATAGCAGGAGACCATACCAGCCAAGGTTGCAGCACCAAAACTGAGGCATTGGTAGCAACCGACAGCATATTGCCCCAAGAGGGATCAGGCTCCTGAATACCCAGCCCAATCAGGCTAAGAACCGCCTCTGCAACGATAAAGCTAGGGATAGTCAAAGTGGCAGAAATAATGATGTAGGTGGCAGTTTGCGGCAATATGTGACGAAGAATGATGTAGAGCGATCGCCCTCCCATTGCCTTTGCCGCCTGCACATACACCCGCTCCTTAATGGATAGCACCTGCCCACGCACGACTCGCGCCAGACCTGACCAACTGACGAAAGAGGTAATGATCACAATTAGCAAAAATCGCTGAGCGCTTGTCAAACCGGGCGGCAGTATTCCTCCTAAAGCCACCAGCAGGTAGATAGAAGGAATCACCATCAGCACTTCCACAATTCGCATCAAAACCACGTCTACGACACCGCCGAAATAGCCTGAAATACCGCCCACCAGAAGACCTAGCGGAAAAGTAATCAATGTTCCCACAATACCGATAAACAGGCTGATGCGTCCTCCATGCACCAGACGACTAAACTGATCTCGCGCCTGTTCATCGGTGCCCAAAAGATTGATTCGCCCCTCTCCTGTCGTGCCAAACAGGTGGAGATTGCTCTTGATCCCCGGAAACAGCTCTATGTCTTCTAGCTTAGGATCGCTGAGGGAAAACTGTGTCGGCAGCGGCAGCTTCACCTGCAAAAACTGATATTCGTCACCCTGAACAAAAAGACGCAAGGGCGAAGGGCGAGTGCGATCGATCTTGAGGGCGCGATCGCCAGTCTCTAAGCTGACAGGACCTTGAGTTGTGGGATATACCTGAGGCCCTGTAAATCCTTGCTCACTGAACCAGTGAATCTGTGTGGGTGGCAGCAGCGATCCGTCAGGTTGAGAAGTTTTAGGGCTGTAGGGCGCAACAAATTCTGCAAAAATCACGACTAGGTAGAACATCAGCAAGATAGATGCTCCTATTCGTGCCAAAGGATTTCGCTTGAGATTGCGCCACCAGGTCATAGCTTGCTCCAAATCAGTTGTGACTGATCATAGCAATCTCAAACGCGATCTCAACTGCAACATCTGCGAGAGTTGATTCATGAATATTGAATGGGACTTACGCATCTGACCCTCAAATCCCACAATTCTGGGAGACTTTGAACTCCGGCTTCTCCAGAATTGGGGGTTGGGGGGCGGATTTCGCTTCAATTTGTGCAAGTCCTGTTGAAAATAATGCTGAAAAATCAACCTTATATTTAAATGGACTAATCTTCGCGCCCTGCCCTAGATGTCCTAACCGCCTTGGCGGTTGCCATACGTATGACTTTAAACGCTGACTTTAGCTAAAAACCTTTCTTCTAATTACGGGTGCATCATCCAAGAGAAGTCTTTATGTACCCGTGAATCTCTATCAGACGGGTGACGGCTACCCCGGATGAAATCATTTACCTTTGAATCAAGTAAACAAATGTGAAGTTTTGCACCGCACATTGTGCAGCCTCATGCGACTTCATTTTTGGACTTTAGTTAGGAGAATGCAATGATCAGAAGAAACTCAATTTCAAGTAAGCTGCTGGTTGGACTAGCAGGGCTAGGCTTGACCGCAGCACTCGGAGCCTGTACTGCCGGAACAGACTCCGCTTCCACAACCGCCACCGAATCGCCGATCGCGGAAGCAACACAAAGTCCCATGGCGGATAGCCCTATGGCAGGCACTTCAGCAACAGGGCAGGGTTCTACCAATACTCTGAACCAAGTTGTTGCCGACGACAGTTCTTTTAGCACCTTGAGGGCTGCCATTCAAGCAGCAGGCTTAGAGGCAACCTTAAGCGGAACTGAGCCGTACACGATCTTTGCTCCTACCAACGAGGCATTTGCTGCTCTTCCTGCTGGAACCCTTGATCAGCTTTTGCTGCCTGAGAACAAAGCCAAGCTTCAGCAAGTGCTGAGCTATCACGTTGTACCGGGCACCGTCACCTCTGCGGACATCACACCGGGAGAAGTTACGACTGTAGAGGGCGCACCTGTGAATGTCACCACCAACGCGGGTGAAGTTACGGTAGGAGATGCTAAGGTCACCAAAGCAGACATCACTGCCAGCAATGGTGTTATTCACGCGATCGATAAGGTGCTTTTGCCTCCTACTCTGCAAGCTCAGTAGCTGCATTCATCCATCGCAAAGTATCAAGAGCGAGTATCTAGAGCATTCATTCTCTGCGGCTAATGTTTCGGGAACGGCTGGGTAGATGAAAAAAGCGGTCAGAATCATCGATTCTGACCGCTTAATAGTTGGAGCTGATTTCAGCTATGGCAACCGCCTTGGTGGTTAGGATGAAGACATTTAGGGTGGGGCGCGAAGCGCCCCACCCTAAATGCCATAGGCAGACTGGCGACAGCTATAAAGGAACGACTCCCTAGGCATGAACAGTCTGAGGCTCCAGCATAGCTGGATCGATTTCAATGCCCAATGCCTTGGCAACTCGCTGACCGTAATCCCTATCTGCCCGAAAGAAATGACAGAGTTGGCGCATTTGCAGATCCTGTCTTGCGCCGCCCAATGCCGTTGCGATCGCCTTTGCCGTGCGATCTTTCTGACCCTCGTCTAGAATCCGCCACAGCATCCCAGCTTGGGTATAGTTGTCGTCATCTTGGGTGTTGTAGCGATCGGCAACGACATCTCCCAGAGGCAGTCCCGGATCTCTGTACTCCGGCGCTTCTTTAGGCGCATTGTCATCACTGTTGGGAAAATAGTTGGGGCTGCTGCCGCCGTAGCCGACCGACATTGCGCCATCGCGCTGGTAATGCATCACGGGGCAGCGCGGCTTATTGACCGGAAGCTGCTTGTGGTTAGTCCCCACACGGTGAAGATGGGCATCGGCATAGGACATCAAGCGAGCTTGCAACACTTTGTCAGGGCTAGCAGAAATGCCTGGAACGAAAGCTGAGGGGCTAAAGGTTGCTTCTTCTACTTCAGCAAAGTAGTTTTCAGGATTGCGATTTAGCTCTAAAACGCCGACCTCCATCAGCGGATACTCGCTGTGGGGCCAGATTTTGGTCAGATCAAACGGATTCCATCGGAAGGTTTTTGCCTGTTCTTCCGTCATGATCTGCACCTTCACCGTCCACTTGGGATAGTCGCCCCGATCGATCGCCTCAAACAAATCCCGCTGGTGCGATTCTCGGTCTGTGCCGATGAGCTGGGCAGATTCTTCGCTCGTCATGCATTGGATTCCCTGGTGGGTTTTGAAGTGAAACTTGCACCAGACGCGTTCTCCCTGAGCGTTGATAAACGAAAAGGTGTGGCTACCAAACCCATCCATGTGACGGTAGCTGAGAGGGATACCGCGATCGCTAAACAAAATCGTCACTTGGTGCAGCGATTCTGGATTGAGCGACCAGAAATCCCACTGCATATTAGGATCGCGCAGGTTTGTCTGTGGGTGACGCTTTTGAGTATGAATAAACTGCTGAAACTTGTAAGGATCGCGCACAAAGAAAACAGGGGTGTTGTTTCCCACCAAATCCCAGTTGCCTTCTTCGGTGTAAAACTTCACGGCAAAACCGCGCACATCTCGCTCTGCATCCGCTGCACCCCGCTCTCCAGCAACGGTGGAAAAGCGGAGAAACACTTCGGTCTGTTTGCCGACTTCCGAGAGAAATTTTGCTTTGGTATACTCAGGAATGGCATGAGTCACGGTGAAGGTGCCGTAGGCTCCAGAACCTTTGGCATGAACCACTCGCTCTGGGGTGCGCTCCCGATTAAAGTGCTGCATCTGCTCTAGAAGCTGCACATCCTGCATCAGCAGCGGGCCGCGCTCACCTGCCGTCAGCGAATTTCTGTTGTCTGCGATCGGGCAGCCGTCTGCGGTGGTCAAGATTTTCCGTTCGCTCATAGGGATTAGTCCTTAATAATATCTAGTGATATCTGAGTGATATTTGAATCGGCTAGCTCAATTCATACTCATTATGAGTACGTGAGGCTTGTCATACTCATAACGAGTGTGATTTACAAGGGCTGTTTTCTAATATTGCAATCTTTTGAAGGTCAAAACATGAGATCTACTTTGGCTCTCTTGCAAATTAGCTCTTAAACTGAAATTTACTCGTTTATCCACCCGTTTATAGTCCGCAGTCTTGTAGCCCACATCACAAATTGACTTTTATGGCTAAAGTCTTTGACCACATCACCGACGAGCTTCAGAAATTTATTGCTGCGCAGCAGGTCTTTTTTGTCGCCACCTCACCCCTGAGCGCCACCGGGCACATCAACCTTTCTCCCAAGGGACTAGATAGCTTTCGTATCTTTTCGCCCCACCAAGTCGCCTATCTGGATCTAACAGGCAGCGGCAACGAAACCTCTGCCCATCTTCAGGAAAATGGGCGCATCACCTTCATGTTTTGCGCCTTTCACGGTAAGCCGATGATTTTGCGCCTTTTTGGGCAAGGACACACGGTTCTCCCTGGTTCCCCCGATTGGGAAACATTTTACGCTCTATTCCCAAACCTACCGGGAACGCGACAGATTTTTGTGGCGACGATCGATCGCATTCAAACCTCCTGCGGGACGGGTGTGCCCTTATTTGAATATCAGCAGCAGCGCGATGAAATGGTGCAATGGGCGGCTAAAAAAGGTGAAGCTGGAATTCACACCTATCAACAACAGAAAAACTGCATCAGTATTGACGGACTGCCTACACCGCTGGGGTTGAATCTAAAATAATTGATTTCATTCAAAGCGGTAAGCTCGGAATAGGCAACCGAGCGACACTTTAGGTTTGGATTAGCGCTATGAAACCACAAACATCAGATGCGATAGACCTGGATTCTTATTTTCAACGCATTGGCTACGGGGGCGATCGCCGTCCAACACTCGATACTTTACGAGCCATTCATCAACAGCACGCCCAGACCATTCCGTTTGAAAACCTTAGCCCATTGCTCAAACAACCTGTGTTCCTTGATTTAGCTACGTTGCAGCAAAAATTGGTTCATGAGGGTCGTGGGGGCTATTGTTTCGAGCAAAACTTGCTGCTGCGATCGGTTTTACTGGCTCTCGGCTTTAAGGTTACAAATTTGGCGGCTAGAGTGCTGTGGAATCTTCCAGAAGGGACAATCACGCCTCGGAGTCATATGTTGCTCTGCGTGAAAATTGACAAAGAGCCGCATATTGTGGACGTTGGATTTGGAGGAATAACGCTGACTGCGCCGCTAGCTTTGATACCAGACATTGAGCAAAATACGCCCCATGAACAGTTTCGCTTGATAGCTGCGAACAATACCTACACCATGCAGGTCATGATGGCTCATGTCTGGAAACCCCTTTATTACTTCGATCTTCAGGAGCAAAAGCTGCCTGACTATGAGGCAAGTAATTGGTATGTCTCAACCCATCCGAACTCGCTTTTCGTGACAAACCTCATAGCGGCAAGACCTGATTCAGATTGTCGTTATGCACTGCGCAACAATCAGTTGAGGACACATTATTTGAGTGGTCGCACCGAACAACGTAGTCTTTCAACGGTTGCAGAATTGCGTGCTGTGCTTGAGGATGTTTTTGGTGTCAACTTGAGAGCGATCGCTAATCTCGATCCTGCGCTCAGACAGGTCATCGAGCAGGTCATCGAGCAAACCCAATGACTTCCGCCCCCAAGCACAATCCTGCGCTAGAAGGACAGCCCAAAAATCAAGATGTAGATGAGCAAACCGGAAATAATGCCGTAAGCGCAGCCTACTAGAGATTTAAAGGGAATCTGCCCGGAAATCCAGATGAAAGCGCTGAGGGTGATAGATAGCGCAACTTCTCCCAGAGGAATTCCTCGGTTGAAGTAGAGAACGGTATAGCGTGTGAACAACATCAGGAAAATAATCCAGATTCCAGACAGCACAAAAGGAATGACATTGAGCATTCCATGGGGCAAACTGAGATTATTCTTAGGCTTATCCGGCGATCGATTAGAAAAAGAGATAAACCCCGTGATCAATAGCGGTAGCGCCGTTGCCGCTAAGCTCTTAACCCCCGCTTCTGAACTAAGGCTAAAAGCTTGAATAATTAAGTTGAGCAATAGTCCTGCAAGGATAAGTTGCGCGACCATCACCAGAATCCGATTTAGTGTATATCTCAGCGACTGAGCATGACCCCTAATATATTCCGTTTTTTGAGCAGGTTCAGTATCTTGAGGCATGGTAATCACCGCGTTTGAATCGAGTTGAAAATCTATATTTATCGGCAGACCCTTAACCCTAAATTCATAACATTAGTTGTCGATCGCTGTCGCTACCCTAAGGCATAGATAGAAGCCAAACGTTACCAATTTTAGGAATGAATTTTTGTGAAAGGGATGCTCCGTAACCTATCCAGGGATCTCAGAGCTGGAAAGAGATCATCTGTACGGTACTTCAGGTTCTTTGGATTCTTCGATCGCTAATAGGAGTTGAGAGGGGCGATCGCCTCCCGCATACACCGTCACGGTAATGACCTGTGCATTGATTAACTTACGCTCAGCGGGCATTTCTGCGCCTGGGTTTATGGGGTAGGCAGGGAAAGAGGCGGCACTGATGCTGAGACGAATGCGACTGCCTGAGGGAATGCAGATGCAGGTGGGTTGAAGAGTAATGAGATAGGAGGCAGGCAGGGCAGAGGATGTGGGAATATGCAGATAGCCTTGGGTAAAGTTGAAAACGCTGCTGTTGAACTTGACCTCAGAGAGAATAGCGCAGAGGTCAAAGCTAGGAGTGTCAGCGGTACAGTAGATTTGAACCCTCGATTCTCCAGCGATGTGTAAATCTGCCTCTAGGGGTTCTGAGGTGTAGGTGAGGATATCAGTGCGGCAGTCTAAAGCAGCGCGATCGAATGCTCCAGCAGGCAGAGTGGCATGTCCACCGAGAGAGGGGACAGGTCGCCAAGGGTCATGGATGAGTAGATCAGGGAAGGTGGGACGTGGAACGTGAGGGGTAAGGGAGCCTTCGCGATCGCCCAGTGCCGAAAGCCCAGTGCTGGAGAGAAAGTAAGCTTCTGAGGGGTGAGCCGGAAGGTGTTTAAATTTGCGCCAGCGGTTTGTCCCCATTTCAAAGAGGCTGACGGGGAGTTCTTCTAGCGCTCCTACACCTTTGAGAAAGTAATCAAACCACTGAATTTGTAGGCGATCGATCGCGCTATTGGCGTTAGCGCCGTAGTCGATCGCTCCTGTTCTGCGACCCCAAGGCAAATGCGCCCAGGGTGCCACCATGAGATGCTGTGGGAACTGGCTACGGGCTGCCATTGCTCTATAGAGCCGCATTGTGCCCCGTAGATAGGGGTCAAACCAGCCGCCAATATGCAGCATGGGCAGATCAACCTTCTGCATATGAAAATGGGGCGAGATCTGCCAATAATCATCACTGGGGTCAGCATGACTGAGCCAAGCATGATAATGAGAATCAGGCGCAAGCTGCCGCAAAATTCCTGACTGCGGGCAGACCGGATCATGTAAGGGCGGATTGCGAGCAGCAGAGTAGAGCGTTTGGTAAGCTTCTGCGTCTCCTTTGCGTCGTGCTGTCTCTGCGGCAAGCTGCATTGCCCAGCCTAAATTGAGCTGATAGCAGAAAGCGCCGCCTTCGTATGCCCAGTCGTGATACAAGTCGTAGCCCACCATGCTAGGGGCAAGCACCTTGAGGGCAGAGGGTTGGGCGATCGCGGCATAAAGTTGTGTCATGCCTTGGTAAGAAAAACCGTACATACCCACTTGTCCATTGCTTTGGGGTAAACTTGCTGCCCATTGCACGGTGTCAAAACCATCCTCAACTTCGTGAGCAAACAGTTCAAACTCACCCTGCGATGAGCCTCGACCCCGCACGTCTTGAATCACAACAATATATCCCTGTGCCGCATACCAAATAGGATGGGCATAGACAACGGTGGAGGCGATCGCTCTGCCGTAAGGCTGTCGCATGAGCAGCACCGGGAATTCGTCCTCGCGATCGGGGTAATAGACGTCAGCATCAAGCCGTACGCCATCACGAGTCTGCATGGACAGGGTTTGCTTAGGGCGAACAGGAAGCATGGGAAACGATAAGGAAAGGCTTTGAAGATGATCTTAATGCCTCTTGAGTTTCTCCAGATCCAGCAGATTGAAAAATTAGGTGTATGGCACTACCTACCTGAGTGAGGACGCATTGTTTTTGAGAGCCGCGCGGCTCTTAAAAATAACGGATTGGATCTCAGCGTGTAGCGTTATGGAAGGTAGCGATCGCTCCTAGTTTAAGAGCCAAATTTTCGGTATTTACGGAACTTTTTGATCAGGCTGAATTTACTGGAACTAATTGACCAACCTTGTGTCAATAGATTCAACTGTCACATAGCAAACATAGAGCAACCCTGCAGGAATTGGGATTACGCCCACCTGGTTTGCTCAAGTTTGCTTGGCTTACAAACTGGCTTAGGTATCAGGAGGATCAATATGTCGCAAGATTTCGTAGCTGTAGGGCAATCCCGCACATTGCAAACTCAGCCTCAACTACGACTACAGGCAAATCAGGGGCATTTCCAGAATCCGCTCAAAAAATCTAATCAAAATCTCTCGACCCGCATCTCATCTGCCGCATCTAAATCCGCCAAATCCACCAAGGGCAACTTTCAATTTCTACGCCTCGGCAATTCAGGATCGTCTCTAGACACCCAGATTCAGTCTCTTAACGGTTCGTCCAACTTTATCAAGAACACGCTGAATAGCGCTCACAACATTGGGGATTTTAGCGGCAAAACCAGCTATGGCTGGAGCGATGCGCTGAACTCTAACAACCCAGATGACTTCTTTAAGTTCAGTCTGTCTAACGGGCAGCGAGTAGCGCTTTCACTGGATAATTTGCAGGGTAGCGCTAATCTGCGGTTGCTCAAAGCCAACGGTACGCAAATCAAGCAGTCAGTTGGGAGCAGCATTAGCAGCAGCTTGCGATCGGGCACCTACTATGTGCAGGTTTCTTCAAACGATGCCACCTATTCTCTGAACATGAAGGGAACAGGGCAGGCAAATGATGCGGGTAACGCAACGCGATCGGCGCTAGATGCAGGTAATTTGACCCGAACGAATCGCACGTTTCGGCGGATAATTGGGGGCAAGGATTCAGTAGATGTCTATCGCTTTGATCTGAGTGAAAAAAGCAATGTAGAGCTAGCGTTGGGCAGCCTCAAAAATGATGCAAGTCTGCAACTTCTAGATGGCAGAGGCAATGAGATTGACCTGTCTGATTCTGACGGCAATGCAGGTGAATCAATCACCAAACAACTAGGAGTAGGCACTTACTACGTCAAAATTGCAACTGCATCTAGGAGCAGTATGCGCTATGCCTTGGAAATGAATACTGGAGTCGTTAGCCCAGCTAATTCCGGCTCTAACTCCAGCTCTAACAATGGCTCTAATTCCGGATCTGGCTCAAGTTCAAACAATGGCTCTAGTTCTTCCGGATCTAATTCTTCTGGCTCCGGTTCTTCTGGATCTAGCTCTAGCTCTACTTCTGGATCTAGTAGTGGATCTAGTAGTGGCAGTAGTTCAAGTAGCACAACCCCCTATTTACGCCTTTCTAAAACCAACCGCGTCAATGCTAATGGTTTGGTAGAACTCCAGTTAGAGCTGATGAAAGGTAACAAGTCAGTTGATAAAGTCGTGACAATTTCAGGTCAGCCCGGAAAGCAAGCCTTCAAGTTGCCCAATCAAAGCAAGTCAGGGTCTATGGAGCCTTTGCCAGAAGGGAAGTGGACGCTGGGTTCGCCCGAATGGGCAGGCGGAAAGGGCAACTATAGCTCTAGCTGGGGAGAAGGGCTAGGCTCTGTTTGGATGGGTATGGAACCCACTATGAGTACGTCGCGATCGGCGATTGGGATTCACCTTGACAGCAACGCTAGCTACTCGCCGGGAACCGCTGGGTGTATTGGTGTAACCAGTAAAAGTGATTTACAGAAGGTTGTAAGCTGGTTTGATAACTCCTTTGCGCCAAAAACGGTAGTCGTCGATTGGGGACTAGGCAGCGTCATCGCTTAAGAGATTAAGAAGCAACTGCAATATCACTTGAGATTGTTCTTAGCAGCATTCCGTAGGAATGCTGCTAAGAATTCTCGCGTACATTCACTCCATCGGTTTTGGCTGTAAAGCCGATCGTCGTTGCCCCAAATACAGGACTGCAACTAAAGCGACTCCGATCAGGGCAAGTGCTGTGTAGTTAACGACTGTCCACCCCCAATCATTCAGCAACCGACCCGATAGAAATGTGGTGAACGCCACAAAGCTAAGCATGAGAAAGTCGTGAGCTGCCTGGGTTTTGGCCCGTTCAGCAGGTGTATAGGTTTGAGTTAGCAATGTGGTAGAGCCAATAAACATAAAGTTCCAGCCAATCCCCAATAGCAGTAAAGCTCCAAAAAAGTGGGGTGCACTTGTGCCCGCAAGATTGACAGCGATACATAGCCCGTTGAGAAAGATACCCGTTGAGATAATGGTTAGCACTCCAAATCGAGCAATCAAATAGCCTGTAAACAGCGATGGAGTAAACATGCCCAATACATGCCACTGAATCACTGAAGCAGCGGTGTGAAAAGGATGGTGAACTGCAACCATCGCCAAGGGTGTTGCCGTCATCAACAGCGCCATCACACCATAGCCGATCATACTGCCCAGCACTGCGACGATAAACACAGGCTGTTGCATGATTGATCCCAATTCACGTCCATGCTCTTGATATTTTTGCTGTAAAAGCGGTGGCAGATTGAGTGCGCTCAAGACTAGCAGCGTCAGAAGCTGGAGAAGGGCGATCGCCACGAAGCCCCCTGCAAAGGTGACTGGCAGCCAGTCCTTTGTCCAGGTAGCGAGTTCAGGCCCAATCAGGGCAGCTAGGATGCCGCCTGCAATCACGAAAGAAATGGCGCGCGAACGGAACGCTTCTGTTGCTACATCCGCAGCAGTAAAGCGGTAATAGCCAACAAATCCGTTAGAGATGCCATAGAGGATCGTCGAGAGGCTAAACAGAGCAAAATTTCCCATAAGGACGGCATAGATGCCCAAGCATGATCCCATCAGCCCGATTAACGCCCCTGTCATGAAGCCGAGCTTACGTCCTCGCTTCAGAATGAATGCAGCTGGAATAGTAGTCAGCATCGTTGCCAATTGCAAGAGTGCCAAGGGCAAGGTGGCAAGAGATTTATCTGCGGCAATTGTCGAACCGATCAGTGCCGCAATAGTAAACAGAATGATACTGCCAGCCATGGCGAGCGCCTGACAAAGGGCAAGCAGGAAAACGATTCTTTTATCAGGATTCATGAGTGGGTGCAATCTAAATTGAAAAGCTTGAGATGCCCGTTATCCTGCCAGAGTTTACTGGATTCGTACAGGGATAGTTCTCTCTACTTTTACTAGATACAGTTACTAGATACAGTTGCACTTTATTCACTTTCAGAGAGGGGTAGTGGTATTTAGGTAAGGACTCCCCTCATTTTCAGCCTTTGCAGATTGCACTCTAACCAAACTCACTGGGCGGCGAGAGAGGTAGCTCAACGATGAAGCGGTTCTGTCCAGCAGTGCTTTCAGCCCGAATAGTTCCCCCCAAGTAGGCAGACTGTTTTTTGATCAAGGCTAAGCCTAATCCGGTTCCGCCATGCTTCCAGCGATCGCTCGTCGGCATTCGATAGAACTTGTCAAAAATGCGCGTTAGCTCATCAGCCGGAATTTCGTTTCCACTGTTGCAAACCACGATCTGCATCCGATTTTCAGGCTGAAGGTGAACAGTCACTGCAATTTCTCCACCCGAAGGCGTGTATTTACAGGCATTCGTCAGTAATTCTGTGAGAATGTGGGTCAGAATCGATCGATCAGAAACCAGCACTGGAAGATCCGCTGGCGTAACGACTGGCGTAACGACCCGTAACTGTTGCTGACGGCTTTGAGCACGTTCCTGAAAAGTAGCGACGACTTGAAAAACCCACTCGCTGAGGGGAATAGAGACCCATTCCACTAGATGCTCGCCTGCCTCAAGCTGCAATAGTTCTAGCAAGTTGTTGACCAAAGCCAATTCCTGATTGCACTGGTCGCGCAGGATATTCATGTAGCGAGTCAGGCGATTGGGTTCAGGATTCGTTTCTGTGTCGAGTCCGCCTTGCTGTTGATCGAGCGTCACTTCTAACATCCGAATCGCCATTTTGATATTGTTTAACGGCGATCGCAGTTCATGGGAAACCGTACTCAGAAAATCATCTTTAAGTTGGTTTAGACGCTGAAGTTCTTCCTTTTGCAGCATCACAAGTTGGGCATATTCAAGCGTCTGATTATACGCTTCCTGGAGGCTGCGTTGGGTATCATCTCGAAAAATCAACACGGCTCCAGTGGTCAATCCTTTAGAGTTCTGGATGGGCGCAATACTCTCTGTAATGGGCAGGGATGTCCCCGCTTTGGTGATCAGCAGGACGCGATCGCCTAGGGAAATGATGGCGTTTTGCTGAACGGCAGTCACAGCCACATTGCCGATCGGCAGATGGGTCTCTTCATCTACCACATTGAACACTTCGGTCAATTCCCGATCGATCGCTTCCGCTTGCTGCCAACCCGTCAGCAACTCGGCGGCGCGGTTGAGAGACAGAATTTGACCTTGGGTATTGGTGACAATCATGCCATCACCGATACTTCTGAAGGCGGTCGTCATCATCTCATCGCGTTTGTAGCGGCTCAGCGCAGTTTCGATCGCTACATACAGTTCCTTGCCTTTGACGGGCTTGAGGATGTAGCCAAAGGGAAAGGTGACTTTTGCCCGATCTAGGGTGCTTTTGTCAGAATGTCCGGTCACGTAAATTACAGGGATTTGCAGTTGGTTCCAGATCTGTTCTGCCGCCTGAATTCCGTCCATTTCGCCTCTTAGCTGAATATCCATCAGCACCAAGTCTGGGCGTAGTTCCGCCGCTTTTTCAACGGCTTCCACCGCCGAGCTAGCGATATCTGCAACGCCATAGCCTAAAGTCTCCAGATTTTCCTGTAAATTGGCAGCAATGACGTACTCATCCTCAGCAATCAGAATTTGAATCGTTTCGGAGGGGATGGTGCCTGAAAAGTCTGTGCTAATTGCGTTCACTATTTACCTCTTGCAAATCTTAGTGTAACCGTAGTTCCCGAACCACCACTAATCTCTAATGTGCCCTGAATCTGCTTTACCAAGCCTCGAATTAAAGACATTCCGAGAGTTTTTGTTTGCTTGAGGTTGAAGCCTGAAGGGAGACCAATTCCATTATCTCGCACCGTTAGGGATATCAATTGATCCTCATGTTGACGAAATGTAACGTGGATTTCACCCTGAGCCTTGGGGAAGGCATACTTCAGGGCATTGGACACCAGTTCATTGATGATTAAGCCACAGGGAATCGCGGTGTCAATATCGAGCGGAATGTCATCAATTTGAGTGATTAGCTTAATCTGGCTGGAATGCGTGTTGTAAGAGTCAAACAGGTGGGCAGTCAGATCGGCAATATATTGAGCAAAGTCAATATTTGCCAGATCTTTAGAGCCATAAAGCTTTTCGTGCACTAGGGCGATCGAGGCAATCCGGTTCTGGCTTTCTTTCAGAGTTTCGACCACTTGAGGATGGGGCGATCGCCGCGCCTGCATTTGCAGCAGTCCATCCACCACACCCAGATTATTCTTCACCCGGTGATGAATTTCTTTGAGCAGCACTTCTTTTTCTTTCAGAGAGGCTTGAACCATACTTTCTGCCTGCTTGCGCTCGGTAATGTCCTGTTGCACCACAACAAAGACGGCACCGTGATTGGGATGCTCAAAGACAGTGGCGGTGGCTTGACACCAGAAGGAAGTTCCATCTTTTCTGACATTGCGAATTTCATAGATGGCTTCGCCCTGAGCCAGAATGACTTTGGCGAGTTTTTCATAAAGCGCTGTGGTGTGGGTGTTTTTGTCTTCGTAATTGACGATCGCCACATGTTGACCGATGAGTTCGTCAGTCTCATAACCAAACATCCGCTCAAATTTGGGATTGGTGTAAACAAACAGCCCATCGCTTACTTTGACCATGCAAACACCCTCAGCCATGTTCCTGACTATGATGCTTTGCAGCTCTATCTCCACTTCTGCCCGACGGCGATCGGTGATATCGCGCACCATAATCAATACTTCTTGCTCGCTAATGGGTGAAATTCGAGCTTCCTCGCAGTAAACTTCTCCTTCAACTGCAAACTCATAGTCATAAATTTGCAGTTTTCTGGTTTCTAGTGCGCGTTCGACGTAACCCATGCGCTCTTGAGCTTTGTCGAATGGCAGAACGTCATAAATATTCACCCCTGGCACCATATCTCCTACACAGAGTCCTGGGACGTGGTTTGTGTTGATCAGATGCAGATAGTTGCCGTCTCGATTTAGCTGAAACAGAAAATCTGGAATGGCGCTGATAATGGCTCGATTGGTCGCTTCGCTGTAGCGTAAGGCTGCTTCAGTCCGTTTGCGATCGCTGATATCGCGTCCTTCAGGAATGAGTAGCACCACCTGACCTGCCTCATCTCGGATGGGTTTCAACGAAAAATCGATGGTAATAACCGTATCTCCTATCCCTAACACATCCACTTCATAGCGAATAAATTGTCCGGTTGCAGCTTGGGCGATCGCGTCTTGAAGCTGGGCTTGCGTGGCGGCTGAAATTGTCCACCAGCGGATTTCCCAAAACGGTCGGCCGACCACATCTTCAGGCATTAATCCAGCGAACTCCAGCGCCGCCTGATTGGCTTCTAGGAGAATGCCTTCAGGGGTGAGCAGTCCCATAAATTGGAACATAGTGTTGAAGATGGCTCGAAAGCGATGATCGCTCTCTCTTAAGGCTTCTTCAGCCTGTTTGCGATCGCTAATATCGATTAGCAAGCCATCCCAAACTAATCCATCCGAGGTAGTTTGCGGCCGAGAATTCCCTTGAATCCATTTGAGCTGTCCCGATGGAGTAGTCAATTGACCTTCCCAGTGCCAATGGGCACGGTTCTGAACGGCAGTGGCAACAGAGGTTTGCAAAGATAATAGATCCTCTGGATGGATCAAAGTCCAGACAGAGTTTGCATTTTGGAGAATTTGATCGGGTTCTAGCTCCAGTAACTCGTAAGCTCCAAGACTGACATAGGTAAACTTCCCAGCCCCATCTTCGCCAGGGAAGTATCGATAAATCATTCCTGCCATATTCGTCACGATAGACTGGAAACGAGCTTCGCTTTCCTGGAGCGCCGCTTCAGCCTGTTTGCGAGGGGTAATGTCATGGGCAATCTTCGCTGCACCTATGACCCGTCCGGCTGCATCTTTAATCGGCGAAATTGTTGCCGCAATATCAATACGCTGTCCATCTTTTCGTACCCGCACGGCTTCATAACTTTCGATGGTTTCGCCCTGTTTGATCTGCTCTAAAACTTGCGACAATTCATCTACATGGTCTGGCGGAAAGAGGATAGCGATCGGTTGTCCGATTGCCTCCGCTGCGGTGTAGCCAAAAAGCCTCTCAGCACTCGCATTCCAGCTTGTAATCACACCTTCTAAAGACTTGCCGATAATGGCATCACCCGATGATTCTACGATCGCTGCCAATCGAGATAATGACTGGTTTGCGGCTTCTAGCTGCGCTGGACTGGGCAACGCCAGCGCTTTGGGCACAATCAGTACCAGCACCACTGCTGTTGCCAGCGAAATTGCCGCTGTGATCAGCTTCACGACACCAGACAGCCAGTAGGTCGGATACCATAGCGTCCAGATCTCCAGCAGATGCGTGGTGCCACAGGCAACAATGAAGGCGCTAAACAGCAGAAAAACCCAGGTAAAGGGAAGATCTTGCCGTCTACGGACAAAATAAAATAGCGTTAGCGGAATGGAGTAGTAGGCAAGACCAATCAGCCCATCAGACAGAATATGCAGTCCCACAAGCTCTGGCTTCCAGAGGTAGCAATGCCCGTGGGGAATAAACAACGTCGATCCCAAGAGTGTCGTCTGATTTAGCATAATTCTGTCCTAGCTGACGGGTATAGCACTATGTAATCGAGTTAGGACAAGTTATTTTTTGAGAGCTGCGCGGAGCGCAGCTCTCAAAAAATAACTTATTGGATCTAAGCGCTTAGCGCCATAACAGCACTATCACTTTTGTACCCTCAAAATAAGATTTCAGCGGGTTGATGCCAAATTTATGAGAGGCTGCACATTATCGATCGTAGTCAGCACGATGGCTACCCTACGTTTTATGTCGCTTTACACCAATAAATTGGTATAAGTTCTTGTCACTTTATCCAGAGCTTCTGCCCTTTGGCTGGGGTTCTTTGGCTGGGGTTTCTGAAGCGACTGGTTCACTGTTTCTGAGCAGAGGTAGCTCATCATAGCTTCACCATCCTCTGCCCAATGTAAATGATTAGCAAGCATAAAAAAGCGGGGTAAGCATTACTACTTACCTCGCCATCCAAGGAGCTATCTCATCAACTCAAATCTTTTGACTCATGCTTCAAGCAAAGATCGATCGGAGATATTTCTCCTAACGACGATACTTGAGGCTAAGGGTTCCAATATTCAGCCAAAGCTAGTTATTCCAAGCGTCAGCAGAAACATCGCTACTCGCTGAAGTGCTGCTATCCGAAGTTTCTGGGGCAGGGCTATCAACAGAGGGCTTAGAGTCATCTACTGAATGCAACTCAGCCAAGTTGATCTTGACCACTTTGTTAAGAACTTCAGTCACCTTTGGCAATGTTAAGTTGAGAATACCATCTTTGTACTCAGCTTGCACCCGATCGTTCTGAACGGCAGCAGGTAAAGACACTACGCGATGAAACTTGCCATAGCGAAATTCCGATCGATACTGTCCATTTTCCTGATTTTGCGGTTCATAACGGTGCTCACCTGAGATGGAAACCGCTGCCTTCGTCACTTCTACGTTGACATCTTTAGCATCTACGCCTGGGATCTGAGCGCGTAATACGAAGGTATCGCCAGTATCCTTAAGCTCGATCGCTGGAGTCCATGTGGGGCGATCGCTATTCTCGACTAAATCATCAAACAGGCGATCGACTTGTTGACGTAGGGTTTCCATTTCACGCCAGGGTTGCCAGTAACGAATAATCATTGCGTCTCTCCCTTTCGACTGTTGTCTGTGGTTCATGTTCATGTTTTTATGGTGCCGCAGCCATAGCAGAGAGACAGTGAGGGGAACTGTACCTCTTTTGGTGAGGTTTCCCAACCCGTGCCGTTTTGGGTCTTAGACTTTAGATTTGAACGACGACTCTTTCACATCATTACTTCAGAAAATGTTGCTCAGGAGGAGAGATCGCCCGATCGATTCAGACTGAAGGTGGAGGCAGAGTAGTGATGACTTTACCTAGAATATGCAGATAAGTTGATTTAGCAAGCTGCATCTACCTCTTCACCCCAACAGCTCGACCCTGTTGAAAGTTCCAGCCTATTTGAAGAGAGTCGAATCTTTTTCTGGAATCTCACCTGCGTTCAGTGTAGTTACATAAAGCCAAGGGAAGAATAAACTGGCTTCCCCTTATCGATTGAGTTTCATCAATTGAAACGGCATGTAACGGTCTTTGTGAAGTCTTTTAAGCAGATGTGCTAGGGGATACAGTCTCCCCAGTAAAGTGAACTTATTCACTTGTTTTAGTTGTTTCTGATACCAACGGAGGAAACTGCGGTGCTTCATCCATCTATCAACCCTTCCAGAGCCTCGCACACCCCAGCAGGGCGATTCAAACAATCAGCAGCGCAGCTAATCAAGCGATCGGTGGCTAGTTTAGTTTTGGGCGCAGGATTTGCGATCGCCGGGTTGAGCGCCTTTCCTGCCAACGCTAATACTCCGGCAACTCAAGACGGAGCAGTCCCCCTCCAGTCTTCTCATGCTCTTGCAGATGGTACATATTTGTATGGTCAGGCGCAAGCTACTGAGCAGCTCGGCTCGGCATACATGGTATTTGAAGTGAACCAAGGCAAGCTGCTGGGTGCTTTCTACATGCCTCGCTCTTCGTTCGACTGTTTCTATGGCAACTTGGAAGCCGATCGCATGGCGCTGACGGTAGTAGATAGCTATGCGCAAAGTCCGCACCCTTACGCTGTGGCGTTAGAATCTGGCGAGCCGATTGCTATGGCGGGTGGCGAGATCGCATCTCCCGTTACCCTAGAGGGATTTCATCGGCTAGAAAACCTTAGCAGTAACGATCAACGCATTCTGTCTACCTGTAAGGCAAATTATCAAAACCGTATTTAGCAGCGTGATTTAACTTCTAGCGCCTCGCTTGTGAGCGAGTGGAGAATGCCGTACTCAGAGAGTGCGGCATTCTCAGTGTCTAAAGGGTTGAGCCATTGTCTAAGATTGAGAGGCTAAGATCGAGAAGCTGCTTGGGATGTGGAGAATAGGCAAGAGTGTGGAGAATAGGGTGAGCAATTGTGTACAGGTTGTTTCGTTCTCAGAGGCAAAGGCGGCTATCCAGACAATTCGCCATCAGGTATTTCAGCAGGAGCAAAACGTTGAACCAGACTTGGACTTTGACGGGCTAGATGATATCGTGCCTCATCTCATTGCCTATTACCAGAATGAACCCGTGGGGACAGCTCGGATTCGTAGCCTTGAGCTCCACAAAGTCAAGCTAGAGCGAATGGCGGTTCTGTCAGCTTACCGAGGTCAGGGGATTGGCAAAGCGCTAGTACAGGCCGCGATCGCTTTTGCCAAAGCTCAAAACATTTCTGAGATTCACTTAAACGCCCAAGTCCATGCTAAGGAGTTCTATAGAAAGCTGGGATTTGAACCCTATGGTGAAGAATTTGACGAAGCTGGGATAACTCATGTAGCAATGAAAAAAGTGAATTGAAGCTTGTGAAAATTAGAAGTGTTAGAAAACTTTATTTGACTTAGCAAAACTTGTTTTTAATTGTTCAAAAGTAATCTTAAACACTTAAATAAAAGCATTTCAAAACAATTGTTAAAAATGAATTTTCTCTGATCGCTAGTAATTTTTTGTTTTCTAAACTGTGAACATTGAAACAGTTATTTAGGGATCAAGTTGGAGAATCGAGCTACAGAGATTTACCTATGGAGATCAATCCTTGGATGGATAAAAGTCTATTTGTACTGTTTTAGGATTATTTTAGGATTGAGAGGAGATAAGGAAAACTGCGGCTTCCGCTGTTTTAAAAAGTTTAGATTTACAGGTGCAATTTTGAATCATTCATAACCTTGATGCAAATATAATTCTCTGGATTTACAACAGATTTGCAATTTTGGCTCTGTGGTCGGACTCCTCAAACCTCATTTCCGACGCATAATTTTTGTTGTTTAAATACTCTACTCGCAAAACTTTTTCATAATTTATTTGGTGCAACAAAGCATATGAATACTCTAGATGTCTGTCCCTGCTGTTCTGATATGCTGCTTCGTCACGCGCGCCATGGACATATTTACTGGTTTTGCTCTCATTGCCATCGAGAGATGCCTAACTTGAGATCGGCGATCGCTCATGCCCGCTCTAAAGCCAAACAGCTAGACAGTTTGACAGAATTACTCGATCGGGTATGACCTTAAATGGGATGGAATTAGATCGCGTGTCAGCGAATTCTGGTTCATTCTTCCCACGCAAGCGCTACAAAATCAAAAAAAATCCTCCTAAACTAGGGGGATTTTTTTTGATTGAGCTATCTTTGTACTCGTAGGATATTTATAGCAACCGCCAAGGCGGCTAGGACAGGGACATTTATGGTGGGGCGCTTCGCGCCCCACCATAAATGTCCTAAGCAAACTGGTGACAGCTACATAACATTGCCTAGGTCGGTAATATTATGGACTTGCTGCTTATTTTTGGGTAGTCCTTGAGGGGTAAGGCTTTTTTGTTGCGTGGGTGTTGCCTATGCAACAAAAAAGCCCTACCTAAGTATCACTACCATTTTTTGAAGCTGAGGAGCTTGTTGAAGGATGAATCTGCCTGTGGTAATTGAGATTGCGATCGGTTTAGTATTTATCTATCTCACCCTCAGTTTATTAACATCAGAAATTCAAGAACTGATTGCTATCTTGCTTCAGTGGCGAGCCGAACATCTCAGAAAATCAGTTGAGAATTTACTAACAGGAGAAAATATTGATGATCCGCTCCATCAAAAATTTGTAGATGAGCTGTACGATAGCCCACTACTGCGATCGCTTAATCAAGAGGCAAAAGGGCTTTTCGCAAACGCTTTTCGCCAAATAACCTATAGCCTGAGCCGTCTCTATCACTCAACTACAGGCACTCGAAACATATTTGGTCAACAGAAAAGTGCCCCCTCTTATATCCCCGCAGAGACTTTTTCAGTAGCGCTTTTGCAAAAGCTAAATATTGAACAACTTAGCCAGAAAGTAAGTGAGCTAACAGCCCGAAAATTTAGTGAAGAACGGCTGCTACTGCTAAGAAATATCTTGAACGATCTGAGAAATAGCCTGGGCGATAATGCGCTTTTAGAAAATGAGTTCAGACACTTGCAGAACTGCCTCCAAGAAAGTATGGATGATTTCATCAGCGGCAGAGCCACGCTGTCTAGCAATATCGAGCAGGTTTCAGAACAATTAATTCAATTTATTAACAATACTGAAACCTTGCTAGAGCAGGATCATCCTTGTCAAGAAATTATTCGTAAGCGTCTGCCTTACGTAAAGCAAATGATTTTGCGGCGGCAACCGGAGCCAACAGTAACAGAAGTTCTTCGCCTCATATTCGACAAAAATATGAGCGAGAAAAGTATGGGCGCAAGCAGAAGCTCCCTCAAAGCATCTCCTTGTCTAAACAAAATTATCGATAGTTTAGACCGAGAATCGCCTGAACTGATCAAGCAGGTGAGCGATTTGCCCGAACATTTGAAGCAAAATCTGTTGTCTCTGGCAGAGCAATCTCGGCTAAAGGCAGAAAGTCTTGAAGCTGAGGTGCGGCAGCTAGAAACTGAGGTAGCAAATTGGTTCGATCAGTCCATGGAACGTGCTTCTGGCGTTTATAAGCGCAATGCCAAAGGGGTGGCTCTGCTCATTGGTCTGCTGGTGGCTCTGCTGATCAATGCCGACACTCTGCACATGATGAGTCGTCTATCTAAAGACAGCCTGTTGCGTGAAACCATTGCTCAAGCAGCAAACCAAACCGTTCAAACCGCTACGGTACCAAACAACTTACCGCCTGAGCAAGCTGCGGATGCAAGCGGAGCTAAATTAGAAAGCGTCAAGAATTCCGTAAACAAAGCTCTGGATGAAATCCCGCTACCGATCGGCTGGGATACTGTCAATACCCAACAACAAGAAATTGCCGATCGCCAATGGTCAATTCCATTCCTGCAGCGGGCGATCGGCTGGGGTGTCACCGGAGTTGCGCTATCTATGGGTGCCTCTTTCTGGTATGACCTGCTGCAACGGGTGATTCAAGTCCGTGGGACAGGTGGCAGACCAAACGACAGATAGCGGCATAGGTGCGCTTAAACTAATTCAGGAAATTTGCTGCCCGTATCGGCGATCCCTTGCTCTCCAGCGTCCTGAGATGGTATAGCGACTTCGGGCAAACCCAAGAGCCGTCGATAGGTTTTGACATACTCTGCTGCCGACTGATCCCAACCAAAGTTTTTAGCCATGCCGCGCTGCTGGAGCTTACGCCAGTCTGCCTTAAACTGGAACCCTTCCCAAGCTCGTACCATGCAGGTATACAAATCTAGCGGCTCATAGCGATCGAAGCAGTAACCCGTGCCGCTATCGGTAACAGGAACAAAGTGCTTAACGGTATCCACCAGACCGCCCGTTCGCCGCACAATGGGCACACAGCCATAGCGCAACGCCAAAAGCTGGCTAATGCCGCAAGGTTCAAACCGAGAAGGCATCAAGAAGGCATCTGTCCCGGCGTAGATGCGGCGGGCAAGTGTATCGTTGTGCAGCAGGTAGGCTGACACTCGACCTGGATAGCGAGATGCCAACTGCCACAATTCGGTTTCGTAGTAACGATCGCCTGTACCCAGCACCACAAACTGAGCGTCTGTGTAGGCAATGAAGCGATCGATCATCTGGAGTACGAGGTCTAAACCCTTTTGCTCGACCAACCGCGACACCATGCCAATTAAGAAAGCGCCGGAGTTTACCTCCAGCCCCAGCTCTTCTTGAAGAGCGATTTTATTGTTGGCCCTGATATCCAGAGTCTCTGCGGTGTAGTTGTAAGGGATGCCGCGATCGGTTGCGGGATCATACAGATCGCGATCGATACCATTCAGAATACCCACCGTTTTGCCGCTGATGAAAGACAGCAAGCCATCTAAATTTTCACCATAGGCGGGGGTGCGAATCTGCTCGGCATAGGTAGGCGATACGGTCGTTACCAGATCGGCAAACTGCACGGCAGCCGCCATTGTGTTATGTCCCTGCATATACCAGGGGCACCAGGTGATCTGTTCCAGTCGCCACCGCCAAGGACCTTGATACGCTAGGTTATGGATCGTAAAGACCGTAGCAATATCCGGTGTTTCGTGCATCCAGACTGGAATCATGCCCGTGTGCCAATCGTGGCAATGTACAATCTCAGGCCGCCAGGAATAGGTACGGCAAAACTCAGTTGCGCCATTAGCAAATAGCGTGAACCGCCAATCTTCACCTTCTCCAGAATAGACACGTCGAGGTGCAAAGGAAGGATGGCTGAATAAGTAGAGAGGAACATCGGTTCCAGGCAGAACGCCTTCAAAGACGCTAATCTCTTGAAACATTGCCGAGCCTTCCCAGACAGGCAGCTTGGGGATCTTCATCTTGTCTGGCAGAAAGCCATAGTAGGGCATGAAGATCCGGACATCATGTCCCATGGCTCGCAGCACTTTGGGTAAAGCGCCAACCACATCTCCCATACCGCCTACTTTGGCGACAGGAACTGCTTCTGCCGCAACAAACAGAATTCGCATACTAATCTCTCCGTGCCCCGCAATGGATCAAGCCTGAACGATTAACCTTGCCTAGAGCTGAGGTTCCTGTCCAATCTTTAATCAATCTACAGCAAAGTTGGAACAAAAGTTGACGTTCTCTACTGCTTGATCGAACTATTACGACTCGGAATCCGACGATCGCCCCTAGCGCTGAACTTCGGTAAAAATTTGCTCCAGAATTTCGGTAGCTCCCTCAGCTCGAAGCTGCTGGGCAAGCTGAATGCCGATCGCCTCAGCATTGACAGCCAGCCCGGTGAGCGTACCTTTCACAAACTTCTGACCATCCACACTAGAAACCATGCCTACTAAGGTCAGTGAATCACCCTCTAGGGTTGTATTCACGCCGATTGGCACCTGACAGCCGCCTTCTAGCTCCCGCAAGAACGATCGCTCGGCATAGCAGCGTTGCGCCGTAGGCTGATGTTCCAAGACCTTCAGCAACGCCAGAATTTCGGGATCTTCGGTGCGACACTCGATTCCCAATGCACCCTGACCTACCGCATGCAGCGAAATCTCTGGGGAGATGATCTGGTGGATGCGATCGCTCATCTCTAGCCGATGCAAACCCGCTGCCGCTAAAATAATCGCGTCATATTCGCCAGAATCCAGCTTTTGCAGCCGCGTGTTCAAATTGCCGCGAATATCTTTGAAGCTGAAATGGGGAAAATGGTGCCGAAGCTGCGCCAGTCGCCGTAGAGAGGAGGTGCCAATCACGGCTCCCTCTGGCAGTGTTTCAAGCTGCTTGTCCTGATGTTTGGCATGGACTACTAAGGCATCCGCCGGATCTTCTCGCTCGGTCACACAGCCCAGCATCAGTCCTTCAGGCAGGTGGGTGGGCAAATCCTTAAGAGAGTGAACGGCAAAATCTGTTTCACCCTTCAGCATTCCTGTTTCTAGCTCTTTGGTAAATAGACCCTTGTCGCCAATTTTGGCTAGCGCCACGTCCAGAATCTTGTCGCCCTGCGTGCTCATAGCATGGACTTCAAAGGTGCGATCGGCAAAATGTTTTTGCAGCTGTGCTTGCACCCAATGGGTTTGTACTAGGGCAAGCTGGCTTTTGCGAGAACCAATGCGAATGGGGCGGGGAGGACTAGCAACCATTTGTGAAGCGATGTTTAGAAAAACGTCGAAATGTTGAGTGGGAGGCAGATCTATCTGCTTAATTAGCTTAGCGCAGCAGGGGACAGTCGAGAAATTGCTTCCCAGATATATTCAAGATGTATTTAGTAGATCACCGATTAGGGTTTTGTGGCGCGCGGAGCGCGCCACAAAACCCTAAAAGCTGGATTTCA
>NZ_JCACIN010000020.1:0-7090 GCF_059504425.1 Drouetiella sp.
TGAACGCTTCTCTACCTCTACAATAATGTCCTAACTCGTTCTCGTAGCGCTATACAAAAATTTATCCTGTTACAAGACTGCAATGTTTGACAAGCCGTCTTTTGACGTTTCCTAGCCTGTGGCAGCAGGATATGAACCGTCGATTTGATTGAAAAGATTGAGTCGCAGAGAATCCTTTACGTCGCCAGGAAGTGCTGTATGTCTAAGACCGCGAATGTTGCTATCGATCGTCCCGGCTTAGAGTCTCCGCCCAATCGCTTCTATCGTACCGTTTGGCGATGGCATTTCTATGCGGGGCTATTTGTCATCCCCTTTATGCTGATGCTGGCGCTCACAGGAATAGTTTATCTGTTTAAGCCGCAGCTAGATGCCGTCATGTATCGCAACCTGATGTTTGTTCAGCCGACGGGTACGTTTTTGCCTTACACGCAGCAAGTAGATGCGGCTAAAGCTGCCTTTCCGGAGGCGACGATTTCAAAAATTATCCCTAGCGTGAATACGAACCGCAGTACCGAAGTGGAGGTGAAAGCGGGCGATCGAACGCTAACGGTGTTTGTTAATCCCTATACGGGGCAAGTGTTGGGCGATCGTGATGAGGTGCAAAATCTGCAAAGCATTGCCCGTAAGCTGCATGGTGAGCTGATGATCGGCAAGGTGGGTGACTATCTCATTGAGTTGGCTGCCTGCTGGGGATTGGTGCTGCTGATCACAGGACTTTACCTCTGGTGGCCGCGCAGGGGATTTTCGGTCTGGGGAACTTTACTGCCGCGTTTGAGTAGCCGCAGTCGGCGAATTTTTTGGCGCGATCTGCACGCGGTTCCGGGCTTGTATGGGTCGCTGCTGGTCGGTTTCCTGATCTTGACGGGTCTGCCTTGGACAGGGTTTTGGGGAGACACGTTTGCTCAGGTTTGGAACCAGTTCCCAGCACAGATGTGGAATGATGTGCCTCAGTCTGTGCGGTTAACCGGATCGTTGAATCAGAATGGGCAGAATGTGCCTTGGGCGGTTGAGCAGATGCCGATGCCGCAGAGTCAAATTCAGAGCCAGCCGCATGACCATAGTTCAATGCACAGTGGCGGTTCGGATGTGCCGTCAGGTGCGGTAAATTTAAATTCTGTGATTGCTCTAGCCCAGTCTAAAGGTGTTGTGCCAGGATTTAACGTCACCTTGCCAGAGGGTGAGACGGGAGTGTATACCGTTTCGGGTTTTCCAGATAACCCGGCACAGGAAGCGACGATGCACATTGACCAATACAGTGGCAAGGTGCTGGCAGATGTGCGATGGCAGCAGTACGGGCTGGTGCCCAAAGCCGTTGAGTTGGGCGTTGCCATTCACATGGGTAAGTATTTTGGGTTGGCGAACCAGTTGCTGATGCTGTTTGCCTGTTTAACGGTGATTTTGCTGTGCGTCAGCGGCGTGGTTCTCTGGTGGAAGCGTCGTCCTGTCGATCGCCTGGGTGCGCCCCCCTTGCCTGAGCATGTGCAGCAGTGGAGAATGCCATTGGCGATCGTGGCTGTGTTGGGTCTGGCTTTTCCGCTGGTGGGGCTGTCGTTGGTGGTGGTCTTGCTACTGGACTATGGCATCCTTTCTCGAATTCCTTCTTTCAAACGTTTGATCAATTGACAGATTTCTTTTGTAGGACTTACGCAAGCCCTCTAGCTGTAGTGCATTTTTGTTGAAAGGTGCGTCACACACCTTTCAACAAATAGCAAATCTAAAGTTCCTACCGATTTTTCATGAACCAACGCACGAACAGCTTTTCCATCTCGATCCAGATAAAGATGAGCGAACTAAATCCAATGCAAATCAGCAGTTCTGTGGCGCTGAGGTAATGAGTGTTGAAGAAGTTGCGTAGCGGTTCGACATAGATCAGCAAAATCTGGAGAATGCTCGTCACCACGACTGAACCCAGCACATAGGGATTTGAGAAAGGATTGACCTCAATCGTCAGACGATTGCTCGATCGCACCGCCAGAGCATGCCCCATCTGCGCCAAACAGAGCGTCGTGAACACCATCGTCCGCCAGCGATCGCGCTCTAGACCGTTCCCCTGCACCTGCTCAGTGTAGCCGTATGCCCAGACCATGAGGGCGATCGTCACTACTGCTAAGACGATGCCGATGCGAATCATGTATAAGCCCAAGCCCTGGGCAAAAATGCTCTCTTTGGGATCTTTAGGCGGTAGCTGCATAATGCTGGGTCTGCCAGGTTCGACGGCAAGCGCCAGGGCTGGTAGACCGTCTGTCACCAAGTTCATCCAGAGAATTTGCAGGGGCGACAGCGGTACACCTCCTAGCCCTAAGATTGGTGCGGCGGCGATCGTCAACACTTCCCCAATGTTGCTACCCAAAATGTACTTGATGAAGCGCCGGATGTTGGCGTAGACGACGCGACCTTCTTCAACTGCCGAAACGATTGTCGAAAAGTTGTCGTCTAGCAGCACCATGTCGCTGGCTTCTTTACTAACGTCTGTGCCCGTAATGCCCATCGCCACACCGATGTCTGCCTGTTTGAGTGCAGGGGCATCGTTGACGCCATCTCCGGTCATTGCCACCACATGCCCTTGATGTTGCAGCGCTCGGACAATTCGCAGCTTGTGTTCAGGGGACACGCGGGCATAAACATTGACTTCCCCTACCGCAGACTGGAGTTCCTGATCGCTATAAGTTTCTAGCTGCTGTCCCGTTAAAAACGCGTCGCCAGGTTGGGCAATGCCTAAATCTGCGGCGATCGCCCGTGCGGTTAGCTGATGGTCTCCGGTAATCATCACCGGACGAATTCCGGCGGAGCGACATTTGGCAACAGCATCCCGAACTTCGGGGCGAGGCGCATCCAGCATTCCCACTAGACCCAGCCAGACCAAGCCATTCTCGGAAACCTCCTCAGACGCTTCGGGCGGCAGCTCGGTTAGAGCCTTGCTGGCAAATCCCAACACCCGCAAGCCTCGGCTGGCAAGCTGGTTATTTTGATCCAGAATATGCGATCGCTGTCCCTCGGTTAGCACTTGCAGTTGGTCTTGCACTTGAATGTGAGTGCAGCGCTCCAAGGTCAGCTCTGGTGAGCCTTTCGTGAACATGCAGTAAGCCGATTTGGGGCTTTTCACCATGACGCTCATCCGCTTGCGTTCTGAGGAAAAGGGAAACTCGGCAACGCGAGGAAACTGATAGTCTTCCTGATCTTTGCGTAAGTCTGCCTTACCCGCAACGGACAGCAAAGCGCCTTCGGTCGGATCGCCCAGAATCACCCATTCGCCATTTTCTTTTTGCAGAATGGCATCGTTGCAAAGTACGCAAGCTCTCAGCAGCGCCTGAAGCTCAGGCTGATCTTGAGCGGCGATCGCTTCGCCACCTGACTGCCTCGCCACCTGAAAGTCGCCCACAGGTGCATAGCCATCTCCAGTGACTGAGATGTTACCGCTTGCGGTGCTGACGACCTGTACCACCATCTTGTTTTGTGTCAGGGTGCCCGTCTTGTCGGAACAAATGGTCGTCACAGAACCCAGGGTTTCTACGGCGGGTAGCTTGCGAATCAGGGCATTGCGCTTCACCATGCGCTGTGTGCCTAGCGCCAGCGTCACTGTAATCACCGCAGGAAGTCCTTCCGGTACGACCGCCACTGCCATGCTGAGGGAGACTTTCACTAGCTCCTCAAATAGACTAGGACGGAAGATGGTGCCGCCAATGATGACAATTGCCACTAAAATCAAAGACCCAGTCACCAGCACATTCCCCAACTGGGTCATCCGCTTTTGCAGCGGCGTGGGTTCTGTTTCTACTTCTTGGAGCGCAGTGGCAATCTTGCCTAGCTCAGTTTGCATTCCCGTGCCCGTCACTAGCACCGTCCCCCGACCCTGCACAACTTCGGTTCCAGAAAAGACTAAGTTGATGCGATCGCCCAGAGAAGCATTTTCGGGAAGCTGTGCCTGGGGCTGCTTGTTTACCGCCTGCGACTCTCCGGTCAGTGCAGACTCTCGCACCTGAAGATTTGCTGATTCTAGCAAGCGACCGTCTGCCGAGACTTTTACGCCAGCCTCCAGCAGCATGATGTCTCCCGGCACCAGATCCTTGGAATCGACCTCCAGGGTTTTGCTGTCGCGGATGACGCGCACCTTAGAAGAGGCGAGATCTTTGAGCGCTGCTAGAGCCTTCTCAGCGCCGCTTTCCTGCACATATCCCAAAATGCCGTTGAGCAAGACGATAACGAAAATAGCGACAGCATCTTTAGGGAAAATGAATTTGCCTAGCGCCATCGCCTCACGAATGTCTAAAATTGCGGAAATGACGGCGACCGCAATCAGCATCAGCAGCATAATGTTTTTGAACTGATCCCAGAGGATCTCTAGCGGCGATCGCCCCCCCATTTCAATCAGCTCATTAGAGCCATACTTTTCTCGCCGTTCGACAACTTGGGGGTCGGTGAGTCCATCGGCGCGATTGCTACCGAGCAAGTCGGTGGCTTGCTCGGCAACCAGGGTGTGCCAAGCTGTAGGCGTAGAGAGAGTAGAGTGGGATAGAGAATTTTGTGCCATAAGAGATCAAACTTTTGAGTCAGTTATGAAGGTGGGCAAGAGATGAACCAATCCAGTGATCTTCAATCCAGTGATCTTATATAGTGCTATTAAAACTCGTATAGCACTATTAAATAGTGCTAAGACGGTTAATGTCAAACCCTAGATCTAGCAATCCCAAATGGGCTATGGGGAAAACTTCGCCTAGCCCGCAAATGATTGAAGACCGCCATAAACCTTGTGACATTCATATTTTCAGCGCCAGCGGATGTCGAATAACCTGCTATTCTCTCAGCCTTTCTTCTCTCAGCATTTAGTGAGTCGCAAGACCGAACTCCAACAGGTCAGCCAAATTTTGGTGCAAGACTGCGATTTGCTGGTGGTGGGCGCTCCAGGCATCGGACGGCGATCGCTGATTCGATCTGCCGCGCAGCAGATTGGAGCCAGAATTGTAGAAATTGACTTTCTGAGAACGACCAATGCCGATCGCTTCCTGCGCCTTTTGGCGGATGGCATAACGGAGACTTTTGTTGACCCCACTGAACTGGCTCTGATTCAGCGCTGGAGCACGGGCCATCCAATTGTTTTGGAGCAATCCCATAAAGTTCGGCTGGTTTGGCAATCGGCATCTACTCAGGACTGGATACTGTTTCAAACGCTGTTGGCACTGCCGCAGTTTTTAGCAGAGCAACTCAGCTGTCGTGTGGTCATCGTATTTCAAAACTTTCCCCATATCCGCTCCTGGGATCGGACAGGCGAGTGGGAAAACTATTTGCGTCAGGAGATTCAGCGTCAAAGTCGGGTTAGCTATGCCCTGATTTCGACGATCGCCGAACCCTGGATGCAGGATAGCGACCTGAAGCGGATCACCCTAGCTCCGCTAGACGACGAATCCATGACCACCTGGCTGGTGGCAACTCTGGCTTCCGAGGGGCTACAGTTCGACAGTTTGGCGTTGACGCTATTTCTAGGCTACGTTCAAGGGCACTTGGGCGATGCGATCGCTTTGGCGCGCCGCGTCTGGCTAGATCAGGCGGCTTTTGGGAGTAGGAAGGGCGATCGATCAGAATTGCTAGAAGAATTTTCGGAAGCAGCGCTAGAAGGATTCATTACAGCTCACCATGTGCATCGGAGCGCTCTGGCATTGGCTGAAGATTTATCTATCACGTTTGAATCGCTGATTTTACTGCTGCCTCCCAGCCAAGTGCGCGTCTTGGAGAGTCTGGCACTTGACCCAACCGATAAACCTCATGCCCGTGACTATATCCAAAAACATCAGCTCTCGCGAGGTGGTAGCCTACAAGGAGCACTCAGCAGCCTAGAGCAGAAGGGGCTAGTCTATGGAGCTAAGTTTGGCTACCGGATTGCTATGCCTATGCTGGAGTTTTGGCTGAAGCAGCGATTGAGTTAGTCGTTTGATATTCTCATCTTGGTAGTCCACAAAAAATCATTACCTCATACCAATTTGAATTGGAACCACGACAGATCCCGGTACGGGCTTGGCATTGCCAAGCCCCTTCTGAGGTTCAATGTGCCCACAAATTCGTTTAAATCGGTATAAACACCACCCTCCCCTTGAGGCGAGTTTTGTTGTGCCCAAGGTGCAGCTTGAGTGCGATCGCGTTCAATCATGGGAAACAGGCTCAATCTAGTGGTTAGATGTCATCGGGATTGATTCCCATTGCTCGGAGGCGATCGGCGAGGCGTGCTGCCCGTTGACTTTCAGCTTCAGCCCGTTCTGCCCCAGTCGGGATGACTTGCCCCGATTGATCGCACCAACGCAGCCAGAGTCGGGTCACTTCCTCTTCAAACTGTCCTTCCCATAAGGTTAAGCCAATGCCGATCGCATTCAGCCAAATGGGTTGACCGATCGCCGTGATGCCTTGTTCAGGGGTCAGTTGACCATACCCATCCGGTGAAATCGACCAGACCCGCAACAGCGCCCCATTCATTTCGTCTTTGCCTTGAATCTGTCTCAGCGGATCAAACACCACATAGTAAGGGATGCCGATCTGAGCATAAATCTCTTGCTTGGCGCGGGTCTTGCCCTTCTTCTGCGACTTTTTGCTAAGGGTTAACTCATCTCCTTCGGCATTGGAAACGATCTCAATGCAAACTTCGGGTTTTTTGCCCAATTCCCAAGCAAAGTACGATCGGTTCTGTCTCTGAGAAAAATCATCGGGACGCTGTACTCCCAGACTCAGCAGCATATCGGGGACGATCGGATCACCTTTGAGCTTGTAAAATAGCCCAACATTGGCAGCCGCCAAAAAGGGGGCGGGCAGCACCTTGGAACTGTAGAGCGGTTCCACTAACAGCCGTTGCTGCTCTTCAGATTGAAAGTTATCCACGGGGGTATCGTCTTCAATGACAAGGTGGCTGATGTCAAGCTCAGTTACGATTTCTGGATTGAGCAGCTCTTGAGTCATGGGCAATTACCAAACTCTATGCCTTATTATCCTGGATGACAGGGCAGAACAGGACAGTTTCGCCGCAGTGAATTCCACAAAATAGCATTGGGGTTGAGGCAGGGTTATTTCATTCTAAATAAGTCTCTGAGCATGTTAAGACCAAAGCCTGCAA
>NZ_JCACIN010000021.1:0-76020 GCF_059504425.1 Drouetiella sp.
AAACGAGGGATATCTTGATCATGCCGTAAGATCACCAAAAGTTGGGAAGAGCCCAATCGAGTTGACCTTTAGCATCGGCAAGCTGTTGCAGCTTTTGCAAAATCTGCTGCCACAGCCCTTGTTTGCACCAGCGGTAAAAGCGTCCTGACACGGTTGCCCATGCCCCATAGCATTCGGGCAAGTCTCGCCTTTCTTGAATGCCCGAAGGGCTATAGGTGCACCAGTTCTGACAATCCACAAAATGCCATTGATGATTCTGCGATGATCGTGACTCGGACGACCCACAGGAGGCTTTTGGGCAGGCAGTAGACATCTGAGTCGTTGCCATTGCGACTCGTTTAAGTCACCCCGACGGTGAATTGAATTTGGAGGAAGAATCATGGAAGGAGGCTGAACCCATCAGATCTAGGCTAGCTAATCGTTCCAAAGGGTTTTAAAACACGCCCTAGATTTTGGAGCTTAGATTTTGAATCTCATACCAATTTAAGATGAGGTGGCAGATGATTTTCGAGAGCCGCGCTCCGCGCGGCTCTCGAAAAATAACTCATTGAATCTAAGCACGTAGCGCTATAGTGAATAATTTACTCAGTCTATATCCCATGCGCCCATGGATTATTCTGCGGCTGACCGATCGCTAGAATGGCTGACTGTCATTGGCTACAGCGCCTTTGCAGCTTTTATCATTTGGCAGGTGTTGACCCGAAGTTCGCCGAAGTAGCGGCTAGAAATGGCGGCTACTTCGGTAAACCGATCGCAAAGAAAAGCCTGAAGGGCGATCGGCGAACTTAGGGCTGCTGATAGCCAACGACGCGAATTTCTGCCGAAGTCGGTTCAGTCTGGAAGACCAGAACCCCTGTCACGCTCGCTCCTCCAGAGATAAAGTCAAACGTAGTCGTGGATTCTAGGTCGTCTGTTCCTCTTAGCTTTCCAGCAACCGTGACTTGCGCTCCTGTCTCAGCGCCTTCATTAGTGACGGTAATCGGCAGGTAATAGACTCCCACCTCATTGCGAACTAATCCTCGATCGACGCGGAATCGCGCAGGTTCGCCAGATGAATTTAACCAGAGCGAAATCACAATGCCAATCACGCCAGCCAGCAATGCCAGCGCGATCGCCAGCGAGACTTGCTCAGCCTTGGTGCGCGGATCGGTGCCAATTTTCTTACCCGTTGAGTTTGTCATAGTGCCAACCTGCCTGCTGCTCCGCCGATCGTAGCGGGAAACCCCAAAATCACCGTGTAGCTTACCCACTGCACCCCAGGATCTTCCAATCGAACCAATTGAAAGATCCAGAGCATCAAGACCGATATGAGCAAAGAAATTAAATAGGAGGCGAGGGTTTCGCTAATCGGGCTTTGAAAAAATCCGGGCTGTGACCTGCGGCTGTTTTGTGCGCCAAAGCTGGCTTGGAATACGATCAAATAGGACAGCAGGAGAGAAGCGGCAATGATGATCAGCAGCCAAGGCACAGAAATCATGCTGCTAATCATCGGAATTTCATCGGTGGGGGCGATGGAAGCACTCACAACAATGGCACCTAGAGCAGTCGCACCCGCATCGGCGAAAGTTCCACGCCAGGTTTGATCCTGCCAATCGGGTTCAGAGGCAGTGTCGTCATCTGGATGAAGCACGTTATCTGCAATTCCCACCCCTAAGCTGAAGGGCAACGCCTCATTGATGACACGACCCATAGCTGCCTCAAGTCCGGTATCTAGATGGATAACGCCAATTAGAATCAGGCTCAGGGTTGCCGATAGTAGGGCGATCGCCAGCGCTTCTAGGCTATCGGTCATAACGCGCATTCGGGTTTTTGAACGCTCCCCACGAAAGCCGCCTTGCAGGTTCAGCAAAATCAGAGCAGCATAGGCAATGCCAAGCAGCAATAGCATTCGTGGAGGTGACGTAAAGTTACCTTTCCACCAGACTTCCATGGTGTAGAGGAAAGGCGCACCAAAGAGAAATGCCCCTGCGACAGCACGCATTAAGTCATCTAACTCAGTCTTCCAGGCAGGCTGGCGTTTAGCATTCGCCATCAGATTGTCCAGTAGTTGTCTAAATAAACGTTTTAGGGCAGAGCTTCTGATCCTCTCACTTTATTAGACCTCTGGTTATTAGACCTTTGGCAGATGAGGATTTCTAGATTGAATAGGACTTACGCATCTGCCCCCAACCTCCAATTCTGGGGACTTTGAACTCCGGTTCCCCAGAATTGAGGTTGGTGGCGAAATTCGCTTCAATCTGCAAAAGGTTTATTGAAAGGGACTTACAAGGATTGAAGCGTATTTCTACGCTATAGTACATAGGTTCTATAGAACACAGGAGTCTTCTCATAGTAGAGGCTCAAAGATGAGAAAGGTAAATGTTGCTCTTTATCGGTCTCTAGGATGATTTTCTGGCTTTTGACTTGCGCCACCATGGGTCTGAACGGATGGCTACAGGTCAGCAAGGCTAGATCTTAAGCTAATCAGAAACGCTCTGATACAACCGTAATCTTTCCAGAAGAACATCCCAAATGTGTTGAATTCTCGCTATGATTCCATCAGAATAATTATTAGATTAGTTTACAAAATTTAAAAAACTCGTTTATTTTGCACCCTCAAAGCTATGGCAACAGAATCCACGGTTCGCTTAGTTCAGTTTTTGCGGGAGGAGTTAGCCCTTCCTACCTCGGCGATCGCCCTAGCCCTCCGCCAGCCAGAGCAGGCTACCAACCTGCCTATGGTGTTGTGGCAGTACGGGCTAATCACCTTAGAGCAACTAGACAAAATTTTTGATTGGATGGAAAAAGCTTACTGAGCCTAGCTTTTAGGGCTTGTGCGATCGCCGCAATGGCGTGATCCCCGTACAAAGCTCCACAAGCTAAACCCTATAGAATGATCATATGGATACGTTACAAAACTTCAGCCTTTTGTTGAGTAGCGCTAGAGGTGCCCTAGCGAGAGTAAATGAATGCATAGACAACGAATGCCTAGACTAGCAAGCTGTGAGTTCAGCAAGTAGCGCTGTAGATCAGCAGAGGGCTGATTGACTAAAGTAATCTCTAACGAAAGGAACGCTAAACGAAATGGCGATTAAAGACCAACCTCAGCCCCCCCGCTCTCGTCAGATTGGCAACATCTTGTTGCTCGTGTCGGGGCTGTTTTTATTAGCGAATGTCCTTTTACCTAGCCTCTTGGGGCCTGCCGTTCCCAAAGTCCCCTATAGCCTGTTCATTGATCAGGTGCAGGACAAAGAGGTGGCGAGGGTTTCGGTTGGGCAGAATGAAATTCGTTACCAGCTCAAGGAAGCAGATGGGCAGCCGGGACAGCTGTTTTCAACTACCCCTATTTTTGATTTAGAGCTGCCGAAGCGTCTGGAAGACAATGGCGTTGAGTTTGCAGCTGCTCCGCCACCCAAGAATGCCTGGTTTGGAAGCGTTTTGAGCTGGGTGATTCCACCGCTGATTTTTGTCGGCATTTGGCAGTTTTTCCTCAATCGGGGCGGCGGACCTCAAGGAGCGCTGTCCATTGGTAAGAGCAAGGCAAAAGTCTATGTGGAAGGTGAATCTGGCAAGATTACGTTTGCTGACGTTGCTGGAGTTGAAGAAGCCAAGACTGAGCTAGTGGAAATTGTAGATTTCCTCAAGACCCCGCAACGCTTCACCCAAATTGGGGCAAGAATTCCCAAAGGCGTGCTCCTAATTGGCCCTCCCGGAACAGGTAAAACGCTGCTGGCGAAGGCTGTAGCGGGTGAGGCAGGCGTTCCCTTCTTTAGTATCTCTGGCTCAGAATTTGTTGAGCTGTTTGTTGGTGTTGGCTCCTCACGGGTGCGTGACCTATTTGAACAAGCCAAGAAACAGGCTCCTTGCATCATTTTCATTGATGAGCTGGATGCGATCGGCAAATCTAGAGCCTCCAACGGCTTCTACGGCGGCAACGACGAGCGTGAGCAAACCCTCAACCAGCTTTTGACCGAGATGGATGGCTTCGCGGCAGGAGGCGCAACGGTGATTGTGCTAGCGGCAACCAACCGTCCTGAGACGCTTGACCCAGCGCTGCTGCGACCCGGTCGATTCGATCGTCAGGTCTTAGTCGATCGCCCTGACCTAATTGGGCGGCAGGCAATTCTTGAAATTCACGCCAAAGAGGTGAAGTTAGGCGCTGATATTGACTTGAAGGTGATTGCTACTCGCACTCCTGGCTTTGCGGGAGCCGACTTGGCTAACTTGGTCAATGAAGCTGCGCTTTTAGCAGCTCGAAATCACCGGACAGAGGTTGCCCAAGCTGATTTTGCAGAGGCGATCGAGCGAGTAGTGGCAGGTCTGGAGAAGAAGAGTCGCGTCTTGAACGAGAAAGAGAAAAAGATTGTTGCCTATCACGAAGTCGGTCATGCCATGGTGGGCAGTGCCGTAGCCGGAACCAGCCAAGTCGAAAAGATCTCGATCGTGCCTCGCGGCATGGCGGCATTGGGCTACACGCTGCAATTGCCAACTGAAGATCGCTTTTTGATGAGTGAAGAGGAGTTGCACGGTCAGATTGCGACCCTGCTGGGTGGGCGATCGGCTGAGGAAGTTGTCTTTGGCAGCATTACCACAGGCGCATCTAACGATTTGCAGCGGGCAACGGATTTGGCAGAGCGCATGGTGACAACCTACGGCATGAGCAAGGTTTTGGGGCCTCTGGCGTACCAGCAAGGTCAGCAAAATCAGTTCTTGGGAGGCGACCCGATGAATCCCCGTCGTCTGGTTAGCCCTCAGACCGCAGAGGCGATCGATCAAGAAGTGAAGGCGATCGTAGAGAATGCCCATCAGCAGGCACTCAACATTCTCAAGCAAAACCGAGAGCTTTTGGAAACGATTTCCCTCCAGCTTCTAGAGACTGAGGTGATTGAGGGCGATCATCTTCGTTCTATGCTGAATCAAATTGTCTCCGAAGGGAGCCAGATTGAAGAAGACAAGGTTGTTGCAGAGTTCTAGGCAAGCAGACATTCTTGTAGGGTGCTGTTAGCGATCGCCTAACGCACCAAAATAATTAGCAGTAGTGTGTTACGGCGTTGCCTAATGCACTACTTTTTTCTTGGCTTTGAACTCTGCCCCTTACATTTGTCTCTATCAAGTGTCTGACCGGGAGCCAACCTAGGCGCAGATACACAAATGTTGTAGCAAAAGTGATCAAAGACAATATTCCAGAAGCGATCGCCCACAGCAGCGATCGGACGGTGATCCTAGTGCGAGGGGCTATTTAGCGACCTATGATTAGAGAACATGATTGAAGAATAACAGGGCGAAGGGTTCTATGCAGTCCACAACCACCAATCCTATCCGTTGGACAACTGCTGATCTAGCAATTTTTGAGGGCGATCGCTCCAAGCGCTACGAGATTATTGATGGAGAATTATTTGTGACTAGGGCACCCGATTGGAAGCATCAAGCGGTTTGTAGCAATATTGTTGCTCTGCTGAAGTTTTGGTCTGACCAGAGTGGACTGGGTCAAGCTGCAATTAACCCTGGCATTATCTTCTCAGAATCGGATAACGTGATTCCAGATGTGGTTTGGGCAAGCCATGAGCGACTGGAGCGACTGCTGGATGAGGCAGGACATCTGACCGCTGCACCAGAACTGGTCATTGAGGTGCTGTCTCCTGGCAAAACTAATGAGCGGCGCGATCGAGAAGCCAAGCTGAAGCTCTATTCAGTTCGAGGCGTGCTGGAATACTGGATTGTGAGTTGACAAGAACAAATGGTTGAGGTGTATCGTCGTGAAAATGTCGTCTTAAGGCTTGCAGCAACTTTGTATTCTTAGGATGAACTCATTAGCCATGTACTTCCGGATTTTAGATATTTAGTCAGCAAGTTTTTCTAGTGGGAGATCTCTTTACATTGCCAAGACAGTATCTTCAATAGTACATGACAAGCACACAGAGCCTTACACACGTCAAACCTTGATATATGTACACTTTTGTTAATCGTATCATTGGAAATGAAATTAACTTTACAGGCTTTAATATGGCGTAACCATTCTCTATGCCTATATATTATGAAAGGATAAGTAATTCTTAATTCAATAAGAATAGGCGAATTTCTTTCTTTAGAAGAAAAATAAAGCTAGCTATTGAGGATAGGTGCCATGAATAGTGATAGACAACCTTCACTTTTAGAAAAAGTCGAGCAATTATCTCTTACCTCTAAGTTATTACTCCCATCTATCGTTATTTCTGTTTTTATCCTTTGCTTTGAGATTAATGGGACATTTCCACGCTTATCTGTAAATGCTCGTGAATGGACTGGCTTTGGAGAAGATATTGAAGAGAAAGCAACCTACTCTGTCGAGAAAATAGAGACAAGGGGCAATATCACAACAAAGACATCTGACATTAGTAAGCGTGAATCGGAAAAAACTCTTTGGGATTGGATGAATTTGTTACTTGCCCCTGCGACGTTAGCAGGGCTCAGCTTTTGGTTCCAGGATAAACAAGAAAGTGTAAAGCGTGACAGAGAAAAAACTGAACAGGAACAGAATAGAAAACAAGAACAATTAGAAAAAGAACGAGCTGAAGATAAGCAACGAGAAGATGCTCTCCAAACTTATTTTGACCGTTTGTCAGATTTACTAATTAATCAAAAAGTTGCTCTCTTGTTAGCTCAAGAGGATTTCTCTCACGATACAACAGTTACGGTTTCAATGGTTGACAAAGGAGATGAGAATGAAGTCTCTTTTCGAGTAACGGACGATATTCATCAAGAGGTTAAGAGATATCCTGAAAGTGCTGGAAAGGAAGCCTTTCATCGGGAGGATTGCCTTCAACCAACAATTGCAGATACAGCAAAGGATATAATCCGTGCAAGAACTTTATCATTACTGCGAATGCTCAAAGCTGCTAAGGATTCGGCACGTCAAGCAAGTGTCATATCGTTCTTAGCCGAAGCAAATCTTGTGAGCAATCTGAGGATAGATTTGCGAGAATCTATCCTACGCCAAGCTTACCTCCCTGGAGTAAAACTTAAAGGTGCAAGCCTTAGTTACGCTGACTTTACAGAGGCTATACTTATTCGAGCAGATTTTAGTTATGCTTACCTCAACGAGGCTGAGTTTCATGAAGCTAAACTTACTCGTGCAAATCTAACCCGCGCTGTACTCAAGAAAGCGAAGCTTATCCGCGCTGATCTTATTCGCACTAACCTCAGTGGTGCCGATCTCTCAAATGCTGACCTCAGTTATTCTGATATTCGAGATTCTGATTTGAGAGGTGCTAATCTTACACGGACTAACCTTACAGGGGCGATTCTTCTTAATGCTAACCTCACAGGTTCCAATCTGGAAAATGCTATTCTCGACGACGCTCAATTCGAGAATACTAACTTGACAGATATTACAAATTGGAGTTTAGAACAGCTAAGCGAAGCGAAACTCTACAAGGTGACGTTACCTAGCGGCTGCGATCTGCATCCTAGTCGAGATCGTGAAATATTTGAAGATGCCGCTAATAATGATGTTGTAGAGAGTTACGCTTAAGACTTCTACTTGATCACACAGCTTCACTCTATTTTGATATTCGAGAGCTAAGCTTTTGTATTTGCATGACAATGGAGCAGTTAAGTAGATAAGTCTAAGTAAGCAAAAGATATCTAGGCAGAGCAAGTCTTTCAGCATAGATTATCTTCACCTCAATTTAAGTTATTCTGCTTGGCATTGTTAAGATATAGAGTAGCGATCGCAAACCTTACATAGAAACTTTTAAGCCGTTGTTGCAAATCCAGTTTGCTTTGCAGCTTAAGTCAAAGCATGAATTACTCCGGTTAAAGCATGAGCTATTCCAGTTGAAGTGTGAGAAGCTCATGCTTTAACCGGAGTAGTAAATATTATTTTATTTGCAACAAATGTTTAAGTGTTTGCAGGTCAAGTTGTAATCTTTGCAGCTCAGATTCGATTGTTTGTAGCTCAGATTCAAGCATTAATAAGAAACGTTTAAGTTTTTATATCGATCATTCAAGCAGGCTTATCTAATCCAATTCATCTAGCCTATGCTTTTCAATAATTTCTTGTTGTCTAGGCTGTTGCAGCCATGACTCCAGTGCTTCCGCTACAACGGCGCTGATTGACTCTTCTCGAATAGTGGCGATCGTCTTTACCAACTTATCTAGGTCAGAGTCTAGATATATTCTTAGTTCCGGTCTTTTCTTAGGAGCCACTCGCTACATTTAGCCGCAAAAGTACCAGAAGAATCTTCTCACCTCTACTTGCGTATATGCGTATATGCGGACAAGATCAATTCAACCTTATTGAGGCAAAACCCTATGGTTATACTCTCCGATGATGAAGTGGCTCTAATCAGAGCCATCCTTACCGCACTTCGGGCGATCAAAATTCGAGACATTGATAAAGCTCTAGTCATCCTGGCGAAAGGCGATCGAGGAGGACTTTGAATGTGATGAATGAATAGGCGAATAGTCACTGACTTCTCAGCTTTGTGGGGCGGTCAAGATGCCTGCTCCACAACCAGAGCTACGCGGAAGCCGGAGCCTGGAGCCGACCTCAATCTACCCAAACTCCGGGTGAATTCATGAGCATCCTGCTCCGCTACCTGCTGCTGACCTAAAGGGAAGGGGCTGGCGGTATCAATCGGGCTACTCCAAATTTTCCTCTTTAGGAATCGATCGCCTAGAATTCCTGGCTATTTCACGATGGTCTTGAAAACCTGCCACTTCTGAGAGCGTGTAAAGCGGTCTACCCTTGATCTCTTCGTATATTCGCCCAATGTATTCGCCCAAAATGCCGATGCTGATAAGCTGAACGGCTCCCAGAAAGAACACGACTACCGTGATTGTGGCATAGCCTGTTAGCGGAGAGTGAGGCGCAAAAAAGCGCCAGTAGACCACCAGAACCGCCATGAGAAGCGCGATCGCCGCCGCCCCTAATCCTAAGTAAGTCGAGAGGCGTAGAGGCACTCTGGAGAAAGACACTAGGCTATTAATTGCCAGCGCCAACGATTTGCTGAAGGTGTATTTCACCTCTCCGGCATAGCGCGGATCGCGGATATATTGAATTGCGGTCTGCTGAAAGCCCACCCACGCCCGTAACCCTCTGATGTAGCGATTGCGCTCCGGCATGGCGTTGAGCAAGTCTACAATGCGCCGATCCATCAGGCAAAAATCCCCGGTGTCGGTGGGAATTTCCACATCGGCGAGATGCCGCAACACCCGGTAGAACGAATAGGCCGTCACTCGCTTGAGCCACCGCTCTTTTTGGCGCTGCGTCCGCTGGGCATACACCACCTGATAGCCATGCCGCCACAGAGCAATCATTTCGGGGATCAGCTCTGGCGGATCTTGCAGGTCGGCATCCAGAACCACGATCGCTTCACCTCTGGCAAAATTTAGCCCTGCCGTGACGGCAACCTGGTGTCCAAAGTTGCGAGCAAGGCTGAGGTAAGACACACGAGAATCCTGTTCATGCAGCTCTCGCATCAAGAGCAAAGAGCGATCGCGGCTGCCATCATCGATCAAGATCAGCTCTGTTTCCCCATCCAGGCTGTCCATAACGCTCCGCAGCCGCCGATGCAGCTCCAGAATGTTATCTTCTTCGTTGTAGATGGGCACCACGAGGGAGTATTGGGGACTCATATCCACAGCCGTTAGAGCGGGACAAATGCGCGTTGTTTATTATAAACACTACTTTTGGGCAACAACAGCCAGGTTCCAGGCGAAGCGCTTGAGATAGGGAATCTTTTTGACCCAAATGTCCAGCTTCTCTAAAAACAAATATTCTGGCTTCAGCCGCTGCTGTTCCAGAATAATTTTTTTCCAGTAGCGCTCTTGATTCGGATTAACTCTTTCAATGAGATAAAACTGGAGGAAAATCCAGAGACTCGCAATCCAAAAGGTGTCATAGGAAGTTTTGGAAAACAAGGATTTCACATGATGAACGATCGCAATATCCAGCGGCGTTTCATCTTCTGTGCGCACTTCGGTAGCGATTTTGCGATAGATGTTGATAATAGGATTGTGCTTTAGCGGGTCCCAAAAACACAAGGTGCCGCCCGGTTTCAGGACGCGATACGCCTCTTGAATCGCAACTTTGGGATCGGGAATATGATGCAATAAATTAGAGGCATAGACAATATCAAAAGTGTTATCTGGAAAATCGATCGCCATAGCGTTCACCACTTTTCCTTCCACTTCTACGCCATTGCTGCGGGCAAGCTTCAACGCCACCTCCACCATTCCTGGCGAATAGTCTGCCGCCACACAATGCGCCCCTCGCGTGGCAAAATAAACGCTGTTTTCCCCTGCCCCACAGCCTAGATCTAATAAATACTGACCGCTCACATCCCCTAACCGCCGCAAAATAAATCGATTCTCAGGCGCAGTGCAAGCCTCAAAATAATCTTTGACCCGAATGCCCTCAATATCGATCGCCGCCGCCCAGCGATCGTGAAATTCCTGCTCTTTCCTTAATACTTCGTCTTGCATAGTTAGTTTCAATAATTGGCACTGTGACTTCAACACTATAGTTTGCAGGGCGTTGCTGAATCGAAGTATGAATCTATCTGACTTGACAGTTTTCTCGCCCCCTAAATCCCCCAATTCTGGGGGACTTCCGAGCCATTCAAAGTCCCCCAGAATTGGGGGGTTGGGGGGCTTTCATACTTGTATTCAGCAACGCCGTTTGCAGGGTGTCCCCTTGCGCTTGGTTAAGTGTAGGTTATTTTTTAGAAGCCGCGCGGAGCACGGCTTCTAAAAAATAACTGTGGTTTATGCAATTGAAATTGCTGTAATCCGCTGGTGATGAACTAGAGGTCAGCAACGCTACGGGTGCCGCTACTCAGAGGTCGCTGTACTGTTATTCAAGTATTCAAGCCTATGCCGACCTTGAGTATCTCCCCAAAATACTCCTCCAAAGGTAGCAAATCTAGAGCCATCCTCAGAACATGAAAAGCGATCGATCCATACACGAAGACTTCCCAGGCAATTCATTCCAGACAATTGATTCCAGACGATTAATTCTAGAGACATCACGAACGGTTAAGAATCCTGCGCTCATTTGCCCAGAGACACCCTATCTTTGAGACAATCAGAATCAGACCTAAGCCTAGCGCCATACAGCAAACGGAGATTTTATCTATGAAATTGGCTTACTGGATGTATGCCGGTCCTGCACACATCGGCACACTTCGCATTGCCAGTTCTTTTAAAAACGTCCATGCCATCATGCATGCGCCTTTGGGAGATGACTACTTCAACGTCATGCGATCGATGCTGGAGCGGGAACGCAACTTTACGCCCGTGACGACAAGCGTAGTCGATCGGAATGTGCTGGCGCGTGGCTCTCAAGAAAAGGTGGTGGACAACATCACCCGCAAAGATGCCGAAGAGCATCCCGATCTGATTGTCCTGACTCCCACCTGCACGTCGAGCATTCTGCAAGAGGATTTGCAAAACTTTGTCGAACGGGCACAGCTGGAGTCCAAAGGCGATGTCATGCTTGCCGATGTCAATCACTATCGGTACAACGAGCTGCAAGCCGCCGATCGCACTCTCCATCAGATTGCCCAGTTCTATATTGAGAAAGCCCTGAAGCGCGGCGAGTTGCCTACCCAAAAAACCGAGAAGCCTTCGGTGAACATCATCGGCACTTCGACGATGGGCTTTCACAACCAGCACGACTGCACTGAGCTAAAGCGGCTGATGGCGGATCTGGGAATTGAGGTAAATGTCGTTATGCCGGAAAGCTCGACGGTGTATGACATCCAGAAGATGCCCCGCGCCTGGTTCAATCTGGTGCCCTATCGGGAGCTGGGGCTGCCCCTTGCCCAATATCTGCAAGAGCAGTTTGGCACGCCTTTTGTCGATATTACCCCCATGGGCGTGGTGGAAACCGCTCGGTGCATCCGCAAGATTCAGCAGATCTTGAACGAGCAGGGCGCGGCGGTAGACTACGAAGCCTTCATCAACGAGCAAACCCTGCACGTCTCTCAGGCAGCGTGGTTCTCGCGATCGATCGACTGCCAAAACCTGACGGGCAAGAAGGCGGTCGTGTTTGGTGACAACACCCACGCGGCGGCAATGACCAAAATCCTGGCGCGGGAAATGGGCATTCATGTCGTGCTGGCTGGAACCTACTGCAAGTATGATGCCGACTGGTTTAGAGAGCAGGTGAGCGAATATTGCGACGAGGTGCTGATCAGCGAAGATAACGGCGAAATTGGAGATGCGATCGCCCGCCTAGAACCTTCGGCTATCTTCGGCACCCAAATGGAGCGCCATGTGGGGAAGCGGCTGGATATTCCCTGTGGCGTAATTGCGGCTCCGATTCATATCCAGAATTTCCCGATCGGCTACAAGCCATTCATGGGCTATGAAGGCACCAATCAGATCACAGACTTGATCTACAACTCCTTCACTCTGGGCATGGAGGATCACCTGCTGGAAATCTTCGGCGGTCACGATACCAAAGAGGGCATTACCAAGGGCATTTCTGCCGATTCTGATCTCGCCTGGAGCCGGGATGGTTTAGCAGAGCTGAACAAGATTCCGGGCTTTGTGCGCGGCAAGGTGAAGCGCAATACCGAGAAGTTTGCCCGTGAGCGGCAGATCGAACAGATTACGGCTGAGGTGCTGTACGCCGCCAAGGAGTCGGTGGGCGCATAGCATCCGGATCAAGAAAGGGGCGCAGCGTGCCCCTTTTTTTATAGCATTACGTAATTGAGTCAGGACGAGTTATTTTTTGAAAGCCCCGTGGAGTGGGGCTTTCAAAAAATAACTCATTGGATCTAAGCGCGTAGCGCCTTATGCCCTCCTAGACTGCTGCCAGCTCAGGGGCGGGACGCTTGCTGTTGCGAATGCCTTCGATCGCCGTGGCATAGTCAGCCGCATTGAAGACTGCTGAACCTGCGACGATCGCATTGGCTCCCGCCTCCAAAACCTGCCAGGTGTTGTTCACTTTTAATCCGCCATCTACTTCAATCCAAGGATCTAGGCCGCGCTCTTCGCACATGGCGCGCAGCTTGCGGATTTTAGGAATCATCGTCGGGATGAAGCTCTGACCGCCAAAGCCAGGGTTGACGCTCATGATCAGCACCAGATCGCACAGATCCAGCACATTCTCAATCAGCTCCAGCGGGCTGCCGGGATTTAGCACCACGCCTGCCAGCTTGCCCAGTTCCTTGATTTGACCCAGAGTGCGGTGCAGGTGGGGGGAGGCGTTATGCTCGGCATGAACGTAGATGTGATCTGCGCCTGCCTTGGCAAAATCAGCCACGTACTTCTCCGGTTCCACAATCATCAAATGCACATCCAGTGGCTTCTGGGTGCAGGGACGAATAGCCTCCACAATCAGTGGGCCGATCGTGATATTGGGAACGAACCGACCATCCATTACATCCACATGAATCCAGTCGGCACCTGCCGCATCGACGGCTCTGATCTCATCTCCCAAGCGGCTAAAATCTGCTGATAGGATAGATGGGGCAATCACGATCGGTTTCTGAGATTGCAATTGAGTTTGTGCCATGACTTGTGTTCTCCTGCGTCCTGTCTGGTGATTAGGTGTGCTTGATATAACTGGCATAGCGGCTGACCTAGCCGCCTATCTAAACTTGTGGAAACTCTTGTGAAAACCAAAGTGTGTTCAGTGTAACAAGGTATGTTCTAAGGTCGGATTACGCACTCGCACCTAATTCCATTGGAACATACAAGTTCATCAGAAATTTATGGAAATTCGCCTCTATGCCCCTGTTAAAGCTCGGACGAAAAACGATGAAGCGCCTAATGGGCGGATTAGGGGGATTTGCGCTGTCTTGGACGCTGGGATTGATTCTGACATTTGTGAGTCTACCCGGATGGGCACTCGTTGCTTCGGTGGGCGAAAACGGCATTGATGCCTATCGATTGCAGGACGCGCCCTATAATTTGACGGGGCGAAAGATTGCCATTGGGCAAGTCGAAATCGGTCGTCCGGCGCTGTTTGGCTTGGATAAAGCAGCCGTGAATAACCGATCGCTCCCCATCGGCAGATTGTTTACTGGAGATGCAGTTGCTACCGCTAATCAGGGCGTAGACGAACATGCCGCCAGGGTTGCCAGCATCATGGTTAGCCGCGACAAAACGGTGCGGGGCGTTGCGCCAGACGCAGTTTTGTACTCTGCTGGGGTAGGTGCTGAGCAGCGCAGCGGACAGGTGCAGGAATGTCTGGCTAGCCAGACCATTGCCCTGCAAAACGGCGGCGATGTCCGGGCTATCAACTTTAGCTTCGGAGAATCGCTTAACCGCGATCCGCGCCCGGATGCTGTGCTAGACGGCAACGCGCTGCTGACTCAATGCGTCGATTGGTCGGCAAGCCTGCACAACGTGCTGTACTCAATTTCTGGAAACCAGGGCAGAGGCGGTTTTCCCATTCCGACCGACACCTTTAACGGTATGACGATCGCCAACTCCATGCCCATCGACGGCAAGTTTACCAAAGTTGATTTCTTTAGCCTGGGCAGCATTCCTGCAACCGTGATCGGCCGCGACCCAGCAACAGAGCGCAACGTTGGGGCAAGGCGATCGGTCTCCTTGGTGGCTCCCGGACGGCGAATTACCACGCTGGCTCCGGACGGCACCGTATCGGCTCCCGACCTAGGCGGCACCAGCTTTGCCTCGCCCCATGTAACGGCAACGGTGGCGCTGCTGCAAGAGTTTGGCGATGCGGCAATTCGCAGAGCCTTAAAGGAAAAATCGGAGCACTGGGGCTTGGCAGCGCGACGGCAGGAAGTAATGAAAGCCGTGCTCATGAACTCAACCGATAAAATTGAGGACAGCGGCGACGGTCTACGCCTAGGCATGAGCCGGACGCTGCTGGATTTGCGCAACAAAAGCTGGCTAGAATCAGATGCCTACACCGATCCAGAGATTCCGCTAGATGCGCAGATGGGCACCGGGCACCTCAACGCCTACCGCGCCTATCAGCAGTTTAGTCCGGGTCAGTGGAACGCAGATCAGCCTATTCCGGCGATCGCCTGGGATGCCAATACCGTCGGCGATACAGAAGGCATTCCTACGTATCGAGACTATGTGTTTGAGCAACCCTTGCAGGGCGGTAGCTTCATCGCCGCGACGCTGAACTGGAATCGCCGGGTCGAGCTTGAGGACAGGAACGGCAACGAGACATTTGATTCGGGTGAAACCTTTCAGGACAAAGGCTTAAACGATCTGAATCTTTACCTGATGCCCGCCGATGCAACCCGCACCAAGAAAAGCATTACATCTTCCATCAGCAAAGTGGATAGCGTCGAACATATCTTCTACTCCATTCCCACAACCGGACGCTATAAGCTGCGGGTATTGTATGGCGATCGCGCCAACGAGCCAGTCCAGGACTACGCCCTAGCATGGTGGACAAAATCTGCCTCTAATTGATAGTTCAGGGTAATAGGTGCTGAGCGCGCCTATCACCCTTCATGAACAATGTCCCCCTTACGAAGACAGGTAAGTGTAGCCGCTCAAGCTCCGCTCATAGTTTTGCAGCAGGAGCTGGGCTTCCTGGAGGGTGATGCGATTTTCTTGAAGGGCTTGCTCCGATCGCTGCCGAATATTCTCAATCAGATCCTCTGAGTCGTACTGCACATAGCCTAAAACCTCTTTCATGGTGTCGCCCTTGACCACATGTTCAATCTGATAGCCTGTGGGCGTAAGCTTGATGTGAATGGCGTTAGTGTCGCCAAACAAATTGTGCAGGTTGCCCATAATCTCCTGGTATGCGCCGTTGAGGAACATGGCGAGATAGTAGGGTTCATACGCCGAGGGCGTGACTTCTGGCTTGCGCTTCAGCGGGTGTAGCTCTAGCACAGATTTCACATCCCAAAGGTCAATGAACTGGTCAATTTTGCCGTCGCTGTCGCAGGTGAGATCGGCAAGGGTAGCGCGGCGAGTCGGCTCTTCGTCGAGGCGATGCACGGGCATGATTGGAAAAAGCTGGTCGATCGCCCAGGTGTCAGGAGCCGACTGGAAGACTGACAGATTGATGTAGTAGATCGATGCCATGATCTTTTCTAGATCTTCCAGATCGTCGGGCACATAGTCCTGCTGCCGGACGATCTCCAGAATCTTGGCACAGCAAGCCCAGTAGAGCCGCTCTGCCCTCGCCCGTTCGGTCAGGCTGAGGTAGCCAAAGCCAAACAAGCTAACCGCCTCTTCTTTGAACTGAGCGGCATCGTGGTATGCCTCCTGGTAGGTTTCAGCGCTAATCGCGTGATAGGTTTCGTACAGATTGCGAATGATCAGATGCTCTTTTTCTTCGGCTGGTTCGGGCGGATCGGACACCACTTCGCTGGTGCCCAACACATCAAACACCAGAACGGATTGGTGGGAGGCGATCGCCCTACCGCTCTCGCTAATCAGGGTGGGCACCGTCAGATTTCGCTCTTCGCAGGCCTCCTTAATTTCTGCCACTACGTCGTTGGCGTAGTTCTGCATGTTGTAATTTTTGGAGGCATGGAAGTTGGTTTTGGAGCCGTCGTAGTCTACGGCTAAGCCACCGCCCACGTCCAGATACTTCATGTTTGCCCCCAGCTTGGACAGCTCCACGTAGATTTGGCTGGCTTCGCGGATGGCATCTTTGACAACGCTGATGGCAGAAATTTGAGAGCCAATGTGGAAGTGCAACAGCTGCAAGGCATTCAGCATCCCGGCGGCTTTGAGCTGCTCAACGGCCTTAATGATTTCGGGCACCGTCAGCCCAAACTTGGCGCGATCGCCCGCAGAGGTTCCCCAGCGTCCAATCCCTTTGGCGCTGAGCTTGGCGCGCACCCCCAAGATGGGCTGAATACCGAGATTGCGGCTGGCTTCGATCGCCAATTCCACCTCTTCAATTTGCTCCAGCACAATGATGGGAGTATGACCCAGCCGCTGCGCCAAAGTTGCGGTTTCAATGTACTCTCGGTCTTTGTAGCCATTGCAGATTACGAGAGCACCCGGCGTATCCAGCATTGCCAAGGCAATCATCAGCTCAGGCTTAGAGCCAGCCTCTAGCCCAAACTGGTGAGGTTTACCAAAGCGCACTAGATCTTCAATTAAATGGCGCTGCTGGTTGCATTTGGTGGGAAACACGCCGCGATAGACGCCAGGATAGTTGTAGCGAGCGATCGCCTTACCAAAACAGGCATTGAGCCGTTCGATGCGGTCTTGCAGAATGTCAGAGAAGCGGATCAGCAGCGGCAAGCCCAGGTTGCGCTGCTTGAGGGCGTTGACGAGTTCAAATAGGTCTAGAGAACCGCCATGGTCGCCCTTGGGAGAAACGGTGATATGTCCGGCAGCGTTAATTGAAAAGTAGGGTTCGCCCCAGCCGTTGATGCGGTATAGCTCCTCGCTGCTTTCGATCGTCCAGGGTTTTGCTGGCGCTTGCTCAGGGGACGGCTTGGACTTTTGCGCGGCTTTAGAGGTTTTTTGAGGTGAAGGGTCAGAGTGGAGAGCAGTCTGGCTATCTGATTTAACCTGAGCTTGGGAATGGGCGATCTGAGCGTCAGTTTGAAGACTATTAGGTTGAAGACTATCGGGCTGCTCAGATTGTGCTTTAACCCCAGTTGACTGCTTTCCCATTCTGTAGACCTCATACAATGCTTAGCTAGTCTATCGCATTCATCTAGGGGGTGTGGGTAGCGTGTAAGACCTTGAACTGCTACTTTGAACCGTTACTTTGCGGGCGGCGGGGCGGGATCAGGGCGAAAAATGGCGATGAGCAGCGTTGGAGTGCCGCCGATCAAGCCCCAAATCAGCCATTGCCTGAAGCTTTTGCCCTTGCGTTGGGCAACGATCGCCGCCAAGATTCCCATGACGCAGTGTAGGGTCAGGAGGGTCAAAAGCAATGCTGACGAATTCAGATTGACGAAGGGCGATAACATGAGCCGCTACTTTTTGGGGGGTTTTGAATTAGCATCCTGACCCATGGCTGACGCGCCATTCAGCAGCATAAACAAACCGCCCAAAAGAATAACGATCGCCAATCCTCCGGCTATCCCATCCAGCCAACTGCTTTCCATTTTTCTGCTGTCGAACACACTACGGGCTGTCTCAGCATATCAGTTTGGGGCGATCGAGGGATGGAGAAAAAGGTTTGCTCGTTGGTAACGGGATCTGAGAAAATTGAACATACGCTTAAGTACGCTTTTAGCACCTCCCATTTAAGAACACTCAGTTAAAAACATAAGGTCAGAGACTCCAATGACAGATTCAAGGGCAGATATTCACGAGCTAAACCCAGAGCCAAGCGCGATCGAGCAAGCAACCCCTGAAGACCTGGCTGAGATGATTACCGAGTTAGAGCAATATCGAGAGCGCTTGGTCAACGACACGCTCTCCATGGCGCAACGGGCTAAGGTGATGAAATCTCAGGCTCTTGCTAGTTTGGAGCCAAGCTTGACTCAGATTGATGGACAGATTCAGGCACTTCGCCAGCAGCAGATCGCTTTAACTGCTAGCCAGTGATCACAAATGCCTAGCCGCAGATTGAGCAGTACCCAAGGTAAGGAACTTTTGATGTCGCTCCACTCCGAAACTTCAGCGCCTAAAAATCCAGCAGAAAGCGATCCCATCTTGCAAGCGCAAATTGCTAACGATGAGCTAGTTCAAAGGGTTAATCAACAGATCACGCTAGACAATTTTGATTCTGGCGATCGCCAAGTCTTGCAGCAGCTTGTCGAGGGGTTGGGCGATCCGCGTGGTCTGGTGCGGCTACGCTTTGCCGAAACTTTGGGCGACATTGGCGAACCTGCAACACCGTTTCTGGCGGAGGCTTTGGCGCACCACAGCAATGTGGTCGTGCGGCGGGCGGCGGCGAAGACTCTCACCCTCATTGCTGACCCCAGCGCAGTGCCCAACTTGCTTCACGCTTTTCTAAACGACGAGGATACAGTCGTCAGAAGTTCATCTGCGGGGGCGCTGGCTCGAACGGGAGAGGCTGCTGTACCTGCGCTGCTAGAGATTTTGGCATCCGATCGCCATCCTGAAGACACTAAAGGTCATGCTGCCTGGGCACTAGCTTTCATCGGTTCTGAAGCCACAGAGCATCTCTACAAAGCGCTGAATTCCGACTCGGTAGATGTTCGCTGCGCCGTAATTGGGGCGATCGCCCATGTTGCCCAAGAGCAGTCTGACACCAAATCCTGCAATGTGCTGATTTCGGCTTTAACCGACCCGGAATCTGTGGTTCGCACAGAGGCAGCATCGGTATTGGGGCAGGTCAACTATCCGCCCGCCATTCCTCACCTGATTTTGGCGCTGCAAGATGCGGAGATGGAGGTGAGAAAGGCTGCGGTCAGCTCTTTGGGCAAAACGGGCGATCGCACAGTGATTGAATCCCTACAGGCTGCCTTGAACGATGAGGCTCAGGTCGTTCGGACGTTGGCAAAGCTGGCAATCGCTCAAATTGAGCGGCAGTCTGAAGACGATGGGTATGGTATTACGTAATTGAGTGAGGACGAGTTATTTTTTGAGAGCCGCGCTCCGCGCGGCTCTCAAAAAATAACTCATTGGATCTAAGCGCGTAGCGCTATAAAAGCGAGGGGGTTGAGCGATCGTCTGATCCGCACTGTCCTCAGCAGCGCCCAGCTTAAACCTGTGCGCTTAAACCTGTGATGTGCGTCACAGAGTCACTCCAGATTTCATCACAGCGATACGAAAGATAAGCAGCAATGATAGGAAGCATCGAGTTCTTTAATGTTCCGATGCATTTACAAAGCTCTCTCCTCGACTTTGCCTTTGCCGAACTGTTTGCCCAAGCCAGCATTTCCGGTCAGCTCACGTTAGCCGATCGCTATGGTCTACAGGCTGCCCTGCTAAAGGAGTCTCTAGATGACGAAGAGAAACAGGCAATCGATCGTCTGCTCTATGGGATTCGTAAGGGACGAATCAAATTAGTCAACGAGTTTTCCGCTCAAGCGTGAGCTGAGGCGAAAAGCCTGGGCTTCTAGTCTCCCGTGATATGCACGACGAGTTCACGCGGATTGCTGTGGCTGCGATGCTCCCAAATGTAGATGCCTTGCCAGGTGCCCAACACCATCCGACCTTGGGCGATCGGAATCTGTTCTGAGGTGTGGGTCAAGACCGTACGGATATGGGCAGGCATATCATCTGCGCCTTCGGCACTGTGGATATAGCGATCGTTTTCCGGCACCAGCTTTGACAAGAAATTTGCCAGATCCAGCAGCACATCAGGGTCAGCATTTTCTTGAATAATCAGGCTTGCCGAAGTGTGCCGCAAAAACAGGCTGCAAAGCCCGGTTTGGATGCCAGATTCTGAGACGATCGCCGCAACTTTTTGGGTGATTCTATGGAGCGTTTTGCCCTGGGTTTGCACCTTGATAAATTGCTGATAGTGAGCCATGAGCTGATGTATCTGCGCGAGATTAAGTTTGCGATTGGCAAGGGCGATGTTTCCAGCATAGAACATATCTAATTTGAAACCGTGGAACCGATCCGGAACCATTCTTACACCTGCTGCGTCTAGAAAGGGATCAGCAGTCTGCGTTTGACACCTTTGGGTTTTAGCAAGTGTCACAGACCGGGTTGAATCTTCCTCGTTCCTGAGGCAAAAAGATAGTATAAATCGCAGCAGACAAGTCACAGCAGATAAGATATATGGCATCTCACAAAATTCCTGCAACTCAAAATAGCCCGCTCATCAGCAGCACTCGCTTAAGCTTTGGCTCTAGAAAAGAATTTGGCGACACCCGCGACGACGCTAAAGATGTGGGCACGCTCAAGTCTGGCAAAAGCTATAACTTTTCGGGCGACGTGGGCGGCAATGATCTCGATTTCTTCGAGTTCAAGCTGAGCAACCGCAACAGCTTTTCGGCAAAGCTGAAGAACGACAGTGACGGCAACCAGCCGATCGCCATTACTGTTTTAGACAGTCGCGGTAATGCGGTGAAGGGCAGTAACGGCAAGTTTCTATTTTCCAACGTTAAAGCCCTGAAAACTTTCACATTGAAGGACTCTAAGCTGGCTGCCGGAACCTACTTTCTGAGGGTTCAAAGTGCCCAGCCCCGCAGCAAAGATGAGGATTATGAGCTGAGCCTCTCTATAGGTAAGTCATCCGACAACTCGTCTAGCGGTTCAATCGGCAACGCTCAAAGCTTGGGCAGCATTAGCTTAGGGCAAACCCGAACCGGATTGGGCAGCGTTAGCTCAAACGACCCTGATTTCTTCAAGTTTGATATCGGCGGCACGAGCCGAGTCGTGACTCGCCTGACGAACAACAGCTTTAGTCAACCGATCGCCCTAACGATACTCGATCGCAGTGGCAATCCGGTCAGGAAGACCAACGGCAGCAGTTTATTTGTCAATGTTGATGATGGCGAAACGGGTTCTATTCTGGCTCCAACGCTGAGTTCTGGTACCTACTATTTGCGGTTCACCAGCGCCGAGGGCAGCGGGGAACGGTATAGCTTTAGCGTTCAGCGTAGTGCCGCAACGACCCCAATCTAGGGCGATTTTGGGGGCGATTTTGGGTTTTAGATGCTGGAATCCTTCCGGCTCAAGCTCAAAAATTCCATTCCGGTTCCCCTTCTCCTGCCTTGGGAGAAGGGGCTAGGGGATGAGGGGCTTTGGACATCCTCTTAACTAAACTTGATTTTTCGAGCGGCATAAAGGCACATCTTGAATAGATTTAGCCCTTCCTTGAAATGCTGAATGTTGGAGCTGCCATACTCGCGAGGCACATAGCGAACCGGGATATCTTTAATTTTCAGGCTAAGTTTGGAAGCGCCCAAAAGCAAATCAAAATCCCCAAACGGATCGAAGTCTCCAAAGTACGATCGATTGGCAGCAAGTCTTGCGTAGTTTTGTTTGGAAATAGCTTTGGTGCCACAGAGAGAATCTTTAATTCGCGTGTTAAGTAGATAAGAAAGCAACCAGGCAAAGAACCGATTTGCCATGCGGTTGAGGAGTGGCATTTCAACTTTGCTAACGGGGTAGATCAACCGACAGCCGTTTGCCATTTCGCAGTAGCCAGAGGCGATCGCTTCAAAGAAATACACCATCTCTTCAGGGCGGACTGTCAGATCTGAGTCCAAAATAATAAACACATCGCCCGTCGCCATCTCGAATCCCTGACGCACGGCGTTACCTTTGCCTTTGCCCGTCTGCTGAGCAATTTTGATATCCCACCGATCGGCGTATTTTGCCTGAACGCGCTGAATTTCATCCCAGGTGCCGTCTTTGGAATGTCCTTCGATGAAAATAATTTCGGTATGGCGGCCTAAACGCGGCATGCGGGTGATGGCATTCTCGATATTGCCCGCCTCATTGCGCGCTGGCACAATCACTGAGCAGGTCATAGTCTGCACCTGATTTTGAAGACTGGCATGACCAGGATGAGGACGGGCAACCACATATTCGTTCAAACAAAGCCGATTCAGCAGCGGCAGGGGAGCCAGAACGCGATTAAAGAACCAGGAGACGATCGACAGGTTTTTAGGCAGCAATAGCCGCTTGCCGTGGTATGCCACCTCGTAGCCTGATAGGTTCAGCAGGTTTTCAACATCTTCAAAACTTAGCCAATTGAGTTCGGGTAGCGGCATCCGTTGACCAATTAGCGTTGCCAGATTGAGAATCGGTTCCCAGGCAGGATTGTGATAGGTCAGAATAAGCTGTGTGGAGGGATGGCAGCACTTTTGCACATTCTGAAGCGCTCTCTGCACATTCTGAATGTAGCTCACGGTATTCGCCAAAATGATGTAATCGAAGGTTTGGTTGGGATTGACTTCTTCAGCATCTTCAACCTGAAACTCTAGATTGGGAAACCTTTCTTGAGACTTTTCAATGGCAGTTTCGCTAATATCAACTCCCAAACCATAGGCTGGTTTTACCGCTTCCAGCAGGTAGCCCAACCCTGAACCTAACTCCAGGACTTTAGAGCCGGGTTGAACAAAAAACTTGTAGAGTTTTTCTAAATCTTGATAGTAATAAAGGTTGCGGTTTCTCCACTTTTCGAGTTGACTCGTTTGAACAAACATGCGCTTTTTGAGAAGAATAGAAGTTTGAATCACGGGAAAACTGTCTTAGATGGAAAACCGCCCTCTCATCCAGGCATAATTTGCCACGCATGATTTGCAGAGAACTGTTGGCATTCGGGAAGTTCAGAGGGAAATAATATCATGTCTCTGTAACGCGCGAATGCACTAGACCCCTTTCATCAAAATCAATCTCATGCAAATCCAGGTCGAAACCTTTACGGTTCACAAGCGCATACCGCTCACTATTAGCCGAGGCACGACTGCTCAGACCACTAACATTTGGCTGCGGGTCATGGAAGATGGCATTGAAGGTTGGGGTGAGGCTTCCCCTTTTTCGGTGGGTGGCTCTGCTCAGACGACGGAGGTGATTTTGGCAAAGTGTCAAACGATCGCCCCCCTCCTCCAAGACGCAACCCCATACGATCGCCAGAAAATCGATTTTCTCCTGAAGGATCTGCATCTACCCTCGTCGGTATGGACTGCCCTAGATCTGGCGCTGCATGATTGGGTCGGCAAGCGGATGGGTCTGCCACTCTGGAAGCTTTGGGGACTCGATCGCACTCGGATCGTACCCACTTCAGTGACAATCGGCATTAGTTCGCCAGAAGCGGCACAGCAGAGAATTCAAAGCTGGCTAGAGCTGATGACCGTGAAGGCGGTAAAGGTAAAGCTGGGCAGTCCGGCAGGGATAGAAGCCGATCGCGCCATGCTCAAAGCCGTGCAGGAGGTCGCGCCAGCCCACGCCAAGTTTAGCGTCGATGCGAATGGCGGCTGGAGTTTAGAGGAGGCGATCGCCATGAGCCACTGGCTGGCGGATCAGGGCATCACCTATATTGAGCAGCCGCTACCTGAAGGTCAGGAGGCGGAGTTGCCAATCCTGTACCGCCAGTCGCCCTTGCCAATTTTTGTGGACGAAAGCTGTTTCACCAGTCGAGATATCCCGGCATTGAGCGATCGGGTGCACGGCATCAATATCAAGCTGATGAAGTCAGGCGGCTTAACGGAGGCAATGCGGATGATTCACACGGCTCAGGCGCATGGCTTGCAGATTATGTATGGCTGCTATTCGGACAGCACCTTGTCTAATACGGCGGCGGCACATTTGGCTCCCTATGCTGACCATCTGGATCTAGACAGCCACCTAAATCTGCGCGACGATCCGTTTGTGGGGGCAGTGATGCAAGAGGGCTGCTTGATACCGAACAACTTACCCGGTCTGGGGGTGCAACATGCTTAAACCTAGCGATCGCCTAACTCTTCTGATGCATGAAGGCACTCAGGGCACCAAGGGCAAAACCGGAATTTCTCTTTTGCGCTACAGCGATAATCCGATCGTGGCGGTGATCGATCAGCAGTCCGTAGGACAGTCTTTGACAGCGCTAACGGGGATTGCCAGAAATGCGCCGATCGTCGGTTCTGTACTAGATACACTGCCCTATCAACCGGATGTACTGGCGATCGGGATTGCGCCTTCAGGTGGGGGATTGCCAGAGGTGTGGCGACAGGAGATCAAGCAGGGGGTGGCAGCAGGGCTGTCCGTGATCAATGGTTTGCATACGCCCATGGCAACCGATCCGGAATTGCAGGCATTATTGCAGCCCGGTCAGTGGATTTGGGATGTGCGGCAGGAGCCGCCAGGACTTTCGGTGGGTTCAGGGAAAGCGCGGCTGCTCTCCTGTCGGCGGGTGCTGACGATCGGCACGGATATGAGTGTGGGCAAAATGTCTACCAGCCTAGAACTGCATAGGGCAAGCTTGGCGCGGGGGCTGCGATCGCGCTTTCTGGCAACCGGGCAGACTGGTTTGATGCTGGGGCACGACGGCGTAGCGCTGGATGCAGTGCGAATTGACTTTGCTGCCGGAGCCGTTGAGCAGATTGTTTTGCGGCAGGGAGATGCGGATATTCTGCATGTTGAGGGGCAAGGCTCGTTTATTAATCCGGCTTCGACTGCAACCTTGCCGCTGATGCGCGGTAGTCAGCCCACTCATCTGGTGCTAGTGCATCGGGCTGGACAGACGCAGATCCACAACTTTGACCATGTCATCATTCCCCCTTTGCCCAAGGTGATTGAGATGTATGAGTCTGTGGCAACCGCTGGGGGGGCTTTTGCTCCGGTTAAGGTGGTGGGCATTGCTCTGAATACTTTTCACTTGGAGGAAGCAGAGGCAAGGGGGGCAATCGCGGCAATTCACCAAGAAACTGGACTGCCCTGTACGGACGTGATCCGCTTTGGCGCTGAGCCGATTTTGGAGGCGATTTTGATCTAGGTTGGGAGCCTGTGCCAATTTTAATGACTGGCGCGATCGTCTCTTGCAGTCCGTCAGCCATCCAGCAGAACCCCTCAGATTTCTTAGGCTTATCTGCCCAGGTTCTATCCAGATGCAAAATTGTCCTACCGGGTGAAGCGATCGCTCCTGCCAGAGTGCTAGATCTATGTGCAAGACAGCGCTTTAAACTGGGCACAACGCACGGCTCCGCTGAACTAAGTCAGGTAAGCAAAAGTGCTGCTACTCAACGGCTTCAAGAATCTCAAAGAATTTTTCAAAACTTTCCGGATTCTCTGAAATAAAGCTGTAGACGGTCTAAAGAAGGTTCAAAACATTTTGAACTTTTTTTATTTCTTGAATGTTCAGTAATAATTGAACAAACTGAAGATTTAGAAGAGTATGCTAGGTTCAAAGCCGCTAAGTTCGAAGCCGCTAGGTTCGAAGTCTAAGTGTAGACCTCAAGCCAAGACCTAAGCTCCTCCTGCACATCACGGCACCATCAGATCTCCTGCAAACCTGTAGAAAGAAAGGGAACATTTCACCAATGTCAGCGTCATTCAATAATGGAATCCCTCAGAGTCAAGTCCTGTCCATGAGCCGTGAATCTCTGCCCGTATCCTGGTCGGCGGTTGAGGCGATCGCAACTCAAGCTGCTATGCCCGTTGACAAGCTCTCCAATTACGACTTGATCTTGCAATGTCAGACGGGTTTACGTCCAGGCAAGTCGGTGTTCGCGGAACTGATCCGCCGCTATCAGTCTCATGTCGAAAAGGTGCTTTATCACCTGGCACCTGACTGGAGCGATCGCGCCGATCTGTCCCAAGAAGTCTGGATTCGCGTCTATCGCAACATCACTCGCCTGCAAGAGCCAGAAAAGTTTCGGGGATGGCTGAGCCGCATTGCAACCAACTTGTTTTATGACGAGCTGCGCAAGCGCAAACGGGTTAGCCCACCGCTCTCCTTGGATGCTCCCCTGAATCTAGAAGATGGTGAAATGAGCTGGGACGTTGCCTCCGACGACCCGCGCCCGGATGACGAGCTGGCAACGCAGGAGTTTTACGAAAAGCTGCGAGAGGCGATCGCTGACCTGCCGGAGGTGTTTCGTACCACCATCGTGCTACGAGAAATTGAAGGGATGGCCTATGAAGAGATTGCGGAACTAACCGGGGTTTCCTTGGGCACGGTAAAATCTCGCATTGCGAGAGCGCGTCAGAGATTGCAATCTCAGCTGCAGCCGTACCTGGAGGCTTAGCCTTTACCTTGACCCTTTCAACAGATGACGAGCCTTCTCTTGTTAAGTTAATAATGGTTCCTAAGCTAATTCATTCGAGCCGCTTATTCAGAAAATTGACTTGAATCAGGTGCTTCGATCGCGTAGACCGGGTAAATTTAGATTAACTTCGTTGAACTAGGTCACTGTCCACTCTTTCTCTCCCAAGAGATTTTATAGAAATGATGCCCAACTTTAATGAGTACAATGAATCTGATTCTTCTCGCTTTGATCACAACAAGCTTGATCAGGGCAAGCTCGATCATGAAGCAGAAGAGCGTACTCAATTGACTTCCGATGAGATTGAGAAGCGCGATCGCTTTGAGCTATTGAGCGCTTATCTAGATGGTGAAGTTACCGCCGATGAAAAACGCCAGGTTGAGGTGCTACTGGCAACCGACCCAGCTATGCAGCGGCTGCACACCCGCCTGATGAAGCTGCGCTATAGCTTCCGAAGTCTGCCCGTTCCGCCTTCAGAGCAACCCGTAGAGCAGACGGTGGCGCAGGTATTTGCCAAGATTGAGCGCAAGCCTCGGCGGATGGCGTGGGGCGGCGGTTTAGCGATCGCGGCTCTGTTTGTAGGAGCGCTGGTAGGCATTGTGCCTCGCACCGAGTTTGCCCCTTCTATGGCAAGAATCCAGCCTGAGAATGCGGTGCCTAGCAACGGGTTGATGATTGCCCTCGATCGCCCTGTGATTGCGATTCCGAAGGCGACAGTTGCGACTCCTAGCTCTTTGCCCCAGTAACTTGCTTCTCAGTAACTTGTCTCAGCAGCCTTCTCAGCAGCCGTCCATTTCCCATCGGGCAGCAAAACGCCACCCATACCGATCGCCCGTGCGGCACTCATTAGATAAACCCAGGCAGTTCCCAAAGATTGCCCTTCTGGGCTGAATACTTCTACCTCTTGCCGAACATACTCATTCTCTACATCAGCGCGATCGGGGCTGTAATCCTCCAATTCGTCTAGGTCGCTTAGGATGGCTACGTCGGCAAAAGAGAGGAGATAGCCATGGACAGAGCGATCGCCTTGTGCCATTGCAGGATAGTCAAACGGCAGATCGAAGAGTTCTCCATGGGCGACGGCTGGCTGCACTTCGACAACCTGCCCTACACAATAAGATTCATAGTTGCACTCACCAGGTTTCAAGGTTCCGTATACAAAAACTTTGACGAACTTAGCCACAGTTAACCTTCTCTGAGTTAGGGCAACCGCCAAGGCGGTTAGGACGGGGGCATTTTTGGTGGGGCGCTCCGCGCCCCACCAAAAATGCCCTAAGCAAACTGGCAATAGCTATGTTTGCCAGTTTTGAAATTAGCAAGCTGTAGAAAATCACCTTTATCAAGGGCTATTCCATTAAGGAGTTGCCTCAATTAACGATCCAACTACTAATATTTAATCTTGCATCCTCCATCCCTCTAGAATGGAGTGAAGTTATGCAGTCCCCTTTATTGAGTTAGGAGTAGTCCGTGGAGTCCCGTTACAACCCGGCAGCGATCGAGGAAAAGTGGCAGCAAGTTTGGGCAGAGCAGGGGCTAGACCTAGCCCCTGAGAACAGCAGTCTGCCGAAATATTATGCAGTCTCCATGTTTCCCTATCCGTCGGGCAACCTGCATATGGGGCATGTCCGCAACTACACGATTACGGATGTGATCGCTCGCCATAAGCGAATGCAGGGCTATCGGGTGCTGCATCCTATGGGTTGGGATGCCTTTGGGCTACCTGCTGAAAATGCGGCGATCGAGCGGGGCGTTCCTCCAGCAAAGTGGACGCAGCAAAATATTGAGCAGATGCGGAATCAGCTGAAGCAGCTGGGACTGTCTATTGACTGGACTCGCGAGGTTGCCACCTGTTCGCCCGACTACTACCACTGGACGCAGTGGCTCTTTTTGGAGTTCTTCAGAGCCGGATTGGCATACCAAAAAGAGGCGACGGTGAACTGGGATCCGATCGATCAAACGGTGCTGGCAAATGAGCAGGTAGATAGCCAGGGAAAATCCTGGCGATCGGGTGCCTTGGTCGAGCGGCGCTTACTGCGGCAGTGGTTTCTCAAAATTACGGACTATGCCGAGCAGCTCTTAACCGATCTGGACAAGCTGGAGGGCTGGCCCGATCGCGTCAAGCTGATGCAGGAAAACTGGATCGGCAAGTCTACCGGAGCACAGGTCACGTTCACCACCGAAACCGGGGAAGCGCTGACGGTCTTCACCACGCGCCCAGATACGCTGTGGGGAGCCACCTTTATGGTGCTATCGCCTGAGCATCCGTTAGTCGAATCCCTCACGACTCCAGAACAGGCAGAGGCGATCGCTCTCTACCAAGCAGCAGCCGCAGGGAAGAGTGAGATCGATCGCACGGCTGAAGATAAGGAGAAGACGGGCGTTTGGACGGGCAGCTACGCCCTTAATCCTGTAAACGGTGAAAAAATTCCCGTTTGGATTGCCGACTATGTGTTGATGGGCTACGGCACGGGCGCAATTATGGCGGTTCCGGCACATGATCAGCGCGACTTTGAGTTTGCCAAACGGTTCAATCTGCCCATTAAGTCTGTGGTGCAGCCGTCTGGTCAGGTCGATCAGGTGACAGATGCCGAAATGACTGCTGCCTATGTAGACGAAGGCGTGATGGTCAATTCGGGAGCGCTGGATGGCATTCCGGCAGGTAAGGGGGCAGGGCAAAGTGTTGAAGCTGCCGTTCAGTGGCTAGAAGCGAACGATAAGGGCGTTGGCACAATCACCTATCGTCTGCGAGACTGGCTGATTTCGCGGCAGCGCTACTGGGGTTCACCAATCCCGGTGATCCACTGTCCCCACTGCGGCGCGGTGCCCGTGCCCGATGCCGATTTGCCTGTCTTGTTGCCAGAAGGGGTGGAGTTTTCCGGTCGCGGAGCTTCACCTTTATCGAAACTGGACTCCTGGATCAATGTGCCTTGCCCGACCTGCGGCACCCCTGCTCGGCGCGAAACGGACACCATGGACACGTTTATGTGTTCTTCCTGGTACTACTTGCGCTATCCCGATGCCAGGAACGACAAGCAGGCGTTTGATCCTCAGAAAGTCAACGACTGGCTACCCGTAGATCAGTATGTTGGCGGCATTGAGCACGCGATTTTGCACTTGCTGTATTCGCGGTTTTTCACGAAGGTGCTACGCGATCGCGGTTTGCTCAACTTCGATGAACCCTTCAGCCGATTACTGACTCAGGGCATGGTGCAGGCCGTGACCTACAAGAATCCGACGACCGGGAAGTACGTGCAGCCGCACCAAGTTGACCCCTCTAGCCCCCATGATCCCGACACGGGCGAGGCGCTGGAAGTCTTCTATGAAAAGATGTCGAAGTCTAAATATAACGGCGTTGATCCCAAAGATGTATTGGCAAAACAGGGGGCAGATACGGCACGAATGTTTATTTTGTTTAAAGCGCCACCTGAGAAAGATCTGGAGTGGGATGATGCCGATGTCGAAGGGCAGTTCCGCTTTTTGAATCGAGTATGGAGGCTAGTGACAGAATTTGCGGAGCAGCCAGGGTTTGCTGAGCAGCCAGGAGCCGGGGAGCCAGAACTAACTCAAGAGCTAAGTAAGGAAGAGAAAGATTTGCGGCGATCGATCCACCTGGCAATTCAGGCAGTGAGCGACGACTTGGAGGGCGAATATCAGTTCAACACCGCCGTTTCAGAAATGATGAAGTTAAGCAATGCTCTGGGAGACTCATCCTGCAAGAGTTCGCCTGTGTATGCTGAGGGAATCAACACATTGCTGAAATTGCTGGCTCCCTTTGCGCCCCACATCACCGAGGAGCTTTGGCATGGATTGGGGCACGCTGACTCGATCCATACCCAAACTTGGTGCAAACTCGATCCTGCCGCTCTGGTGGTGGATGAGATTCCGCTGGTGATTCAAGTCATGGGCAAAACGCGCGGTACAATCCAGGTGCCCTCTCAGGCCGATCGCGCCTTGCTAGAGCAGCTGGCTCGTGAATCAGAGCTGGCGCAGCGCTATATTGCAGACAAAGAAGTGAAAAAGGTGATTGTGGTGCCTGGAAAGTTAGTGAACTTTGTGATTGGCTAACTTTACGCTTGGCTTACGTTAACAGAGGCGAGATGAAATTGCGAAGGGTGGCTTATCTGCTGACGGCGTTAGGACTAGCTGTATTGACGGCTTGTACCCGCCCTTGGCAAGAAGCCACTCCCTCGGCAAGCGCTAGCGCCTCTGTCGGGGGAGTGGCAGATCACTCCAGACCCGATGCCCGAATTTTGCCTGTCAATGTTGAAGGGAAGCTGACAGAGATTGAGCTAAAGCTTTTCGACCAGCCGCCGCTGCCGTTCACCACCTATGTCCCGGTCAAAGATTTCACCAGTGAAGTGGGGTCTTCTGAAGAAGGGACTGGCGTACGGTTTTATTACAGCCTTAAGGGCGTGAAAAATGACAAAGCCTACATCCACATCTTTTTGCCGACTCAAGCCATTAGCGTTGAGGAGATGCAGGATTTACTGATAGGGGATGGCGGACTGATGGCAAGCAACGGTTGGGAGTTAAGCGATCGCACTGACATCGTTAGCTATGGCTGGGCAAAGGAAAAACTCATTTATCAACAGCGTACGCCAACCCAACTCTTCATGGGTTCTATCTATGTGGGTGAGCAGAACAGGAGAGCCTTTTACGCATTCACGCATTATCCGGTTGAAATTCGTAATGCCTTTGAGCCACGATCGACCGTAGTTCTGGAAAGCCTGCAATTCAAAGCGCAAAATTAGGATGCAGAAAGCATGGCTTAACCTGGGTATGATTTCGTTGCCAGAGGCAGCACAAACCAAAACTGAGAGCCACAACTAGGAGCGCTGTTTACCCCGATCGCCCCACCGTGAGCCGAAATAATTTGCTGACAGAGATATAGGCCTAAGCTAATACCCATGAGCTGCCGATCGTCGAGGTTGGCAATTTTTAGGTTAAACAGGCGATCGCACTGTGCCATCCGAATGCCCTTACCGTTATCCGCAACGCTGCATCGAATTGTTTCTCCCTCGACCTCAGCTCGAAGCGTAATGGTGATGCCAGGTGGGTTGTGTTTGACTGCATTACTCAACAAATGCCAAAAAACGTGCCGAATCTGCGATCGATCGATCCAGACAGACGGCAAATCGGCAGAGATATGATTCTCTAGCGTCACCTGATTTTGTTCCAATACCGCACTTAGCTCAATAATCACATTGGGCAGCACCGACGCGAGCGATGCACTTTGGCGATCGAGCGTCACCTCTGCCGTTTCATATCTGTAAACTTCCAGAAGAGAGTTGAGCTTGTTGAGCTGTACTTCTCCAGAGCAAGACATCCGCTCCACCAGCGTGCGAGACACCGCAATTTTCTCTCCAGCTTGAGCTTTCAGATTGTTCAAAACCATTAGCATTCCTATGACCGTAGTGCGAAGGTCATGGGCGATCGCATGGATCAGCATATCCGTCATCAGGATTCGCGCCTCTGCCTTGCGCCCCTCTGCCTTCATGGCGGCAACCACGAGGCTGGTAATGGCAATGACTCCTGTAAAAGCTTGCAGCAACAGCACTTCTTGTCCGGCATCGGCAGGCATGGCGGCAAAAGGGCCTCGACCCAAAGCTGTACCGCTAATGGCGATCGCCGACAGCACAAAGCTAGCTAACGCAGCATCCGGCAAGCCAAATCGCAGAGCCGCCCAAATGGCAAAGGGAAAGGACACATATTCCAAAGGATACAGGGCGATCGCAAGCTGAATTTTAGAGTAAAAAACCAGGCTGCTGACGATGATCAATAGCCCCAGCATCAGCAGTTTTTCAAGAGTGCGGCGATGCAAGCTGCAGTAATCTAACTTACGGCTGCGGCAGCGAGAAAGGAGTAACCGCGCTGTCTGCCAGTTTTTCTGCAATCTCACCCGCCCGTTAATCTGCCAGTTCAGCATCAGGGGTGTCAACACCAAAACGCCCATGCCATCCCCGATCCACAGCGTTTCCCAGTTACGCGGGATCTGGCTCCAGCCGATCAGCCCTGCGCCGTATGCTAGGGTGGTGCTGATCGTTGCTCCCACCAAAGGCACCGCTAGCACCACCAGCCCGACAAAGATCAGCACATCTCGCAGACGCTCCATAGAGTTGCGAAAGCCGCTCCGTTGCAACAGGAAGGCTCCGAGCAGGGCTTGCAAGGTGTCGCCTACCGTATCGCTGATTGCTAGCGACCAAGGCGCATGGATAGCATAGTTGGCGCAGAGGCTACCTAGCACAATGCCGACCCATGCCCATCGGATGCGCCAAAGCAGCACTGCCACCGCAATACCCGCAGGAGGCCAAAGGGGCGAAGCCTCGACTCCCAGATTTAGGCTCCATAGAGAAAGTTTAGCCGTCAAAAAGTAGGTGATGGCGATCGCGCCCACTGCCCAAAAATGTCGTCTGAGGGTTTTCTGCATTCGCCTTAACTGAACGTTCGCCTGAGCTAAAGGGGTTTTGCGCGATCGTCTAACCTGCCATAGAACCCGATTCCCTAAAGTCGCTCAGAAAAGCTGCCCCTTACTTCCTCCAGGTGGATGAACTGCGTGGGTGAAGGGAGTGAATACGAGAATGTCTGTAGGTTTACAATTTCAGAGGGAATTCTAGAGGCAACCCTGCTCAAACTTCATAAATCCTCTCAGCATTTTTAAGGAATTAGCAGAATCTAGAGTGCAGTAGCTATGACCACCTTAAAGACGCTTAGAATTTTAGGGGCTGTCGCCATTTTTTGGCTTTCCTCTAGAGTCCAGGTTGCGCATACCCACTTTAGGGAGCAGGGTGGGCACAATAAGATCTCAATTTAACCTCTCCTCCATTCAGTCACTCCATACAGCAATTTTCAGTTGCATAAACCACAGTTATTTTTGAGGAGCTGCGCTCCGCACAGCTCCTACAAAAATAGCCCTTAACCAAGCGCAAAGCGATGTAAATACATGAGTAGTATTGGCGTAGTCACCATCGGGCGAAACGAGGGCGATCGATTAATTCGGTGCCTCAAGTCTCTCATTGCCCAGCTTCCTGAAGGAATGCCGATCGTCTATGTTGATTCTGGCTCAACAGACGGCAGCGTAGCGGCAGCTCAGGCGCTAGGCGTAAAGGTGATTGACCTGGATATGTCTGTGCCCTTCACCATGGCACGAGGGCGCAACACTGGATTTACCTATCTGGTGGAACATTTTCCTGACCTTCAGTACGTCCAGTTTATTGATGGCGACTGTGAGCTATGTCCAGGGTGGATCGATCGAGCTTTACAGGCAATCGCCACCGACGAAAAACTGGCGATCGTCTGCGGTCGGCGGCGAGAGCGTGCCCCGGAGGCTTCACCCTACAACCGCATTGCCGACATGGAGTGGAATACGCCCGTGGGAGAGGCTCAGGCTTGCGGCGGCGATGCTCTGATGCGGGTAAGCGCCATTCGGGAGGTCAACGGCTACAATCCCACGCTAATCGGGGGTGAGGAGCCAGAAATGTGTGTGCGGCTGAGGCAGCGCGGCTGGAAGATCTACCGCATTGATGCCGACATGACCTTTCACGATGCAGCCATGTTTCAGTTCAGCCAATGGTGGAAGCGATCGCTCCGGGGCGGCTGGGCAATGGCAGAGGGCGCGGCAATGCACGGCAATTTGCCAGAGCGCTATAGGGTCAAAGAAAGCCGCAATCGCTGGCTCTGGGGGCTGATAGTGCCGATCGTGTCACTGGGTCTTGCCTGGTTTACCAATGGGCTGAGTCTGCTGGCATTTTTGCTATACCCCGTCCTAGTTTGGCGGGTCTACCAGTACCGCCGCGGCTTTGGCGACTCTGCCGCAGATGCGCGACTCTACGCTTTTTACTGCATTCTGGGCAAGTTTCCTGAGGCGATCGGTCAGATGAAGTATTGGCTGACCCGTTGGCAAGGAAAGCAAGCCACGCTAATTGAATATAAGGTGCCCAGCGCAAATGTTAGCCCGTAAAAATCTCAGTGAAAAGCCCAGTAAAAGTAACGACCACCGAGGAGCAAAGGGAGCATGAAGCTACTGATCACAGGGGCATCCGGTTTTCTGGGACAATATGTGGTGGCAGAAGCCTTGCGGCGCGGGCATCAGGTACGGGCAGGCGTGAGGGCAGGGCGATCGCCTCTACAGGGCAGTTTGACCTGGCAAAATCACCCCAACCTGGAGTTCGCCAAAGTTGATTTGTTGCAGCGAGAAACCCTGCCAGATGCAGTTCGAGGCGTGGATGCCGTGATTCACCTTGCCGCCGCCATGAAAGGAGATTTTCAGGCGCAATATGCGGGAACCGTCACCGCCACCGAGAATCTGCTAAGCGCCATGCAGGATGCGGGCGTTTCTCGCTTGATCGCCATTAGCTCCTTCTCGGTTTTTGACTACCTCAACCTGCCAGATGGCTCAACAATTGAGGAAAACTCGCCGCTGGAGCAGAATCCCGCCCAGCGTGATGCCTACACCCAAACAAAGCTGATTCAGGAGGCGACCGTCCGGCGGTTTGGGCAGACGGAACAGGTGACGATTCTGCGACCCGGCATGATCTACGGGCGGGATCACCTGTGGAATGCGCATTTGGGACTCAGGGCAGGCGATCGCCTCTGGCTTCAGATTGGAGCCAATGGTCAGATGCCCCTCACCTACGTCGAAAACTGCGCCACGGCGATCGTTCTGGCGGCTGAGCAGGAGGGGGCGATCGGTCAGACGGTTAATATCGTGGATAATGATCTGCCGACTCAAAGTGCATTTGTAAAATCCCTCACCCGACATCTGAGAAAATCGCCTCTGGTTGTGCCGCTGCACTGGAATGTGCTTTGTCTGGTTGCTCAACCGCTCTGGCAGGTTAATAAGCTGCTTAAGGGAAAGCTGAAGCTGCCCGGTCTGCTGGTTCCGGCAAGACTTCACGCCCGATTCAAGCCGCTCCGCTACAGCAATGCTGTTGCCCAAGACTTGCTGCACTGGAAGCCCCAGTACGATTTTGAAACTGCGATCGATCGCAGCTGTAGCACTACCGATCTGCTGACAGCACCCTGAATCTCTTCTCAAAGCCCCTATTCGAGCGAACCCAGGAGTTACCCATGCGCATTGCTTACCTGACTGGCGAATACCCCAGAGCCACTGATACCTTCATCCAGCGTGAGGTGTTCACGTTTCGCAAGCAGGGAGTTGATGTGCAGACTTTCTCCATTCGCAGAACAGGCGATGAGCATATTGTCGGAGTGGAGCAAGCCGCCGAGCGCGATCGCACCTTCTACATTTTGCCCGTCAGATCGATCGCTCTATTAGTCGCTCATTTCACCCTGCTAATTGCCTCCCCCGCGCGCTACCTGAAGGCAATTCAGCTCGCCTGGTCTACGCGGCAGGTGGGGCTAAAGGGAACTTTCTACCAGGCTTTTTATTTCCTGGAGGCTGGCATCCTGGCGTACCAAATTCGCCAAAAGCAAATTCAGCATTTGCACAATCACTTTGCTGACTCTAGCTGCACGGTTGCTATGCTGGCGGCGGAGTTGGGTGGCTTTACCTTCAGCTTTACCATGCATGGCCCATCTATCTTCTTTGAGCCGCACCGCTGGCAGATTGGCGAAAAGATTAAGCGCGCCCTGTTTGTCTCCTGCATTAGCCACTTCTGCCGCAGTCAGGGCATGATTTTTGCTCCCGCCGATCGCTGGAATCGAATGCACATCATCCATTGCGGCGTTGAGCCAAGTTTGTTTGAGCAAGTAAAGCATCAGGGCGTTGGCAAAAACCTGCTCTATGTGGGGCGGCTGGCAGTCGTCAAAGGCTTACCGATTTTGCTGGAAAGCTTGGTGACGCTGAAGCGATCGCATCCCGACATTACCCTAACGGTAGTGGGCGATGGTCCCGATCGCCCTCAGCTAGAGCAGCAGGCTACGCAGATGGGCTTGGCAGCAAACGTTCGGTTTGTCGGCTACCAGTCTCAGGCAGAGGTACGCGAATGTATGCAGCAAACCGATATTTTCGTCATGTCTAGCTTTGCCGAAGGGGTGCCCGTGGTGCTGATGGAGGCAATGGCGGCAGGAGTGCCCGTCGTGGCGACCCAAATTGCGGGCGTGAGTGAGCTAGTAGAAGACGGCATCAGCGGCTTCCTGGTGCCGCCCGGAGACCCGATCGCGTTGGGCGATCGGATTGAGAAGCTGTTACCCAGCGCCGAGTTTCGCAATAGATTAGGAACGGCAGGTCGCGCCAAGGTTGAGAAGGAGTTCAATATCGATCGCGAAGTGGCGCGGCTCTATCGCGTCATGACGACGGCGCTTCAAGGCAAGATCGAGTCTACTCGCCCTAGCTTTGTTGAAGAGGAAAACTACCTTTCCAGCGTTGAGATGGGCGCTGAGAAGATTAGTATTGAGAAAATGATCGAATCTAGCCCTTCAGCCTGATAATCAGTTCTTACGGGTATTTTTTCTAGAGGTTGCCCTAACCTAGCTGCCCCAGTTTTCAGAAGGTAGTAAAAGTGTTTTAATACAGCAAAGGCTAGGGTCAGTGCAGTTCTTTTAATCGAGCGAGACTTCTCACCGTGTACCGCATTCTCATTGTTGACGACATTGACGACAATGTCGTTCTCTTGCAAACGCTTCTGGAAACCGAAGGATACACTGTGGAAACGGCAGCAGGCGGTTGGGCAGCGTTGCGTCAAATTAAGGCTCACTGTCCTGATCTGATCCTGCTGGATGTGATGATGCCCGACATGAGTGGCTACGAGGTGATCGAGCGCGTTCGTAATAAGCTAGAGTTTACCGTTCCCATTGTGTTGGTGACAGCCTACAGCGACATTAGCCAAGCAGAAGGAATGGCTATGGGTGCCAATTACTTAATACGCAAGCCCATCAACAGCGACGAGCTGCTAGATTGCGTTGAAAAGCTTTGTGCTCAGGCTCATAATCTATAGGCAAAATCTAGCGTTAAATTGCAGGGAATTCAGGTGCTCTGGTTCTATTTGAATGGAAGCGCCCCCTTTCCATCACCATGAGCAACCTTTTTTCTGAGCAAGAATTGATTGAGCTTTCTGCGGAAATTGAGGTGCAGTTGCGTGAGGTGCATCAACTGCAATCGATCGCTCCTCAGAAACCAAGATGAGGATGCGCTTTGTGCATCGCTTAACCTGGCTGAATCAATGGTAGTGATGGCAATCTTGGCAGGGATTGCCGATCCGAGGACATTGGATGCGTTGAGGGTAGAGGCGTAATTACAACTCTCTTACTCAGAATCTCCCTTCATAAGAGGATCTGAGCCTCGATTCTCAGGGATAAAGTTGCTGCGAAATCAAGGCTTGGCGGATTTGCAGACGCGTTGGGTCATTCAGCCTCAACAGAAAACCAGTTGTACGCCCGACAGAGTTCAACCCTAGAATATGGGCTTCTTCAAGTTTGAAGTGATCAGCTCAGTCTTGCCCTCGTGGGTTGAACAATGGCGTGATTTCCCCTGTAATTGGGTCAATGCTGGTCAAATCTGACCCTTTGCGTCGGTTGCAGGGCAGGCAGGAAAGCACCAAATTGTCCGCGATCGTTTCTCCACCATGCTTAAGCGCAACAGCATGATCAACCTCATGGGTGTAGATGGAAAAGTCTTGAGGCATCCGGCAATATTCACACTTTCCCTGAGCACGATCGCTCACCAACTGCCGCAACGAAACAGAAATGTAAGGAGTCACACTGAATAAGGGCTGTCAGAGATATTTTGAGTGGCAGCGTAGGCTCTAGCTTTGAGTAAGGTCATGAGCGCATCAAGCTGCTCATACACATCCAGTTCAGCCGTTTCTGATGGATCGAGACAGGTGTCACGATTCTTTTGCAGCAGTGCCTGTAAGCGTACCTGTGACTGCTCAGACACTTTGAAGGTCAGAAGCTGTTCGGAGGTAGGACGTGCAACCAAGAAATCTAGAACTTCTAAATACGTAGGAGGAAGCTCGGCAGTAGCAGGCAATCCTAAGCCAAGAGAAGATTCACCAGGCAAAGTCGTGGCAATGAGGCGAGTAAAAAGCTCTGAGAGCTGGTCGTTAAAGGGAGCAAGACGTTGGGCTAAATCATCCGGAATTTCGATCGTCAGTTGCGCCATTGGGGTTACACAGGTGAGGGGTTGAGGGAACTATTGAGCGCTCGTGGCTCACTCATAAGCTATCGATCGCCTCTTCAAACCTTAACTCCGGATCTGAACAGGCATTACCAAATACGTCATTTTCATTCCACCCAACGGAGTCAAGATCGAAGGACTGGTCGAAGTGTTGAACTGCATCTGCACATCCTGGGTATTCAGCGCCTTCAGACCTTCCACCAGATATTTGACGTTAAAGGCAATATCCAGGTCTTCACCCGAAATTTGAGCCGCGATCGCCTCTCTGCCATTTCCTACATCCTGCGCATCTACCGACAGCACTAGCTCTTGCTTGACGCTATCCAGGCTCAGCTTGACGATGCTGTTGCGCTGATCGGCAATGACGGCAATCCGCTCCAGGGCACCGCTGAAGGAACGGCGATCGACCGTGAGCTGGCGCGAGAACTGGCGGGGGATGAGCTGGCGGTAGTTGGGGTACTGACCTTCTAGCAAGCGGCTGGTGAGGCGCTGATTTGCCCATTCAAATACGAGCTGACCGGGATCAAAACGCACGGCGATCGCCCCGCTAGTGGCATTCAGCATCAGCATTCGCTCTAGCTCCCGCAGCGCCTTGCCGGGGACGGTGACGTTAAACTTCAGTTCCTCGATCGGCTCGGCGTCTGACTCTGGATCGATCGTCTGCACGACCGCAAGGCGATGTCCGTCCGTTGCCGCAAATTCCAGACCTTCTGCTTCCGCAGAGATGTGCACCCCCGTTAAGACCTGCTTAGTTTCATCCGCACTGGTCGAAAATAACGCGCCCCGCAGCCCCTCAATCAGAGCGTCTACGGGTAAATGTGCCACCTGTCCATCATCCACCGTCGGCAGTTCCGGAAACTCCTCTGCTCCCATACCGCGCACCTGATATTTTCCCGATACCGAGGTCAGCGAAACCAGCGTGTCCTCGCTGCTGGTTTCTAACGTAATTTCACCGTCTGGCAAGCGGGAAACAATGTCACCCAAAAGCTTTGCAGGTAGGGTCAGCGTTCCTTCCGCTTCAATCTGGGCGCTAAAGCTGGTCTGAATTCCTAGACTCAGGTCAAATCCCGTCAGCCGCACCTGCTGTTTTTCCACATCTGCCACGAGCAGAACGTTTGCCAACACTGGATGGCTAGGACGTGAGGGAATTACTCGACTGACGATCGACAAATGGGTATTGAATTCGTTTTGAGCGCAGATCAATTTCATGGGAGGAACGTTACAGGAGAGGAGAACGGCAGCAAGTCAGGGACAAGTGAACAAAAATCTGAGCAAAACCTTAGAGAAAGAGCATGTGCTACCCACCAAAGCTTAATCGCTAACTCTAAAGACACATCTTTCTTGGAAGCAAATCCTAACACCGTTCTCAGAGAACGTTCAATTTAGATCTGAAATTTCTTTTTAAACTCCGATCGCCTCAAAGAAATCTTGGAGCGTTCTTATATCTAGATATAACTTTAAAGAGATCTAGTAGTAGTAGGGTCTGTGGAAAATGTGGAAAAGATGTGAAAGCTCAGCAGGGAGCGAGGTTAAAGCCGCTACGGGCTGTGGAGAAATCTAGAAAAGATGATATTCTTTTTCGGATGATTCAGATGAGGCGATCGTTTTCCTACTTTAAGCTAGAGTTTTCCTCAACTTATCCCCAGTTTTTTCCACAGAAATAGACAGGTTTTCCACAGGCAAGATTACCTTTACAAAACTACATAGAGCTAGTCTCATCTTGAGAATGGTCATGGAAATCTCATCTTGAGAATCATTGAGCTGTTTACACCTCAGCTTTCCCGCCAGCTTTCCAAGCTCTCCAGCCCAGAGCGATCGCCATCACAATCGTGGGTAGCAGTACGGCAATCAAAGCATTCTGATTGGTATTGGCGATGGCAAGGCTGGGCGCAGCGTACTTGATCGCGACCGAGAGCAGAGCAGAAAAAATGAGGAGTTTGAAGATAACGCCAGTGGGGTTCATGTTTTTTGAAGAATAGGAAAGCGTAGTTTTCCTATTCTCCCACTCTGGCTTCTTGCGATCGCCACCAAGACCGCACCAGCCGAATTTCGTCATAGGCAAAGTTTTCGCCTAGGCGCTCCCGAATTTCTCGCAGAGATAGATCGCCAACGGTTTCGATCGCTGCCTGAATCTGGCATTGGCGTTCTGGCGACACAATCTGATCAATGTTGATCGACTGCCCTGCCTCCATCAGCAGCGCCAGGTGATCGTAGACGGTGGTGAGGCGAATGTTACGCTCTTCGGCGATTTGGTTGGGGCTGAAGCCGTTGCGGTACAGCTCCAAGGTCTGAAAGTGGGTGTGGGATACCAGCGGCTTGGCTGACTCAGAGGCAAGCACCTCTTGGGGCGCTGAGGCAGAGCGGAGGGGAATCCCCTGCTGTTCGCAGAAGGCGCGAATCTCGGCAACAAAGCGATCGCCATACTGCCGCAGCTTGTGGCTGCCCACGCCGGAAATCTCGGAAAACTCCTCCAGGGTTTGGGGCTGCACCTGAGACATGAGGCGGATACTAGAGTCGGCAAACACGACGTAAGGCGGCACAGAATGTTCATCAGCAACGGATTTACGCAGCGATCGCAATTGGTCAAACAGCAGTTCTGCCTGTGCCCTAGACTGCGAACTGCCTTCAGATTTGGCCGTGGGCTGGTTGGGCAGCGCCACCTGCACCGATCGCTGTTTCCGCAAAACCTCCCAGCTCAGGGCATTCAGCTTGAGGACAGCATAGCCATCGCTGGTTTCTTCTACTAGACCTTGATGCAGAAGCGATCGTCCCAATGCCCGCCATTCGTCGAGGCTGTGCTCTCTGCCGATGCCGTAGGTGGAAAGCTGGTCATGTCGGTTGCTGAGAATTCGCTTGTCCTTGGAGCCGCGCAGCACGTCAATCACGTACTTCATGCCAAACCGCTCTTGGCAGCGGGCGATGCAGGAGAGAAACTTTTGGGCTTCGATCGTCCAATCCACCAGCGGCTTCGGGCGGAGGCAGTTGTCGCAGTTGTCGCACTGTCCGGGAAAGCGTTCGCCGAAGTAGCTGAGCTGGATGGTGCGGCGGCAGTCGGAACCTTCGGCGTAGTCTATCACCTGGCGCAACTGCTGACGGGCGATTTGCTGCTCTTCTTCCAGGGCGTTCCCCGTGACGGGATCAATTTTCTGAGCAATCAGAAAATCGATCGTCTTAATATCGCCCAACCCAAAGTAGAGAATGCACTTTGCCGCTTCGCCATCCCGTCCGGCGCGCCCCGACTCCTGATAATAGCTTTCCAGGTTGCGCGGCAGGTCATAGTGAACAACGAGGCGCACGTCTGGCTTGTTGATGCCCATGCCAAAGGCGACCGTTGCCACCATGACTCGCACATCATCTCGAATAAAACGGCGCTGGTTTTTGGAGCGATCGCCATCACTCAACCCCGCATGATAGGGCAATGCCTCAATGCCGTCTTGCTGGAGCCGCAGGGTAATTTCATCGACCTTCTTGCGGCTGAGGCAGTAGATGATGGCTGCTCCGGGCGTTTGCCGTACTAACTGGAGTAGCTCCCGATAGGACTGACTCTGCTTGGGGCGCACCTCATAATACAAATTCTGCCGATTGAAGCTGGCGACATGAATATTCGGCTGCTGTAACCCCAACTGCTGAATGATATCTAGCCGGACGCGCTCGGTGGCGGTAGCCGTCAGCGCCAGGACGGGCACATCAGGAAAGCGCGATCGCACCTCGCGGATTTTGCGGTACTCTGGGCGAAAGTCATGTCCCCACTCAGAGACGCAGTGGGCTTCGTCGATCGCCAGCGCCGCAATGCCCACCTGATGACGCACCTGCTCTAGAAACAGCAAAAACTGCTCGGTCAGCAGCCGCTCTGGGGCGACATACAGCAGCTTGATCTTTCCAGAGAGAATCTGGCTGGCACGATCGCGCACCTCTGATGATCCGACCGTGCTGTTCAGAAAAGTGGCTCCGATGCCGTTATCCCGCAGCGCCTCCACCTGATCTTGCATGAGGGCAATCAGAGGGGAAACAACGATCGTCAAACCCGACTTCAGCAATGCCGGAAGCTGAAAACACAGCGACTTGCCGCCGCCCGTGGGCATGATCACCAGCAAGTCCTGATTCTCCAGCGCCGCCTCAATAATCGACTGCTGCTCTAGCCGAAAGGTGTCATAGCCAAAGTAATGTTTGAGAGCTAGGTCGAGGGATTCAAAAGCGGGTGGCGATACATTGACGGTCATAGCGGTTGCTTTTCTCAGGCTCAAATCTATCTTATAGGTAGTACGGGCGATCGATCGCCTTACAGTGCTTTGCGCTTGATTAAGTATGGGTTATTTTTGTAGAAGCCGTGCTCCGCGCGGCTTCTACAAAAATAACTGTGGTTTATGCAACTGAAAATTGCTGTAAGTGAGGTGCTGTAAGTGAAGCGCCTCACCAGTGCTTGACGTGATTCGCACCCTGCTCAGCCCTAGCTGCTATAGGATGGGTCGGGCTTGCAGACAGGCTTGTAGATCAAGTTGCATCAGCTGCTCATAAGCCCGATCGATCGCCCGTTCACCTCTCAAAAAGCCCGTGCTAGCTCCAGGGCAAATGTATTGCAGCGTCTCAGAGGAAAAGCGATCGCGCAATTTCTGCACGTTCCCGATTTGTCTGCGCCAATGGAAGGTTCTCGAAATCCGTAAGGGCACGGGTTCGCCCTGCTGATTGGGCAAGAGGTGCCGTCCGCTAAACAATATGCCGCCTGCTTGAGCGTAGTGTAAACACGATGATCCAGGGGAATAGCCGCAAGTCCAAATTACCTGGCTGCTGGCGCTAAGGCTAAACTCTTGCTGAAAGGAAGTGACGGGAATTCCGGGCAGCAGGTATGCCTCCTGCTCTTGAATCAGCACTTCACATCCAAGGGTTTCCTGCATTTCCTTGACGTGAGCGATCGCCCCTCGATGGGTCAAAAATAGCCAGCGTACGCCTTTTTCTTGCAGAAATGCCTGATTCCCAGGCTCCCAGGCTGGACAATCGATCAGGATATTGCCTGTGTTTTCCAGAATTAGATAGGCAGTTCCCCCTAGCGTTTCTCGGTTGGGTGGAAAAGCAAGAACCGTGTCGAAAACCGATCGAGGAGGTTTGAATGGGGGGTGCAGGGGAAGTTCAGCCGTCATTCGGAGAGGTTAGCTATGACCTGAGTGTCAGTATTTGGAGACAAATTGAAATTGAGAAAGATTAGAACTTAAGATTGAATCAGGCAAGTCTGACAAGTTCTCAGAACAAAGCTTGTTAGTCTGCCTAGTTTAGCCGCACAACCGCATTCGAGATTTACAGCATGATTTTGCTGCTTCTGATTCTAATTGGAATCTTTACTTACTTTATCGTGCAACGTAGCGTTGCGGGCATTACCCGTACCCCAGTCTGGCTGCTGTGGCTGGTGATGATGATTCCTGCGTTTGCCTGGATGAGCTGGCTCATGGTCAACGGCAGTCAAGGCAATGATTTTCATCTGCTACTGTTGCTCTCTGTATCGTTTGTGGTTAGCTCAACGCTGTATTGGGTATTGGTGCAACGGGGGCGATTGCCCGCTGCCGAGGTCAAGCCTACGGTGAAGCCGCCACTGGATGCTCAGCCCGCGCTAGCTGCCCTGCCAGAACCGCGATCGCCCCTGCGCCCCATGAGCCGGGAGGAGGAAGCCAGTCTTCAAACCTGTTTCCCCTGGTCGATCTATTTTCTTCAAAATATTGAGCCGCGTCCCCAGGCGCTAATCTGTCGAGGGCAATTGCGAACCTCGCCAGAGATTGCCTACAACACGGTTCAAAAAAATATCGAAGCCAACTTTAGCGATCGCTTTTTAGTAGTCTTCCAGGAAGGTATCAACGGCAAGCCTTTCTTTGCTCTTGTCCCCAATCCGCAGTCTAAGGCGATACCGGAGGAGTCAGGTACCCCAATCGCCCGATCATCAAAGCCAGAGCGAATTGCTCGTCCTTTTCTAGCGATCGGACTGCTGCTTGCTACATTGCTGACCACAACCTTAGCGGGTGTTATTCTGAGCAGACCCGTTCAGGTGCCGCCAGCCCTACAGATGCCGCAAACCCAGGCTGAATGGATGACTGGGTTGCCCTATGCGCTGGCGCTCATGACTATTCTGGTAACTCATGAATTAGCCCATTACTTGATGGCGCGTCGTCATCATATGCGCGTTACCTTGCCTTATCTGATTCCGGTTCCACCCGCGAATATCTTTCCGTTTGGCACGTTTGGGGCTTTTATTCAGATGCGATCGCCCATCCCCAACCGCAAGGCGCTGTTTGATATTGGCATTGCGGGTCCTCTGGCTGGGTTTGTGGTCACCGTACCGATTTTGCTGTGGGGTCTGGCGCACTCTACGCCGATTCCGCTTAGCGAAGAATCAGGCTTGCTGAATTTTAATTCCTTTGAGCCGACCGCCTCGCTGCTAATTGCCCTGTTTAGCAAGCTGGCGTTGGGCAATGCGCTGACGGCAGAACAGGCGCTGAAGCTTCATCCGGTGGCGATCGCTGGCTGTTTGGGCATCGTGCTAACTGCCCTGAATCTGCTGCCCGTGGGTTCGCTGGATGGGGGGCATATTGTTCACGCCATGTTTGGTCAGCGCGTAGGAGCCTCCATTGGTCGAATTTCTCAGCTGTTGGTTTTTGTGCTGTTGATATTGGTGCAGCAGGAGCTGTTGATCTGGGCGGTGGTGCTGTTTTTGATGCCCGTTGTCGATGAAGCCGCGCTCAATGACGTGTCTGACCTAGACAACCGCCGTGACTTTTTGGGTTTAATGGCGCTATTCTTGCTCGTCAGCATTATTCTTCCTGCTCCTCAAGCCATCATGCAGATTGTGTTTTAGGCTTGCTCAAAGATTGACTTGCTTAAAGATGCATAGCTGTCGCCAGTTTGCTTAGGACATTTAGGGTGGGGCACCTCGCGCCTCACCCTAAATGTCCCCGTCCTAACCGCCAAGGCGGTTGCTATAAATTACAGCTTCGTAGAAGCTGCATGGGGGAATGCGATGAGTCAAGAGGTTACACCGAATCTAAACGCTGCACCAGATGTTGTTGAATCAGATGCTGTTGAATCAGATGTTGTTGAATCAGATGCTGTAAAGTCAGACGCTTTAGAGCCATCTATGCGTCCGGATATCGTCCAGTGGTTAGCCGAGATTAAGTCGCTTCAGCAGCAGGTGACGATCGCCCATCAAGAGCGTGATGAAGCCTATGTCAGTGCGGCAAGCTGGCGTAGTCTCTATGAAACTGAGGCGAAACAGCGGCGTTTGGACACCCACCTGTCTCGGAAGACTCTAGAGCATCTCAAAACTGAACTGCAAGAACTTCGGGAACCCTCTGGAGAGTTAGGACGCGATCGCGCCAGCCTTCAGTCAGAGATTGGATCGCTGTCCAGTCTCGAAGACTTAAAGGAACGGCTGGTGGATGCTTTGCAGGAATGCGATCGTCTTGCTCGGTCTTTACGCGCTGAGCAGATTGCCCATGCCGACACCCGCAAAAGCCTGACGACTGCATTGGGAGATGCGATCGATCAGCTTAATGAAGAACGCGCCGTCAAATGATTTAAAATCCCATCAAATGATTTAAAATCCCATCACTTGCGCGACTGCCGATCGCGTTGGCTCAATTCCGGTTTTGAACTGATTTTGGCAGTGCTTGATGGCTGTATCAGGATCTTTGAGACCGTTGCCCGTCAGAACACAGACGATTTTTGAACCCGGCGGCACCTGATCTTTGACCTTGAGCAGTCCTGCGACCGAAGCGGCGCTGGCTGGCTCACAAAAAATGCCTTCTTGGGCAGCCAGTAGCCGATAGGCATCCAAAATTTCTTCGTCGGTAACGGCGTGAAACTGTCCCTGGCTGGCTTCTTTGACGGCGATCGCTTTATCCCAACTCGCCGGATTGCCAATCCGAATTGCTGTTGCCAGAGTCTCAGGATGTTCGACGGGCTGACCTGTAACCAAGGGGGAGGCTCCTGCCGCCTGGAACCCCATCATTTGTGGCAGACGATCGCTCTTGCCGACTTGATGATATTGACAAAAGCCCATCCAGTAGGCGCTAATGTTGCCTGCATTACCCACTGGAATACAGAGCCAGTCGGGCGAGGTGCCAAGAGCATCCACAATCTCAAAAGCCGCGGTTTTTTGCCCCTCCAGTCGGTAAGGATTCACCGAGTTGACGAGCGTAATGGGGTAATGGTCTGCCATTTCACGGACGATCGACAAGGCACAGTCAAAATTGCCTTTAACCGCCAGCACTTCTGCCCCATAGAGCAGCGCTTGCGCCAGTTTGCCCAACGCCACATAGCCATCGGGAATCAGCACATAGGCCCGCATCCCGGCGCGGCGGGCATAGGCTGCTGCTGCTGCTGAGGTGTTGCCTGTGCTGGCGCAAATGACGACTTTCGCCCCTTCTTCCTTTGCCTTCGAGACGGCCATGGTCATGCCCCGGTCTTTAAAGCTGCCCGTGGGGTTGAGTCCGTCATATTTTCCCCAGACCTGTACCTGTTTGCCAATCAGGGCGGCGATCGCCGGGAGCGGAATCAGCGGGGTGTTGCCTTCGTGCAGCGTCACCACAGGCGTAGCTTCACTGACAGGGAGGTACTGGCGATACTCCTCAATGAGTCCCCGCCAGCCCTGCTGACGAATGGGGGAGGACGAAACTTGAATAGAGGACAGGGCAGACGAAAAGGGGGATGAAATGCTCACAGCGCTTCCCAAAAAATCGATCGACGTAGGATCAGGATACCCTTCCTGATGCGCTCTTGACCTGACTCAGTGGTTTAATTTAAAGGTTTTTGCGATTCGCTAGGGGAAGATCCGGTTTGGGAAAGGGCTTGCTGCAGGGCTTCTTGCTGTACAGCTTGAGGATAGAGAATCAGAAAAAATCCCATCCAGGTGAGAACGGGTAGAGCGACGATCGCCGTGATCCAAATTCGGTGAAACGGCAGCCAGCTGCCGCTAATCAGAACAATTCCTGTAAGGGCGATCGACCAGGGCTGACACCACCAGGGTTTTTGATGCCAAACATTTGTGGAGGCAGGTTGAGGAGTCATAAAGCTAAAATGATGCGGCTGACTTTCATTGTGCTGATTTTTTATCGGGTTGGTCTATTGAGTCAGACTGTCGAGGTCGCAAGTATGCTATTTGTTTTTTGAAAGGTTCGCATCTGAACTTTTCAAAAAGGTTTTGAAAGGTTCGCAGCTCTAGTAAAGCGATATATCGAGTTGTTACGCATACTCAAGCATAGTGCGCATCGTTCTTCCTAGACAACTTCAGCATCTGCGAATTGAGGCGAAGAATCTCGCCATCTTTGAGGCTTGCGTGATTGGGTTGGTTTCCGGACTAGCCGCAGTCCTGCTCAAGCAGGGCATTGGCTGGCTGGGGGGCTGGCGCGTGCAGATGTCGTTTGAGCATCCGGTTTGGATCGTGCTGCCACTCATGGGGTTGGTGGGCGGCGCGCTGTCAGGCTGGCTGATTGAGCGATTTGCGCCAGAGGCTTCAGGGAGCGGCATTCCGCAGGTGAAGGCGGTGCTGGCGAATGTCTCGATTCTGCTGAATTTGCGGGTAGCGATCGTCAAAATGGTCAGCGTCATTGTTGCCCTCGGCTCTGGGCTGAATCTGGGGCGGCAGGGTCCGACGGTGCAGATCGGAGCAGCCCTTGCCGCGCAGCTCAGCCAATGGATTCCCACCTCGCCCGAATGCCGTCGTCAGCTGATTGCGGCAGGCGCAGCGGCAGGTCTGGCGGCAGGGTTTAATGCGCCGATTGCCGGAATTTTATTTGTCGTAGAAGAATTTCTGCAAGATTTTTCTGATCTGACGCTGGGGACGGCGATCCTGGCTTCGTTTATTGGCGCGGTTGTATCCCGGCTGCTGGGCGGGCAAGGACTCAGCCTCACCCTCGACACCACGAGCGATCTCACTAACTTTTCTTTGCAAGACGTGCCGTTTTTTCTGATTTTGGGGCTGCTTGCCGGACTGTTTGGGGCGCTGCTGAGTCAGGGCGTATTCTTGAGTCTGGCGCTCTACCGCAAGGGCATCAGGGGCTTTAAGCTGGGTCTGCCAGGAAAGATGGCTATGGCGGGTTTGGTGTCTGGCTTGATTGTCATGCTGCTGCCCCCTTCCTTTCGAGATAGCACCGAACTTCAGCAATCCCTCAGCATGGGCGATACCGTCTGGCAGGTGACGCTGCTGGCGTTTGTGGCCAAATTTGTCCTGACGCTGGTGGCATACGGAGCAGGAACACCCGGCGGCTTGTTTGCCCCTTCGCTGATTTTGGGGGCGGCTCTAGGACATCTCGTGGGGTTTATGGCGCAGACGCTAGAGCTTTATGTCGGGTTACCTTTGGGCGTCCCGGTGGGCGTTAGCTCCACGACCACCTACGCCCTGGCGGGAATGGGGGCTTTTTTCAGCGCCGTCACGCGAGGGCCAATTACGGCGATCGTCATTGTCTTTGAAATCACCACAGACTTCAACCTGGTGCTGCCCTTGATGATTGGCTCCGTGATTGCCTATTTGATTAGCGATCGCATTGCTAGCGGCTCCATTTACACGCGGCTGCTGGCTTGGAACGGGATCTATCTCGATCGCGATGTTAGAGGCGAATCTTGGGCAGAGCTGACCGCCTCTGATCTGATGCAACGCCGCGTCGAAACTCTTTCTAGCCAAATGACTTTGAGTGATGCCATTCAGGCTTTCTCGCGATCGCACCATCGTGGGTTTCCGGTGGTAGATGATGGCAAATTGGTGGGAATTGTCACCCAGAGCGACCTTGCCGACACCAGCCGCCGTCCGGTCGAAGCTGAGGAAATTACCCTCGCCGACATCATGACCCCCAAGCCTGTCACCGTCAACCCCACCGATCCCCTGCCCCATGTGCTGTACGTGCTCAATCGCCATAAGGTTAGCCGCTTGCCTGTGACAGAGGGGCTGAAGCTATTGGGCATCATCACCCGCGCCGATATCATTCGGGCAGAAGCCGATCAGGTGATGGGTAACGCACAGCCGCTCGGTTCTAAGCCAGAACCCTCCTATGGCGTGTACCAAACGCGATCGCCCGCCACGGGCAGAGGTCGGCTGCTGGTTCCCCTCAGCAATCCCAAAACTGCGCCGCTGCTCTTGCAGCTAGCCGCCGCGATTGCCCATCACCACCAGTATGAGCTGGAATGTCTGCATGTCATGGTGATTGCTAGAGGGCAATCCCCGGCAGAAACGACCGTACGCACCACGAGCGGTCGCCGTCTGTTACGGCAGGCAGAGCAAGTGGGTCGGCAGTGGCAAATTTCGGTGCATACGCAAATTTGCATTGCCCATGATCCGGCTCAGGCAATGCTAGAAGCCATTCACGATCGCCATATCGATCGCGTTTTGATGGGCTGGGACGGTAAAACGACTACGCCGGGACGAATTTTTGGCAGTGCGGTTGATACCATTATCCGACAAGCTGCCTGTGAGGTGGTTTTGGTCAAATTTAAAGAAAATCCCACCTTTAACCAATGGCTCCTGCCAATGGCGGGAGGCCCTAATGCTCAGGCTGCCTTGCAGCTATTGCCTGCTCTAGTGGCATTGAATTCTGCCCCCCACATTCGTCTCTGTCAAGTATTTGACCGGGAGCCAACCTGGGCAGATACCCAACTGCTGCGGCAAACCATTCAAGAGTTGACAGCAGAAATCACTCACCCGATCGCCCCTCGACCCTTATGGGGAATGCCCGTTGCTGAAGCTGTTTTGCATCTGGCTGAGAAAGAGCGCTGTGATGTGATCATTTTGGGAGCCAGTCGGGAAGGACTGCTGAGGCAGGTGATCAAAGGCAACATTCCAGAGGCGATCGCCCGCAGCAGCGATCGGACTGTGATTTTGGTACGAGGGGCTATTTAGCATCATCATGTATAGCGCTGATGATTTTTTCTTAGAGAAGAGAGCGCCCCTCTTCTTGCATACGGACTACAGAAAGTTTAAGTCGATAGCAAAGACCTGCTGAGTTATGATCTTTTTCTGGACTGAGCTTAAGTGAGCTGAAAGCAACAGACAGCTTGCTACCCTAATGTTTAATCCACATCCACAAATCCCAGCGTATTTCATTAAAGTTTACTGATTTTTCTTAGTTAAAAAATATTGGGAGGTAGAGTAGGCAATGATTATCATTGATGTTGGTGCTCATGATGGCAAGCTGTTTTCACTCCCTTATGCTCAAGATAGTAACAATGTTGTGTATGCCATTGAGCCTATTCCCGAACTCGCTGAGGTGATTCGCTCACACCAGCTCCCCAACATTCATGTGCTATGTGCAGCTGTGGGAGAGCAAGAGGGTTTATTTAACTTCCACCTCAACAGAGATTTGCAAACCTCATCTTTGTCTACCGTTGAGATGAGTGAATCTTGGAAGCCCTATGCTGAGCAGCTAGAAGAGGTTAAAACGATTGAAGTTCCAGTGACTCGCCTAGATACCTTTATTCAGCAACATTCAATCGAGGAAGTAGATCTTCTGAAGGTCGATGCTAAAGGCTATGGCCTTCAAGTCCTTAAAAGTGCAGGTAATGCACTCTCGGTGATCAAAAATATTATTGTTGAGGTTCAAAAAGTTCCCTTATACGTCAATAGTTCTAGCAAAAAAGAAGTTTTAGAGTATTTGACTGATAGAGGTTTTAGACTAATCTCTTCTCAATTGCAAAGCAATGATTTAGAGGAAAATCTAGAATTTGTTAGGGTTAATCGATATGCTTCGAGTAACTCAGAGCCATCACAATATGAGTTAAACGCTCCGTATATCGGTAAAATTCGATTTCCAAAGCATGATCATGTTGGGCAACTGGTTGAAGAAGGTGTTTTTGAAGGAATTGAACAAGCTTTCGTTCTGCTCTACTTAAGATCGGGAGACACTTTCTTCGACTGTGGCGCGCATGTCGGTATTTTTTCTTGTGTTGCAGCCAAAGCCCTTCAGGGCAGTGGGCGCATCGTAGGTTTTGAACCTAACCCAGCTTGCTTTGAGCTTTACAATTACAATCTCAGTCAGTTGGGGTTTAGCAACTTTACTGCTATTGAAGCAGGTCTCTCTGACCAAGAGGGATATGCAACCCTCATACTCGGTAAAGACGGACTAGCAGCCTTCAGCACTTTTGCAACGGGTGAGCAACTGGGCGATCGTATGAGTCCCAGTAAAATATCTGTCAAAAGCCACACGTTAGATGCGCTTATCTCAGATTTAAACGTTGAGCAAGTTGATCTAGCAAAGTTAGATGTAGAAGGATGGGAGCTTCAGGTTCTTAACGGTGCAGAGCAGTCCATTAAGGCAGGAAAATTTCCTCTGTGGATGATTGAGTTTACTGAGGAAAATGCTGTTGCTGCCGGAAGCACAACTCAAAAACTGCGGACTGCTTTAGAAGATTTTGGCTATACAATTTGTTACTTTGATGCAACTCATTTTCAACTTGTGCCAGAGCCTTATCACAGCACATATCCCTATAAAAATTTGTTTGCGGTTACCGACTTAAAGCAAGCTAACGATCGCCTTGATGGGGCTAGTTCGACAACTCAAGCTTTAGCTAAAGATCTCATCCATAGGTGGGATATAGCTATGAATGCTCGGAGATTTCAAGGTGCTTTAAGGAATGAGAGACAAATTTCTCACCAGACCTCTCATCAGATTTCTGATCAGACGAGAGAGCAGATAGAGACGATGCAATCCCAGATGCACGAGCTGCTTGAGGCTGCTGAAGCAAGACTTCAATTGATCAATGTATTAAAACAAGCTGCTGAAGCAAGACTTCAATTGATCGATGTATTAAAACAAACTGCCGACGAACGTCTACAGATTATTCAGGAACAGCAGCAAAAAATCGCCCAGAACGAACATGCGATCGAACAGCTAAAGCGTCAGCAGCAGCAGGAAATTCAGACCTTGAGGCAAAGCAAAAATTTGCGGATTCGCAGGGCAACAGCCGCCTTAAAAGAGCAGCGACAAGTGATTAGAGAGCAAGTCGAAGAAATCGAAGTCTTACGGCGATCGCTTGAATCTACAGTCGATCGCCGGGTGCGCCGCAAAATCTCTCGCTTTTCGCAATTATTTAACTGATTCCCACTTCATTTCATACTTTTGCAGCTTAGGATGAGACACTACCAGGTGCCAGACTACAGCCTGAAAAGCCTCTGCTTGGGGTGTTACAGTCTCGCTGCGGATGGGGGGAATGACTACGCAAGCATCTGCAACCTGCGCCGTATAGCCGCCATCTCGACCAACGACTCCAAACACCTTTGCGCCAATTTCCTTGGCATATTGCAGGGAAGAAACAATGTTGACGCTAACATTTTTTTCAGCATTGCCGCCTCCGACCGAGAACACAAAAATGCCGTCCTTTGCGTTGAGACGGCTGCCCTTCAGCCAGTTAACAAATGCCGATTCCCAGCCATCATCATTGATGCGTGCCGTCAGCTCTGAGACATTATCTGTGGGTGTATAGGATTCGATGCCTGCAATCTTGCGAAAGTCGTTAACCGCGTGGCTAGCATGTCCTGCACCACCGCCCACGCCAATGAAAAAAAGCCGCCCGCCGTTTTCACGGATTGCAACAATTTCATCCACCATTTTCTCAACGATATTGATGTCGATCGCATCAATAATTGTTTTCGCATCTGCAAAAAATTCGGCCACATATCCCATTTTCAAAGCCCTCCCTCGCGGTTCAAACAAATCAAATCTAAAACTCAAACTAACTCTAAAATCAGATTGGCAGCTGATAAGACATCTGGCACTCCAAAATCGGCTTCGGTGCCCTGGTTGTAGTCTCGCTGAATTAAGATTGTCTGGCAGCCTGCCTGTTTTCCTGCCTGCATATCTTTCCAGGAGTCCCCTACTATAAAAGACCGACTCAGATCAATATTCCATTGAGTCGCCAACTCAACTAGCATACCAGGATGGGGTTTACGACAGGAGCAGCGATCGCCATTGTCGTGGGGACAAACCCGCAGATCGTCAATCGGCAAGGTTTGATAGATCAGGGCTGTCATTTGCTCCAAGACGGCTGCCTCCATCTTGTGTCGGGCAATGTCTGGCTGATTGGTGACCACAAACACGGGCAAAGCCGCTAGCTTGATTTGGTTAACCGCCGCTTGAATACCCGCTGTCCAGACAAACTCTGGGAGTGAACGAGGAGAAACAGCCTGTCCATCTCGGTAGACAACCTGATTAATTACCCCATCGCGATCGAGAAAAACTCCTGGTCTTAAGCCAGCCTCATTGGCAAGTCTAAGCCGATCAGACATGAATCGGCGCTCCTGCCTTTGCCGATCGATAGAGCGCGTCCAGCATCCGCATAGCGCTGACCCCCTCCTCTGGAGCACCCCAGTAGGGAGTTTTGGCAGCGATCGCTTCGATGAAATCTTGCCATTCTAACTCCCAAGATGTGTCTGGCAAATCGAAAACGAGATCTTCTAGGTCAGGCACACCGCCTTCGGGCTTGCGATAGGCGATCGTCAGCCGTTCGATGCCGTAGCTTTTGCCTAGCCCTTCAATTGTCAGAGAACCTTTCTGCCCGTAAATCTCAAAGGAGAACAGGTTTTTCCACTGCGTCCAGCTCGTGTGAAAACTGGCGATTGCTCCATCGCCAAACCGAAACAGACCAAAGCCGTTGTCTTCGAGGGGCTGAATTGGCCAGATCGCCGTTTGTAGATAGGCGAAGGCTTCAGTGGGCAGTCCGGCGAACCAGTGAATCAGATCGGCTATGTGCACTCCCTGATCGGTGAGTTCGCCGCCGCCCGCTAGCTCTGGATTGCCGCGCCACTCGTTTTCGTAGCCCGGTCGTCCGCCATGCCCATATCGAGCGCGGATATTGATAATCTCACCGATCGCCCCAGCCTGAAACAAATCATAGGCTTTAGCTAGAGCCGGATGATAGCGGTGATTGAAGCCAATTTTGAGAATGCGATTGGCGGCTTTCGCAGCTTCCGCCATTTTCAAAGCTTCGGCTAAGTTGCGCCCCATTGGCTTTTCGATCAGCACGTGCTTTCCGGCTTGCAGGGCGGCGATCGCGATTTCTGCCAGTAGCCCGTTGTGTGTCGCTACAGCAACGATGTCAATATCGGGATGGGCGATTGCCGCTTTCCAGTCGGTTGCAGACTCACAGCCATATTGCGCAGCTACAGCTTCCGCCGCTGCCGGATTGATGTCTACGACGATCGCTAATTCTGATAACGGATGTTCCATCGCAGTTTGCGATCGTCGTTTGCCAATTAGCCCACACCCAATCACTGCAACTTTCATGCTTTCCTATCTCGCTGATGAACCCTGATTGATTGAGCTTGTTCGTTTAGAGAAAGAGCCAAGCAAGCCTCTATTGCCAGTCCATGCCGCGCTCTTTCGGCAAAATTCGGCGCAGCGTAAAGATATCCGTGGTTTTTAGCTCTTCTAGATGATCAACCCAGTTTTGCCAACCGTCATAGGGAGCGGCAACAAATTTTCCGGTGATGCCGTCCGCCCGGTCAGAAATCAGGAAGGCTGCTGCATTGCCACCCACCGAAGCAGGTACGCCCCCTTTCTCAATTTGCGCTTTGGTATTTTCCAAGAACTTCTCGCCTGCCAGATTTGCCCCTGCCTCCAGGGTTTGTTGGTGCAATCGGGTAATCACAAAACCTGGCGCAATACAGTTGATCTGAATCTTAAAAGGAGCCATTTCTTGCGCGATCGTCTCTGTGAACCGCACAACTCCGACCTTGCCGCAAGCGTAGGCGGTGTAGTTGGGAAACGGAGTCGCCGCACCGCCGCCGGAGAACAGCGCAATTCTGCCCCCCGTTTTTTGCAGCCGCAAACAGCTTTGCCGCGCCACCAAAAAAGAGCCGAAAAGGTTAATCCGAATCGCATTGAACCAGGCTTCCGGATCGACCTCTGTGAGCGCGCCGATCGGTCCATAAATTCCGGCTGCATGGATGACGGCATTCAGTACTCCAAAGCTAGATTCAACTTTGTCTAACGCTGCCTCCACCTGATCGTGTTGAGTCACATCGGCAGATACGCCAACGACCTGCCCCGATCCGATCGCCCGAAGCTGGCTCAGAGCTTTGTCAATGTCTTCTGAGTTGCGAGCGCAGATCACTACACGCCCATTAGCTTTGAGACAGGCTTCAGCAGCAGCATAGCCAATGCCCATGCTGCCACCCGTGATTAAGATATTTTTATTGGATAGATCGATCGCTACCTCAGACACAATCTCTGCCTCACTTTTTCTAATTTTTCCCCAATTTTTTGCCTAGCAGCTGCGCCCAATGCTCAAGACAGTGAATCCTAGTTCGCGAATCTGGTCAAATTTTGTCAACAGAAAATTCTTGGTGTCAAAGAAAGTGCTGCCCTTCATGCGATCGCGAATCTCTTGAAAATCCAGCTCTTTAAACTCAGCCCATTCCGTCAGCAGCACTACTAGATCTGCGTCCGCCGCCGCATCGTATGCCGTAGAACAAACTTGTAGCTGCGCCGGAATCTGCACTTCATTCCAATTTGCCTTAGGGTCATAAGCTCTAATCTCTGCCCCCTTAGCGATCAGATCAGAGGCAACCTCTAGAGGCAAACTGCGGCGTAGGGTGCTAGTTCCTGGCTTATAGGTCATGCCAAGCAGCGCCACTCTTTTACCTTTCAGAGAGCCGATCGCCGCCTCTGACATCTTAGCCACCACCTTGACTCTGGACTTGTTGTACTGCCAGACGGTACCAAAGATCGGAGACTCATTACCTGACCGTTGATTAATGGCTTCCAGCACCTTCAGATCGCGCCCCAGAGTGCCGCCGGAGAAGCCAATGCCAGAGCTAAGATACGCCCGCTTGCCAATCCGGGGATCTAGCTTCATGGCGGCGGCAACTTGAGTAAAGTCAGCACCCACGGCAGTACAGATATCTGCCCACTGGTTTGCCAGCGTGATCGAAGCCGCCAGAAATGAGTTAATGCCATGCTTGGTCATCTCAGCACTGGGCAAGTTCATCAATAGGCATTCGGCCTGCATCGGCGCAAATAGTTCAGTGACGGTCTGCCCTGCCTGGGGATCATCCGCCCCAATGACAATATGTCCGGGATGCAGGTAGCAGTCGATCGCCTCGCCCAAGCGCAGATTTTCTGGAGAATACACCAGCTCTAGCGATGGCTCAAACTCCTTCAGCTGGGCGCGAAACTGTCGGGCTGTGCCAGCAGGCAGCTGAGCGCTGACAATCAAAATCGTTCTGGGGCTGAGGTGGGAACCAATTTTGGCGATTGCCTCCTCCAGAATTGTTAGATCCGAGGTGTCATCGTCTCGCACGGGAGTATCGTAGGCCAGAAACACCAATCCGCAGTCTGACAACATTGCCGGATCGGTCGAATAGCCGAGTTTCCCCTGACTTAGACCTGTTTGGATGGTTTCCTGTAGCCCTGGCTCAAAGATCGGCGGCTGACCCTGGCTCAGGTTGTCAATGAGCGCGTGATCAAAATCAACGCCCTGCACCGTCTTGCCCAGCGTTGACCAGGCTGCCGAGATTACACAACCGAGATGCCAAAGTCCAACAATGCCAATTTTTTCATGTACTGCCATAGGACTACCTGGATACAAAATCTCTTGAGTGGAACATCAGCGCATCGTTGCTCGACACATCCGCCACCACTTTAGAGCCTTCTGGCTCGATCGTATAGTGCAGACGCGGCATCTTTTGAGACTCCATGAACTGCTCTAGCTGCTTGTGGTTTTTGCTGCAGTAGAGCATCAGGAAACCGCCGCCCCCTGCGCCGATGATTTTGCCACCCAAGACATTGTAGTTTTGCTGCACTTCTGCATAAATCTGATCCACTTTTGTGAGACTGATCCGCGCCGACATTTGCTTTTTGAACTGCCAATGTTCATGCAGCATTTTGCCCCAGGCATCAAAATCTTCTGTTTCGATCGCCTCTAAAATTCGGTAGCCCAGATCTTTAATGTGATGCAGGCTGTTTGCCACCACATCATGTTTGGGGACGGTCTGAGACTGCATAGCGGTATTTTGCTCTGACAGGACATCGACCGCATCGCGTCGGAACCCAGTGTAGTAAATGTGGGTGTTTGCCACCAGTTCGGCGATCGAGCTACTGCCCATTCGCACTGGCTTGACGGTGACTGCACCGCCCTTGGCAATCTCTAGCACCGTCAACCCCCCGAATGCCGCCATGTACTGATCCTGCTTGCCAATGCCCTTTTTCAAGATATCCAGCTCAATATGGCAGGCTTCTTCCGATAGCTCTTGCAGCGAAATATAGTCTCTACGGTAGTGGTGCAGTGCTGTCAGCAACCCAATGAGATAGCAGCTCGAAGAACCGACCCCTGTTCCGGCAGGCAAATCTGCCATGGAGGAAATCTCCATCTTTTCTTCAATGCCGTGATAGCGCAGCGCCTCTCTCGCCAGTTCATGCTGCAACTCTGAGACATGAAACACTGTTTCGCTCTGGGTGTAGTGAAGGCGAATCATGGTGTCGATCGTGGGCGGATTGATCATCACGTACATAAACTTGTTGATGCCCATCGCGAAGATGAACCCGCCATTCTTTTCGTAGTAGGAAGGCAGGTCTGTACCGCCGCCGCCCAACGTGACTCTAAAGGGTGTGCGCGTGATGATCATGCTAGTTTTATTTGCTCAGATTCAATAAGGGACATCGCTTTGGCGTAGCTTTCGGGAGTATCTAACCCCAAGCAATAGCCATCGATCAGATGACCTTGCAGATAATACCCTTCTGCCAGCATCTTCGGAAACAAATCGCGGGCGAAGTCGTAAAAAGTTTGTTCTGGAATCAGATCTAGAATTTCTGGTTCCAAGAGATAAACTGCGGCATTGATTAGCGTTGAGCGAGGTGCTTCTCCGGCTCCGGTTTCGACAAAATCGGTAATGCGATTCTGGTCATCCATCACCACTCGTCCCCCAGCGATCGCCGTATGGAGATGCATGTTTTGGTCAAATAGGGCGATCGTTACATCCGCGTTCGTTTTTTCATGAGTTGTGAGAAATTTCTGTAGATCAAACCGCACTAAGCTATCGCCATAGACTACCAGCGTTGAGCCTTTCCACTGGGACTCCAAATTTTTGTAGGCTCCGGCAGTGCCTAGAATCTCAGGCTCCAAGGAGTAGGAAATGTTTAGTCCTAGCTCTGAACCGTCGCCGATCGCCGTTTGAATATCATCTGGGCGATAGTGCAGATTGATCCAGATTGTATCAGCGCCCGATTGAGCCAGCCAGGACAGGTTTCGCTCTAAGATACTGCGCTCTTGAATCGAGAGCAGCGGCTTAGGAATGCCTTGGGCGATCGACTGAATTCTTGTGCTTTTGCCCGCAGCTAAGACTAGCACTCCCGGCATTCCCATTATTCTTGACCTCTTTCTAAAAGGACTGTGCTAGAAAGCCGTTTTGGAGTAGCCATGGCGATTAAAGATGTTCCCGTAAGCAGCGGTACGTTGGCTTCTAGCGCCAATAAGAATTTGAGCAGTTTGGTCACGAGAGATTCTTTGCCCGGTTCACCGATGGGGTAGGGTTTGCGGAGCCAACAGCTATAGAGAAGGGCGATCGGGATTAAGATTGCAGCAAAATATCGGCACTTTTGAACTTCAAAGTACTGGAAAAGCTTTCGGGTTAAGTTGCTTTTGTTATAGCGGCGGTAATGCGCCAATTGTTCATCGTGATAGCCAAACAGCGACTGCAGTGCCGGAACCGAAACACAGAGGATGCCATTCAGTTTCAGCAAGCCTGCTAGCTTTTTCATTGCCGCCAGATCGTCTTCAATATGTTCTAAGACATCGTTAGAAATGATCGCATCGTAATACCCTAGGGGTCTATCTAGATCTTCAATGCTGCATTTGAAGACCTTAAGGTTTTCTAGCTTGTGTTCTTCTCTCAGATGTTCGGAAATCTGAATCGCTTCTGGATCAATGTCGATCGCCTCCACCTGCCAAGATGGATTTTGAGCCAGCAAAATATTCATCTCTCCAGAACCGCAGCCTGCGTTCAACACTCGCAGATTAGCAGTTTTAGGCAACCAGGTCATGATGATTTTATATTTAGTCAGCGCATAGTAATCTGCCGATCGCGCCAGATAATCTGCGATTTTGTAGTCCCGGTTCTCTAGGGCTTCATTCATGGCTGCGTTAATACTTTGTCTTTGATGAAGGTAATTGACTGAATTAAACCTTCGTCTAGAGAGACATGGGGCGACCATCCTACTGATCTTGCCGCAGAAATATCCGCTAAGGTTACGTCTGCCTCACCCGGCAGATCAGGCTTAAACTGAGGCTGGATATCTTTTCCCAGCAGACGGGCGATCGCCTTGTAGATGTCCAACACAGAGTAGCTGATGCCGCTGCCCAAGTTATAGACATTGCCATCTGTGCGGGGGTCATCTAAACATTGCAGATGAAAGTCGTTGACATCATCTACGTAGATGAAATCTCGACGCTTCTCGCCTGTGCCATAGATCGTCGGCTGCTTGCCTTGCAGCAAGTTGATGACGAAAGCGCTCATCAGAGGCGGAATGGTGCGGCGATAGTCTTGACGCGGGCCATACACACAGAAATAGCGGAGTGCTGTGGTTCGCAGCCCATAAAAGCGGCGATAGGCTTCCGCAAACGCCATGCCTGCCAGTTTACTAACCGCATAAAAGCTTTGAGGATAGACCTCGCTTTCTGGCGTGGGCATGACTGAGGAACCTTCATACAGCGCCGAGGATTCCGCGTAGATCACCTTACCGACTTGACCGCGACGTGAAGCCTCAAATACATTGACCGTCCCCGTGACGTTAATATCGCTAGTTTCTAGGGGATCGATTTGACAGTCGGCTATACAGTTTTTTGCCGCCAGATGATAAACAGCGTCTACCTGATTAAAGAGAGGGTAAATTTCGGACGATCGAATATCCAGCTTGTGAAACTCTACTCCTTCGGGTACCTGCTCCAGCACACCATAGGACAAGTTGTCGATGCCAATCACCCGGAAGCCCTCAGAGAGCAGGCGATCGGCAAGGTTGCTGCCGATAAAACCTGCCACGCCTGTAATTAAAACCGTTCGCTGTGTCGTCATGCCTCACTCCCCTACAGGTCAACTGAATCCTGAAGCGCGATCGCTCCCTCAACACTCAATCTGCCCTCAACACTCAATCTGAAAGCCTGCTTTACGGGCATCGTCATAAAACATTTGCACTGTTTCACGGGAAAGCTCGTCTAGATCTTTGCCAAACATAGACAGCTTTTTCAAAATGTCATTTGTTGCCGTAATGATGTCGCAGCCGCAGGCATCCGCCTGATACACATTTAAAACCTCTCTAGGACTTGCCCACAGCAGCTCGGCTTTGGACTCAATTCTCAGCATTTGAGCCGCTGCCGTCATCAAGGGCACCGGATCAATGCCCGTATCTGCAATCCGCCCCGCAAACACTGACACCACTGAAGGGATCATCGGACTCAGCACCCGATTGGTTGCCTGCACCTGTTCTAGGGTTAGAATGGCTGTTACGTTGAGCTTAATGCCATCACCCACAAGCCTTTTAATCAGCGGCACAGCTGATTCGCCTTTGGTATTAGTGATGGGTATTTTGACGTAAACATTCTCACCCCAGGTGTTAATCTGTAGTGCCTGCCGATACATGGTCTCAAAATCATCGGCAAAAACTTCAAAGGAAATGGGGCGATCGGGAATGATTTCTAAGACTTCTCTAGCAAAGGATTCATAGTCCATCACGCCCGCCCTACGCATCAGCGTGGGATTGGTCGTGAACCCTTGAACGACTCCACCTTGATAGGCAGCCAGCATGTCGTCTAAGTTAGCACCATCGGCAAACAGTTTGATTTTGAGCATGAAGCTGGTTATAATCCGGGCTTAGTTACAAGGTGTAAAAAGTAGCTGAACTAGAGATACTTGTATTGTCTCACCACAGCTACCAGAAAGAGGTCTACTTTGGCAAGCTTTGTGGTCGTCCCGAAGCTACATACTACTTAAAGTTTACGAGGCGAGGATGTCAGATAAAAACGTTACATATTTTAGTGAGAATACCTGGTATCAAAAAAAGGTTTTAACCTTAGATACCTATACCTATTGCCGGATGTGTATAGAGTCTGAGCTAAAAGGGTGTCATTCACTTTTAGATATTGGTAATGGCGGTTTCTTCAATTATGAGATCTCCTCGCTCGATCGAGTCGTGATTCTCGACGTTTGTATTGATGAGGGCGCTAAATATGGTGACAATGTCATTCCAATTAGAGGAAATGCGCTTGATTTTGATATAGAGGAGAAATTTGATGTCATTGTTCTACAGATGCTAATACACCATGTAACAGGGCATTCTCCTGAGGAATCTGTTAAAAACTTAGAAGCTATTTTGACAAGCTGTGCAAGGCACTTGACGCCATCTGGAAGAATCCTCATCGTCGAAAGCACTGTCCCTGGATGGTTCCACTTTTTAGAGAAAATTGCGTTTAGACTCTTACATCGAATTTGGAATTTTCCTCATCCCCTGACATTTCAACACAGCGCCAGACAACTGCTGAGATCTGCCGTAAAAGTTGGGCTATCTATAGATGAATATACTCTTATCCCTATGGGCAAGTGGGTTGTCATATTTGGGCTATTAGTTCCATCGGCTTTAACTCCCGTTCAGCCCGTTAAGCTTTTGCTATCAAACCCGCCAGCTATTTAGTTAAGTGAGCATAGCTGAATGTGCCTTTACCTTCATATCCATAGAGACTATTGAAATTGCTACCTTCTCTATTTCGCTATCTTCTTATTGGTGGAATTGTGTTCGTGGTTGACGTAGGAACCTTTCAGATTTTGCTGTTGACCCCTATGTATGTGCCACTGGTCACCACCCTTTCTTACGGTGTAGCCGTGGTGGCTCACTTTATGCTTAACAAGTTCTTTAACTTCAAAAACTTTGAGCGTTCTACTATCCGTCAGTTCAGAACCTACTTAGTTATAGTGGTTGTTTGCTGGTTGATTACGATATTGGTTATTCAAATTAGTGTTAGTAAGTTAAGTCTTACGCCGTTACAAGCAAAGCTGATAGCAGTTATTATCAATATTCCTATTGGATTTCTATGCCATAAATATCTGACATTTAGCGCAGGAGTTAGGACAAAGCTTCGTCAGTTGCAGCGATCGCTTACTAGGCGTTGATGGAGTAAAAGTTAGTGGGGTTGGGAGAGGAAATGGTGAGTAATCATCTGTCTGAGCTAGAGTTAAGCATTATTATTCCTGCCTACAAGGAAACCAACAAGATTAGGCGAGATATTCGCGCTGCTGAAGCTTTTCTTAAGTCTCAGCGGTTGGCAGGTGAGATTGTAGTGGTAGACGATGGCTCACCAGATGATACGGTCGCAGTAGCTAAATCCCTAGAAGCAGAGATTCCATCCCTAAAAGTTTTAAGCTACATACCCAATAGTGGTAAAGGTTATGCTCTTCGCTACGGCATCACTCGATCACAGGGCAGAATAGTTATGTTTGCCGATGCTGGTTTGTGTGTTCCCTACGACATTGCAAAGATTGGCTTAACCATGCTGGAACTAGAAATGTGCGACATAGCGATTGGCTCTCGCCGGATGAGGGGCAGCGTCCGCCGCAGACAACCTCTCTATCGTCGCCTTGGTTCCAAGTGCTATGGCTTTTTGATCCACACGCTGATGGGTCTACCGCTCTACATTTCAGATACACAGTGTGGCTTCAAGCTTTATAGAGGTGAGGTTGCTCGCCAGCTCTATGCTTCCACTTTCACAGATGGCTTCATGTTCGATATCGAAGTCATTCTAAGGGCGCTGATGGAAGGCTATCAGGTTTTAGAATTTCCTGTGCTATGGAGTAATGATGCTGATAGCCGCTTTAACCCACTGACCGGATCTTGGCGATTGCTGAAGGACTTAGCGACAATTCGTTGGAAACTCTTTCAAGAAAAGCGCCAAAAGTCTCACCGAACTTTTCCTGCATCCATCGCTCAAATTTCAGCTCAAAGTAACGAGAAAGCTCGTTTGGAGTCTCGCAAGTAACACTTGGAAGTAGGAGAAGCAAAATTGTTAGCTTTCGGATTATCGGTACTTCTATTCATTTTCTGGACTGTGGCAGGTTACCCTGCTGTAACGTTTCTTCGTAGACAAAGCGATCCTCTACAAAATGTCCTTCTTGCGCCAGTAGTAGGACTAGTTATTACTCTCCTCCCCGTTTTTTGGCTCAATCGGCTTGGCAATCCTGTAAATAGCTTTGGTAAAGTTCTAGCCCTCTTTCTGTTTCTGGTTAGCCTTGCTTTAATCTGGAAAATCCGTCTCAAGCTGCCTTGGCGTGAATATACTCCCTTTACTGCTTGCTTCTTACTAGCATTGTATCTAACAGGTCGCCCAATGCTGGAGTTCGGATTTAACTGGGTTAGTTATGCTAATGATGACATGGCAAACTATTGCCTGAGTGCCGATCTTTTTCTTCGGCATGGATTTTTTGACACTCCAGATCTGGATGTCTTAGCCAGTGGAAAAGACTACACACTTTACTATTGGCTGATGCATGTTCCTGGCGGTGTGCGTCCAGGCTGCGATCTCCTGTTAGCTTGGGTTTGTAGCGTCACAGGGTTGACGGCTCACCAGGTCTTTATGCCAACAATCCTGGCATTTCTGCTGATTCTGATCAGCACAATTGGTGCATTGGTCTATCAGACTAAAACTCTTTACCTATCCGCCCTAATTGCCTGCGGTCTACTGAGCATTTCTGCCCTCAACACCTATGGAGTGCTTCAGCAACTCATAGCACAGGTTAGCGGTATTGCGATCCTGGCAGGCTGTCTGGTTTTGCTGCTGCAATCCTTTGAAAACTTCAAGCGAGGAGCGCTGATCCAGCAGGGGCTACTGGCAGGTCTACTGGTTGTTGCGCTATTTATTATCTATCCTGAAGTCTTACCTTTTTTAGTACTGGCATTTTTGCTCTATCACGGCGTGAGTCTCTTAAGACGCAAACTTTACTTGAAGCCCCTACTAATCGTTAGCAGCCTTGCGGTGTTGACCAATTTAGTTTTTCTCAACACCTTTTTTATTCATGCAATCGCTTTTTTACGCAGTCAAACTGGCAAAGGCATTATATTAAACGATCTGCAATTTAGCCTCTTTCCCTACTTTCTTATTCCTAGCGGTTTAGCAGGTTTCTGGAGCCTTCAACCCATCTCTGGCACCTACAGAGACCCCTGGATTTCCATCACTATTCTTCTGGGCATGTTTCTGCTCCTGACCGCGATCATAGTCAGTTTTCTCTTGGTGCGATGGAACTCTCCTAGTGCAACAATCACGCTAGTGATGCTGAGCGTTGGCTTAGTTCTCTTTATTCGTCAAAGCGACTTTGGCTTGTTCAAGCTAGCAATGTTCATTCAGCCTTTTCTCGTTGCGACTATGGTGGTCTGGTGGGTGAATCAACCGCGTCAGCTAATTCTCAAGATCGCGCCGTTGCTGTTGGTTGGGCTACTTAGCTTAAACATTCAGCAGAATTCTTACGTTGAGGCAAGTCGTGGTTTGGGGCAGGGCGTAACTATCGAAGTGCCAAATGCCTCTAGAGCAAAAATTTATAGTGAGTTTCAAAGCCTATTTGAGTCTTTGCCGACCCAAAAGTTTCTACTCGACACAGCCAATGTTGTTTTGGCAAAGTTTCAGGCGCTTTATACCGTCAACAAAACCGCCTTTTTTCCCAGTCGAGATTTCTATGAAACGATCGTTAAGCTTGGAAAGCTTGGATTAGATGCTGTGCCTGATCCTGAACTAAGTCAAGCTGCACAACCCGTTCTTAAAATGATTTCGAGCATCTATCAGCAGGCAGAGTTTGATCTCTTGGATCGGCAGAATCCATCGGCTAGAAACTCGTTCATCATGATCAAACAAGTAGGTGATCTTATAGCTCAAGCAAATGCGACTCTGAGAAATGAGCAAGATCTACCTTTTCTAATTTCTACTACTTCTCAGCAGGATATATTTAACAACCGTCGCTTTCGGGTTGCGGACAGCCGAAATTTTATTGCTCAACCACTTTGGAAAGTCAATAATTTTCTCATCTTCAATCATTCCACATTAGGACAGCATTACTATTTGGGTCAGGTCAGGGCAATTGCCCTGTATCAGCTTGAAAAAGACTTCTTCTTTCCTGAGGAAAAAATGTCAGGGCTGGGACGGCATCTCTTGTTTGAGACTATTCATCCCTCTGAGCAAGTTCGTCTGGAACTTAACCTAACAGCTAGCTTGAAAAATGATAAAGAAAATAAGCTGCCGCCAGCAGAAGCGATCGGCAGTGAACGTAAAAGTTTTAGTATCGTGGGGCGCGGTTCTGCCCATGTCTTCTCAGCACCACTCTCTCCCCAAATCATCAATCAACGCCAGTATCTAGAGATTGACATGGGCGTGGAGGGCAAACGTTTGCCAAACAAACGAAAAGGGTTAATGAACTGGTATGGCAAAGAGATCCCGCTCGATCGCCGCCAGCTTGTGGGGTTTGGTCGAGACGTTTCTCTGATTTCTGACGAAGAATACAGGAACCTCAATCCACCTGGTCATTTAGCCGATTTTCCCGCCGATTTAGCAAATCCTAACTTAGAATATTCTGGGATTTATGAAGATGGTTGGGTCTCTGAAGCAGCCTTCCTTAATCTAAAGCAAACTAACCCCGCTTCTCCGCTAGTCCTGCAAGGTGCATTGCCGGAACTCAAAGATTCAGCTTTCAGCACTGAACTGATCATTCTAGTAGAGGGGCAGGAAGCGATTCGGCAAATGCTCAAGCCTGGAGAATTCAAGATTCAACTTGCAGTTCCTCCAGGAAATTCTCGACGACGAATTGACTTACGCTTTTCTAAGTTTCAACGTCTTCCTGCCGGGGACGATCGTCCTGTCGCTGCCCAACTAAAATTTATTGGATTCAAAGAGAATGGTTAGAGGTATCTTCAAGCGCGTATACTACTACAGCCTAAATCCTCTTTATAAGGTCGTTAAGGCTGAAGCAGCTGATGAAGCGCGATCGATTTCGCAAGGACATATAGAACGATTAGAACAGAAGGTAGAGAGTCTAACTCAGGAAGTAGAGCGACTGAGAAAAATTAACTTGGAGCAGCAGAATCGCACTTCTCATTTGGTTTCTACAGAATTTGTCAAAATGTATCAGATGATTGACGAAATTAAGAGCGATCGCACAGATGTCAAGCTGAATGTGACGATTGTTGATGAGCTTGTTAAGATTCACAAAAGCCTAGAAGCCATCAAGTATGAGCGTAATGGAAGCCACTAGCCGTTCTAGAGTTAGCGTTGTTACTCCCTCGTACAACCAGGGCAGATTTATAGAAAGAACTATTTTGAGCGTTATTTGCCAAGATTATCTTGACCTGGAATATATTTTGGTGGATGCGGTTTCCTCCGATCAAACGAAAGATATTCTTGAAAAATATCGATCGCATATTGATGTTTTAATTATTGAACCCGATCGTGGACAAACTGATGCTTTAAACAAAGGCTTCAACCGCTGCACGGGCGAAATTATGGCGTATCTCAACTCGGATGATTGTTACGCTGACAAAGATACGATCGCCACAGCTGTTCGCTATTTTGATGAAAATCCTGATATTGATGTGGTGTACGGTCGGCGCAATAGCATTAACGCCAACGGACGATTTACCTACTGCCCGCCCTATCAGCCTTTTTGTGAGAAAAACCTGTACCTCAGCGACTATATTGCTCAAGAATGCGTCTTTTGGCGACGCGGAATCTTTGAGAAATCGGGCGCTTACGTTGATGAAAGCTTTCACTTTGCCATGGATTATGAGCTGTGGCTGCGCTTTTTAAAGCATGGCGCAAAGTTCCTGTCTGTTGATGAGTTCTTTGGTCTATTTCGTAGCTATCAAGAGCAGAAATCAATTGATCTGTGGGAAACCGTTGGCTTGCCTGAAATTGCTCGACTGCATGAGGCTTATTTAGGGCGATTGCTGCCTGAAAAAGAGATGGTGGATTACTATCAAGAATACTTTTTTGGTGCCCATCCAATTCATAATCCCGAAGCCTCTCGGTTTTCTCAAAATATTTGGGGTAGCTTCATCATGTACAAGAAAGAGGTGCTAAATAAGCAGCCAATGGATACCTGGGGATTTGCCGAATACGATCGCAAATTCAAAGTGGCTTTGACTCAAGTTTAGCGATGGCTATGATTCAGAAATATCTATGAAAATTGCCATTCAAAATCCGTTTGCTGGACAGCTCGTTGCAGAAACTGAGCTATCTCGACGGATTTTTTTAGCGGCAGTAAATTTAGGCTGGGAAGCGATCGAAGTCTCTGCTTCAACTGAGATCAAAGCCTTTCAACCTGACTTTGTGATAGCGTTGCACAACAACAGCCCCAAGCTTTCAGATTGCCCAACTTATGGCTGTATGTGGAACCCGCCTTCATTCTTTGAAGGGACGGAAAAGTATGTCCAAAATGTGTTGAGCTATGATGGATACTTAACTTCTTCAAAGGCGATCGATCGATGGTTGCATCATCTCCTCTACAACACACCCAAAGTTTTTTTTACTGCACCATTTTTTACAAGCTGTCCTCAGAATCAGTATCAGGCTCCGCAACTGGAAAATCCACGCTTAGCTTACCTAGGCTCTAATTGGGACGGCTTGCGGTTTCAGCATTTGTTTGAGGGATTAGATGATCAAGATTACATGGAAGTGTATGGCAATTCTGAGGGCTGGCAACATTTAAATCATGCTTATAGAGGTGTCATTCCCTACGATGGCGAAAGCGTTTTGCGGATGCTGAATCAAGCTGGAGTCGGACTATGTTTGCATCGAGAAGAACATCGTCAAGCGGCTTTGCCCTCCATGCGCATCTTTGAAATTGTTGCGTCAGGGGCGATCGCCATTTGCAGCGACCATCCATTTATCCGAGAGACGTTTGGCGATAGCGTCCTTTATATTGATCCAGATGTAGGCTATGCAACACAAATTGAGCAGATTTCTAGCCACATACAGTTTATTAAAGATAATCTTGAAGCGGCTTTAGATCTATCTGCCAGAGCGCACAGCATTTTCCTGAAAACCTATGCGCTGGAAAAGCTGCTCCTCAATCTTTTGCCTCATCATCAGACTTTGGTTGAGCAAAAAGGATTCGCATTATCACAAAGCCTATCTTATCAACAGGCTCCCACCGTTCAAATTATTCTCAAAGATGGCAGTCAAAGTCCTGAGCAACTAGCTAACTCTCTCCAGCAGATTGCTCAACAAACCTATGCTAACTGTTCAGTAATCTTGGTTAAATCTGCTGGAGAGAGCATAGATTGTGTCTTGAAAAACTATCAGGAAAAGCTTCCGATTTATTCTGTGGAAATATCTGATTCTGGCTATTTTAGCAATTGGCTATGGTCAGGATTGCAGGCGATCGCCTCCACCACCTGCGACTACTTTATGATTCTGGATACCGCTTGCTCAATCTATCCTAATCACATTCAAACGCTGGTTAATTTACTCATATCCTCGAATCTGAATGCTGCATATTCTGGTGCATTATCTCAAGATAGCGAGGAATTAATAAACTTTTATCCCTTCAGTATTGAGCGGATCTTAGCTTTTGAAAAACAACAGCCTTTAAGTGGATTAATGATAAAGCGATCGCTCTTAGATGCTGCTTTTCTCACCGATCCACAGCTTAATAAATTCGAGGATTTGTGTATGCTGCTACATATTGTTCAGAGAACCACACCACTCTTTAGCTATGAACTCACCTATACAGCTCCCCGCTTACAACCCAATTTACTGCCAAAAATACAGGATTGGTCAAGCGAACTCTCTCGCCTGAAATTCATCTTTTGGCATCAGGAATTTGCCCCTGGCAAGACTCTGCAATCGGTTCAGAAATCTTGGCTAGAGCAACAGCAGCTTAGGGCTAAAGTTAAGAAATTACAATCGCAGCTCAATCAAAATCAGCTTTTGCAGCAGCAGTTACTAGAGGCTAAAGCCACCCTTGCAGCTATGCAAACCAGCAAATTTTGGCGACTGCGATCGGCATGGTTTTCCCTCAAGCGATTCTTAGGATTGCCAGCCGAATAACTCGCTCGATGTGGCATTCTACTGAAAGAGCTGCCGTTAACTTTCTCTCCCATGCCATTTCCCACTGAAGATCAATTTTGGATGCAGGTGCGATCGTTCCTGGAAAAATATGCCGAGCCGCTGGATGCAGTTCTAGCTCCTAATGAATTTCTAGATTTCTTTCCGGGTACCTATCACTACAACGTTTCCTACCTGCTGCCCGCCGAACAGTTTCAGTTCGTTGTTTTTCACAAAGGCATGGCAACTGAAATTGAAGCACCCGTTGCCCTCAAAGTCTTAGAGCAGTTTCATCCTGTCTTTGCTAACGAAGTCTTTGTGATCTATTCCAAAGCGCTAATTGCAGGTGTGCAGCCCCCAGACAAAGTTCACATCACAGGCTTAGTACGGCAGTTTGATGAAGCCTTTGAGGCATTGGAGCAGCGTCGCCCTACCACCTATGCGGCTGTGATTACTACCTACAACCGTCCTCAAAGTCTGGCGCGATCGCTTCCCCAAGTTCTAGCACTAGGCATTCCGGTGGTGGTTGTAGACGATGCCTCAACGTCGGAAAATTACCAGGAAAATCAGCAGATTGCGAATCAGTATTCAGTGCCGCTAATTCGCATTCCCGAAAACCGAGGGCTACCCAACGCCATAAATGTGGGACTAGAATACTGGCTGGCTGACCCCGATATCGACTGGATTTCCTACTTTCAGGACGATGTGGATATCAATCCCGATACGCTGAAAGTGCTGGCACAAATTCAAGACCCGCGCGATCGCCCCCTGCTGGCTGGACGCGATGCCTTAGAGCATCCCAACTTCGGCACAGGCGAAATCGCAGGATACAAAGTTTTGTACAAGCGATCGATGCCCGGTCAACACCTGCACGCCCACCGGGACTACTGGCGTGGCGTGGTGCCCATTCCCACGCCCTATCTGGGTGCGCCTAAGCCTGACAAGGGCAAGCCGGGACAGGGTGCTGATGAAGATTGGTGGATTACCTGCTGGTCGCCGCGATCAATTGTCAAACAGGGCGGCTATGTGGTTTGTGTTCCTGGTCTGGTGCGATCGTTCCGCACTTCTGCCGCCGATTCTACCTGGGGAAATCTCAGTGAGCTAGCGGTTGAAGGCAGAACGGTTGATCTGACCCAGCCGATCGCGATTCAGGAACCCGTCTCACAGATTAGCCAGCCCTCCGAGCCAGCGGAAGAAGCGGAAAAACAAGAGATTGAGCAGGGCAAGCTCGAACAGGCGATCGTCGTGCCACCCGATCTGAGCTTAGCGGACGTGAATGTCTTGATTGATGGATACAATTTGCAGCTCACGAAGGGGACGGGCATAAAAACCTATGGTCTGAGCCTAGTTCAAGCTTTGACGCTGTTGGGGGCGCATGTTGACGTATTGCTCAGTCGGGGTGGCTATAAGTCGAACGAGATTCTCAATGAAGTCTTCTTTTTTGACAACCCGATCGAGAACCGTAGTCTCCCCTTTCTGCTCAAAGGATTGGCTAAAACAGCATCACCGCTCTATCGCGCCAGACGAAGAAAGGGCGATCGCAATTTCGTTGTCACGCGCGGTCAATATAGCGAAGATTTCCTCAAATATGCGGCATCCTTTAATCTGCCTCAGTGCTATGACATTGCCAATGTTCTTTATAAAAAACTGAAGCTAAAAACCCAGATTTCTGTTCCCGAAAGAATCGATCTCTGGCACGTCACCTATCCCTTGCCGATGCAAATTCGTGGAGCTAAAAAGATTACAACAGTCCACGATTTAATTCCGCTGCGTCTACCCTACGCCACGCTTGATGACAAAGAAAACTTCTATTTCAAAATTCGGGATGCGCTGAAAGAATCTTCGGCAATCATCACCGTATCTGAAAGCTCAAAACAAGATCTTCTAACCTACTTTGACGAAGCCGATCCTGACAAAATTATTGTGACCTATCAGCCGATCGCCCTGGAACCTTTAGTCGCCTCTAGACGAGAAATCTCTGAGTTTCTAGAACGCTATGGCTTAGAGCCTCAGAAATACTTTCTGTTTGTGGGGGCGATCGAGCCAAAGAAAAATGTCGGTCGATTAATTGATGCCTATGCAGGTCTAGATACCGACCTGCCGCTGGTGATTGTGGGCAAGAAGGGCTGGCTTTGGGAGGATGAATTGTCTAAAGTTGGCTATGTTTCTGATAGCAAGAACCCCGGTAAGCAGGTGAAGCTGTTGGAATATGTTCCGGCAAGTAGCTTGCGCTATCTCTACAGCGGTGCTTTCTGCCTGGTGTTTCCCTCACTCTACGAAGGATTTGGACTGCCGCCCGTAGAGGCTATGAGTTTTGGCTGTCCTGTGATCACGTCTAACGTATCTTGTCTGCCCGAAATCTGCGGCGATGCGGCACTCTATGTCGATCCCTACGAAGTGGGCGATATTCGAGACAAGATGGAAGGCTTGCTGGGCAATCCGGCACTGCGATCGCAGCTTTCTACCCTAGGCAAACAGGTAGCAAAATTCTTCAGCATGGAAAATTACCTGCGACGCATTCATGCGGCATATCGACAGGCTTTGAAATAGCGTTTATGGCGCTACTCTCAAAAAATATCTGCACAAAATTGCCCTACTTCCCTGCCAAAAACTTCTCAACGCAGCGAACAAAAATCTCTACCCCCATGCCCAATGCTGCTTCATCAAAATCGAAGCGCGGGTGATGATGCGGATAGGCAAGGTCTTTTGCCGCGTTTGCTGAACCCAAAAAGAAGTAGCAACCCGGAACCTCTTGCAGGAAAAAAGACATATCCTCGCCGCCCATGGTCTGACATTCGGGCACCACACCCACAGGCGTTTCCACCACGGCTTCTGCCACCGATCGCACTAGATTAGCAATTTGGCGATCGTTAATCACGGGTGGGTAAAGTTCCTGATAGGTCAGCTCATAGGTTGCGCCGTGGCTCTGACAAATTCCGGCAATCACCTGCTCGATTCGCTGCCGAAAGAAACCCTCAAATTCTGGATCAAAATAGCGGACGGTACCCTGCATCTGCGCCGTATGGGGAATCACGTTGTACGTATGTCCCGAATGCAGCGAACCCACCGTCACCACCGCAGATTTCAGCGGATCGACATTGCGAGAAACGATCGCCTGTAATGCGCTGACAATCTGGGCACTCACCACGATCGGGTCAACCGTCTGGTGGGGCATGGCTCCATGTCCGCCTTTGCCATGAATCGTGCAGTCAAAGATTTCTACTGCTGCCATCATCGCTCCTTCCCGAACGCCCACCGTTCCCAGCGGTAGGTTATTCCACAAGTGCAGCCCAATTATTGCCTCCACATCTGGATTCTTCAGGGCACCCGCTGCAATCATCGGCTTGGCCCCTCCTGGCCCCTCTTCAGCGGGCTGGAAAATTATCTTGACCGTTCCGGCAAATTGTTCGGGATGCTGCGACAGATAGTAGGCGGTGCCCAGGGCGATCGCCACATGCCCATCGTGACCGCAGGCATGCATAATGCCGTCATGCTGCGATCGATAGGGCGCTTGATTCGCCTCCTGAATCGGCAGGGCATCCATGTCTGCCCGAATGCCCAGCACGGAGCCAGGTGAACTGCCGCGCAAGATTGCCACCGTGCCCGTTTGCGCCACGCCCGTCTGATGTTCAATGCCCCATTCTGTCAGGAGGCGATCGATCAGTTCTGCCGTCAGCTTTTCCCGAAAGCCTAGCTCTGGATACTGGTGTAGGGTTCTTCGCCATTCCACCAGCTGGGGCTGCAAGGTGCGAATGTCTAAACGAATTGCGGCCAGATTGTGGGATAGGGTTGGGAGAGTGGAAACCATGGGGGATTCAGGATTCAGGATTTAGAAGTCAGGATTTTGATCTGGGGCTAGATGGGTATGATTCTCTCTAGGTCTAGGTTTGAGGCAACCTGGACGAGCTTAGTGCGATCGCTCAAATCGGCGAGGTGGGGAATACAGCCGAGGACAGGTTTTTGGGTCAAGGATTGCAGCAAATCGATCGATGCCCACTCTTCTCTCTCTTGAACATGGCAGGATCGAACGCAGTTCAGCACAATTCCTTTGAGATGAACGCGACATTGATGCGCTAGGGCAACATTGGCGACGGCTTGGGCGATCGCTCCTGGCTGCACGGGCACCACTAAAATCGTCGGCAATCGCCAATCCCAAGCAAGATCGGCAACCGTGGTTTCGGGAGTAATCGGTTCGCCCAGTCCTCCCAGGCTTTCCACCAGCACAAACTCATGCTGCTGACTCAAACGCTCAAACTGTTGCCAGGTTTTCTCTAGCGGATTATCCAGACCGCACTGGATGGGTGCTAAAAGACCTAAACTCATCGCGCGATATCGCTGCCAATAGGCAGTCAGGGCAGTCATCAAAACTGTTTTCCCGACTCCTGTGTCTGTCCCAGCGATCAATAATGCGTTCAAACAATAGCTCCTTGAATAGATAGCAGTCTGTAGGATGGTCAAGAGTTCAAAGCCTGATAATGCCTAATAACTCAGAACCTTAATTATAGAAGTGGGGAGCTTTTAAGAGGGTAGGAAGGCGGGAAGATAGAAATGTATAGAGTCTCCTCTCGCCCCCTCGTTAAATAGCTAGCCATAATTGCTTAGCTTCATCCTCTATGAAAGGTAGAGGTATGGTCGAGTAAGATTGACAGAGAAAATCTCGAACAACCTCTGCAACTACTTGTGCTAGGTCACAGGGAACAGCGTTGCCTATTTGTCTATAAATTGAACTTTGTTTGCCGATAAACTGGTAGTCATGTGGAAAGGTCTGTATTCTCAGTGACTCGTCAATTGTTAATCGTCTGAGTCTTTTAGGTGCGGCATCTAGAGATAATGGTTTTCCCCCTTTCATCAAGTAAGAGTGATACCATTCAATCCAGCTATCTTGACCAAAATAGCAATGCTCTTCGTCAATAATGGGGGTTTTATTCCCACCCATAGAAGCGTGGAGAGCGCATGAGTAACCATCAGGATTCAGTGGTCTTCCCTGCCCATTAAACATCATTCCTGCATAGGGAGATCTCCGCATTATTGGCTTTGCGGCTATAGTAATTTTTGCATTACATACCCGCTGATTGTTTTTAGAACCTGCTACTCCTAGAAGCGAAAAGATAGCTCTAATTGTCGGAGATGGTTTTTTATATCGATTAAACTGTGTCTCTAAATTACTAATATCTTCAACATCTCGAAACCCAATTAGAAACATACGCTCTCGAGATTGTGGTACGCCAAAATCAGATGAATTGAGTATTACCAGCTTGCATGTATATCCCAATCGACTGGCAAAAAGGAAAAGTTTTTGGCGAATCTCAGCCCATTTATCAAGAACTGCCAATGCTTTAACATTCTCACAAATAAAAGCCCGAGGCTTTATAAGCTCCACAGATTTCATAAAAGTCCAAAGCAGGTTACTACGCGGATCATTGGGGTTCATCTTTCCAGCTACAGAAAATCCCTGGCAGGGTGGACCACCAAAAATGATATCGACTCCCTCAAATCGACGTATATCAGTCAAAACTTGATTAATATCACTGCACTGGATAATCCCTCTTGGGTGGTTAGCCTCATATGTGAGACAAGCGTCCCTGTCAATGTCATTAGCACTAACAACCTCGACTCCTGCTCGGATGAACCCAACATCCATACCGCCTGCGCCAGAGAAAAGCGAGAGACCTGATAAAAGTGGTTTGTTCTTCATGTATGCGATTTTGGCATATTTACCTTTCCAAATCAAGATCTAAATTATGGAAAGGCAAAAGCAGTCTATCTCGAGTATTCATGATCCTGAGTACCACAGGATCGTGGATGCACTTATTTCCCTACGAGAAAAAGCAAAACTCTCTCAGAAAGCGATTGCCTATGAGATTGGCTTGACGCAGCCTGACGTTTCTAAGATAGAACGTCGGGAACGCCGAATCGACATTCTAGAAGCCTTACGATGGGTGCGGGCTACCGATGCTGACCCTGCTGAGTTTTTTGCACAATTTGCTAATTCAGAGAGTTGAGTATGAGCCTGACCAAACCGACTGTCGATCAAAGACTAGCCAAGCAACTTCTCCGGGAGTCAATTGCGATAGCACAAGATAACCCTAGAGAGATTCCAGCGACCAAATGGGATACCGAGATTAGAACAATCATTCAAGGAAAACATCTGACTTTCAGATACATTCTCGTGACTGCTCTTTTAGGCAAAGCAACTAACTCAAGTATTAATGCCCTTACGCTTCAAGCAGGGGCTAATGTTGAAGGAGCTTATGATGCTCGCAGCTTGTGTCATGGGGTTGTTGTGCCGCTTGAGCGTCAATTGCTGAATAGTTCCCTAGGAGGCTCAAATGAGCCTTTTCTAAATAAGCCTGCCCGCTTTCCAACCAGGGTTATTTCATTCTAAATAAGTCTCTGAGCATGTTAAGACCAAAGCCTGCA
>NZ_JCACIN010000022.1:0-74163 GCF_059504425.1 Drouetiella sp.
CAAAATATTTAATAAAGATTCTAGGAGACGATTAAATTGAGATTTAATGATCTTAGGCAATTTGAAGACAACTTGTTAATCGAGACAGACATTTGTATTGTCGGCAGTGGACCTGCAGGGCTATCAATCGCTAAAGAGTTTGTTGGAACTCCTATCCAAGTCTGGATTATCGAAAGTGGGGGGTTAGAAGAAGAACCTGAAACTCAGGCACTTTATAACATTGAGAGTGTGGGCGCTCCTAGAGTCATGCAACAGGAGATTATCCGCTCCCGTATTTTCGGCGGTAGTTCACACATTTGGACAGGGCGATGCGCTCCATTCGATCGCATTGATTTTCAAGCTCGTCCTTGGATTCCCCACTCAGGGTGGCCCATCAGTCGTGAGCAGCTCGATCCCTATTTAGAGAGAGCTGGGATCAATCTAGGTTTAGGCCCTCATTGTTATGAGGAGCAACTATGGGAACTCTTTAAAGTTCCACGCCCTACGCCTTTACTAAATGAACAGATCCTTAAACCTGCTTTCTGGCAATTCAGCAAAAGCTCTAAAGAACCGGGACAGCCTACACGGTTTGGACGACATTTCATGTCAGGCAATGCGCCCAACGTAAATGTTTTGCTGCACGCAAACGTAACACACCTCAATACTAATGAGTCTGGAACGCGTCTGGAATCTATTGAAGTGAGTACGCTAGAGAACAAGCGAGGCTGTATTAAGGCAAAAGCAATCATCCTGTGCTGTGGTGGCATTGAAAATGCACGCTTGCTATTAGCTTCTAACCGAACTCTTCCAAACGGCGTTGGCAATGAACATGATACGGTAGGTCGCTTTTTGATGGATCATCCAGGTTGCGTTATTGGCAGTTTTGATCCTCAGCATTCCTCAAAGGCTCGGAGTCGGTTTGGTCAGTACTGGCTTGATGACGCTCAAGGACGACATGTCTACTTACACGGAGTAGGCTTAAGTCCAGAGGTGCAGGCTAGAGAAGGTCTGCTTAATTGTGCCGCCTTTTTAGAAGAGTATTCAGCCCAAGACGACCCTTGGATTGCATTAAAACGGCTCAGGAAATCCTTAAGAAAACAGTCTGAAACCTCATCTCCAACGATCGACCAAGCCATGTTTTGGCGACGCGACAATGCTTCAGAAACGGCTCTAGAATCATCACCTTATCAAGATGCTCTGGCAGTTCTGAGTCATCCTCAAATTGCCTTTGAGGGAATTTACCGTCGCTTTGTTAAACATCGTCCTCCTTTGCCCAAAGCTGAACGCCTTGATCTGTACTGTTTAGTAGAGCAGTTACCCGATCCTGAAAGCCGCATCACTCTCTCGGCTACCAAAGATGCGCTGGGGATGCCTATCTCCAAGATTGACTGGAAAATCAGCGATCGAGAAATGCAGACAGTCCGTAGGTTAAGCCAAGTCCTTTGTCAGGAGTTCCAACGCATGGGTCTCTCGCCGCCTACCCTCGCAGATTGGCTAGACACCAGAGAAGGCTGGCAGTCTAACTTTACAGATAGGGCGCACCCCATCGGCACAACTCGCATCGCAGAGAATCCTAGGGAGGGAGTCGTCAATTCTAGCTGTCAAGTTCACGGGGTAGAGGGGCTATTTGTTGCAGGAAGTTCTGTATTTCCGACAGCTGGTCATGCCAATCCCACATTAATGATTGTTGCCATGTCTATTCGGTTGGCGGATTGGTTAAAGGTCAGCTATTTTAATCAATAGGGGAGAGCCATACAGGTGATACAAAAAACAGCCTTGCATAACTTTACGACTTGCGTCACACCTGCCCCCAAAGGGATGCTTCTAGTTCTGCATCCCCCCCTACGCGTCCAGCACGGAAGGCTAATGTGGGATGCTCAAGCCTGCAATGGGCTAGAGCAATGGGCTGATAATTTTGGGTCAATTGTTGTGGCTGCACCCGCTATTCCTGAAGCCATTGCCGAACGAGACAAAACCATTGTCTGGCGAGACACTGCTACACTGCAAGACCTAGAAAGATTTCAGTTTGTTCAGTTGCCTTGGGCTTATTCGCTGCCAGAGTTCTTCAGAACCTACAACGCTACCCGAAAATTGTTTGCTGAGCTGATTGGGCAATGTCAATACTTGCAGTTTGCAATTGGTGGACTGGTGGGAGATTGGGCGGCGATTGCAGCCTTAGAAGCGCAAAGGCAGGGAAGAAATTACGCTATTCATGCCGATCGCGTTGAACACCAAGTGGTGCTGCAAGTGGCTAAAAAGGCGCAATTAAAATCTCGCTTGGTTGCCAACATCCGCTCTCCTTTGATGGCTCAGCTTGAGAAGTGTGTGATTAAACGTGCCAGCTTGGGATTATGGCATGGTCAAGATTGCTACACTGCCTACAGTCCGTTGTGTCTGAACAGCCATGTTGTTCATGATGTTCATACCAAAGTGAATGACGCGATTGCACCCGCAGCCTTGGCAGCAAAAGTGAAAGCGGCTCTGAGTGATCCAGTTCTGCGGATTTGCTACGCTGGAAGAATCTCAGCGATGAAAGCTCCTCTAGAGTGGGTACGAGCGCTGGGGGTAGCCAGAGATTTGGGCGTGAATCTACAGGCAATTTGGTTTGGCAATGGCGACCTGATTGAGGAGATGAGTGCTTTAATCTCTGCGTTGAATCTGGACTCCTGTGTCGAGCTATATGGGCTAGAGCGCGATCGAGGAAGGCTGCTGCAAAAGATTCGGGAGGCGCACCTGATGCCCTTCACGCACATTACGCCTGAGTCGCCTCGTTGTCTGATTGAATCGCTTGTCAGCGGTACGCCAATTGTGGGTTATGAAAGTCAGTATGTGGAAGAGTTGACGGAGAATTATGGGGGAGGCGCATTTGTTCCCGTTCACGGCTGGCAGCCCTTAGGGGAGTTGATTGCGGCACTGTATCACGATCGATCTCGCCTTGCCCAGTTGATTCAAGAAGCAGGCACCAATGGCGCTCGATTCAATGATGAAGCGGTGTTTCGAGAGCGTAGCCAGCTGATCAGACGGCATTTAGCCCATTAGTGAAGCTTGGAAGCAGAGCGTTCCCAAATAATTCATTGATTTAGAGCAATGGAGGAATGGAAGATCAATTGCCCAAGCTGCTCAGATATCGAAAGGTGATTGAGACCTGCCTGTTTTTCTACTTAACAGCGCTGTCTGCCAAAAACTCTCGCATGTACTGATTCACCAACTGCGGCTGTTCCTGCTGCACCCAGTGGCTACAGTTGGGAATATAGCGAATGGTCAGATTCTCAACATATTCTTCAGTGCCGTAGGTCAACTCAATGCCCAGAGCCATGTCTTGCTCACCCCAAATCAGTAGGGTAGGCACTTTCAGAATCCCCCACTGACGATCGCCTCCAGACTGAAGGGCATTGCGATAGTAATTCACCATCGCAGTCAATGCACCTCGCTTGGCAGCAGCATCTTTGTAGGCTTCTAAATCAGCGGGACTAAAGGCGGTTTTGTCGATCGCCATTCCCTTGAAAGCCTCAGCAATTAACCGATAGTCGTTGGCTTGTAGAAGAAGCTCAGGCAGTACCGGAATCTGAAAAAAGAAAATGTACCAGCTTTTGAGCAGCTGTTGCGGGGTCATTAGACCCGACGCAAACTTTGCTGGATGGGGCAGATTCAGCACAATCAGCTGATCGCATAGCTCAGGATGGGCATAGGCAAAACTCCAGGCAATTGCGCCTCCCCAGTCATGCCCGACAAGGATACAGCGATCGTAGCCTAGCCCTCGAATCACACCCTCGACATCGGCAACCAGATGACTCATGCCATAGGCTTTGGGGTCAGCAGGCTTATCGCTGTCATTGTAGCCGCGCAGATCGATCGCCACAACCTTATAGTTTTGAGCAAATTCTGGAATCTGATGCCGCCAGGAATACCAAAACTCTGGAAACCCGTGCAAGAACAACATCAGCTCCCCTTCACCCTGAGTCACGTAATGTAGCCGCACACCCTTCGTCGTGATGTAGTTATGCTGCCATGGCAGGTTTTTAGAGTCTGTTACAAGTTTCATGAAGGACTAAAGGCTCTTGGTATCAAAGGTATTGCACTGATTGATGTCACCCGTCTGAATGCCCTTCTTAAACCAGCGGACGCGCTGAGCCGAAGATCCGTGGGTAAAAGACTCTGGCACCACATAGCCCCTAGATTGAGACTGGAGGCGATCGTCCCCGATGGCAGTTGCCGCATTTAGAGCCTCCTCAACGTCACCCTCCTGCAAAACCTGGCGCGATCGTTGGGCATCATTTCCCCAGATTCCGGCAAAACAGTCGGCTTGTAGCTCTAGCCTCACGGAAAGCTGGTTTGCCTGAGCTTTGCTAACCCGCTGCTGCAAGGACTGCACCTGACCAGAAATACCCAGCAAATTTTGCACATGATGCCCGATTTCATGGGCAATCACATAGGCTTGAGCAAAGTCTCCGGGCGCATTCAGCTCATACTTCATCTGTTCATAAAAACTCAGGTCGATATAGACCTTTTGGTCACGGGGACAATAAAATGGCCCCGTAGAAGCTCCTGCATTACCACAAGCTGACTGTACAGAACCTGAAAACAGCACCAGCTTTGGCTCTACGTAGCGCTCACCCATTTGCTGAAAAATTCCGTTCCAGGTGTCTTCAGTGTCTGCCAACACGACCGAAACAAATTGCGACATTTGGTCATCTGCTTGAACTTGGCTTACCTGACCCGGACGAGAATACTGATCTCCCGGAGCTGCCTGATTCAGGATCGCCGACGGATCGCCGCCCAGCAGCGTCACAATGACCGCCATAATGACCAGCCCAATGCCACCTCCCACTACAGGAGCAGATCCGCCCATACCCCGACGATCTTCAACGTTTCGGCTTCTTCGACCAAATTCCCAACGCATGACAACCCCCCAATCTGGGCTAGGAAACTCAAGATGACTTTACCACAGGTAAACTTGCTCCGGGTCTACATCTAGATAGGCTCTATTCTAGATAAGGAGCAAATTTGAGCCAGAATCTCCCATGACCTATCGAAATCCTGCGCCCACTGTAGATATTATTATTGAGCTGATTGATCGCCCGCAGCCCTCGATCGTGCTGATTGAACGGCTAAATCTGCCCTACGGCTGGGCAATTCCTGGCGGCTTTGTGGATTATGGCGAATCGGTGGAGACAGCGGCTAGGCGTGAAGCTGCCGAAGAAACAGGCTTGCAGGTGGAGCTAATTGAGCAATTCCAGGTCTACTCTGATCCCGATCGCGATTCCCGTCAGCACACAATCAGCATTGTATTTCTCGCCACTGCCAAAGGCGAACCCCAAGCAGGCGATGATGCTAAAAACTTAGGCACGTTTGAACTCTGGAATCTGCCTACTAATCTATGCTTTGATCACGATCGCATCTTGCGCGACTATTGGTACTATCGGCAGTACGGTCTTAGACCCAGAAGCTTCAGCTAGTTCCTCCTCATCTCAGTCCCTACTCCTTCTTCTCCATGACCCGTCAAATCATCCGCACCGAAAACGCCCCTGCTCCCGTTGGGCCTTATAACCAGGCGATCGCCGCCACAGGACAATTCATTTTTGTTGCCGGACAAATTCCGCTTCATCCCCAAACAGGCGAAATTGTGGGCGAAGACGTAGCTCAACAAACCGAGCAGGCGATCGCCAACCTGATGGCAATCCTGACTGCCGCTGGGGTGACGCTAGAAGACGTCGTTAAAACGACAGTTTTTCTTAAAGACATGAATGACTTCACGGCGATGAATGCTGTTTATGGCAAATATTTTCAGGAGGCGATTGCCCCTGCTCGTGCCTGCGTAGAAGTGTCTCGCTTACCTAAGGATGTCCGAGTTGAAATTGAGTGTATTGCGGTCAAATAGGTGGATCATTCCTTAGCCTAACGACCTCGGAGCAGTTGCTTCACCGTTTTTAGCAGCTCCGGTGGATGAAACGGCTTGGTAATGTAAGCATCTGCCCCTTGCTTCATGCCCCAGTAGCGATCGAATTCCTCACTTTTAGTCGAGCAAATTAGCACAGGAATAGTTTGCTTCGCAGGATCATTCTTAATCCATCGACAAAGCTCGTAGCCATTCATTTCTGGCATGATCAAGTCCGTAATCACCAGATCGGGGCTTTTTGCCTGAATTTTCTCTTTGGCCTCAACGCCGTTAGTGGCTTCAACGACTCGAATGCCGACACCCTCCAACAGTTCTGAAAGCATCGTCCGCAGTGTTTGACTATCATCGACAATTAGAACCGTACTCATGTCTCTCTTGCCCCACAGATCTTAAACAAAATTGCTAGCGATTGAGTCTTGCACTGCTCGTACCCCTTGTCAGCAGTATTCCCAGAACTCATTCTTCCTACAACGCCAAACGTGATTCCATCAGGAATCCCAGGAGCAGTTCTCAGTATCTTTGCGGCACAAAGAATTTATCTGTAGTTTTAGTGAATAGTGAGTATATTTTGAGACAAAAAGAAGAAGAGTGGGTACTGCTTGTCAACTTTCTCCTCTAAATTACCGTCTTCCTCTAAGGTTTAGTTTGATAGGGTCTTCCTATGAACTGAGCAAAAGAGCATGTAAGAGCGATCGCAGTTCCTCTAAATCAATCCAGATATCCTCTGTCCGCACATCGGCATAGAGGAGTCGATGCAGACCTCCCGCAGGGGTTTTGCCCACTAAATAAGCGTACCTTAACCCGCCTAAATTGCTGATAAACCAATAGCAAGGATAGACGTAGTGAGGGGCAAATAGCTCAATCACTTGAGTGCCTGATTGACAAAACACTAGGTTGGTCAATCCGCCGCCGTGAGGAGAAATCACCACTTCTGCGTTAGCTAGCAGCTCGGCTTGGGCACGGACTGAGAGTGACTCTAGCGTCACAGACTGAAAGCCCAAAGGCTCCAGCAGGTTCATCACTTCTGATTCGTTGATCAAGCGGCGGTGGGTCGCCTGACTGCGGCTAATGTAGAGGCGCGATCGCGTTTGTGAGGAGGGACGATGGCCAGCATTAATTGACAAAAGCCGCTGTAACCATGGGCAAACCCATGGCGGCATCCAGGCAGGGCTACCCGGATAGGAGGGAACAACGAGCCGATCTGCCTGAATGTGCTGTCCAGTGACGATTTTTTTAGCCGGGATGCCCAAAATTGCCAGGGTCTCCGCTTGAAAAGAGAGGCGATCGCTCACCACAAAGCCATCGATTTCATCTAGATCAATACCGCTCCGTTGTAGCAATGCCCATCTTGGCAAGACATCTAGCATCCAGTGAAAGTAAAGATCGTTTGCTAGACCCGATAAAACCGCCACGGTGCCGCTGATTTTCTGCACAGGCGGAAGATAGGGCAGAGCCAAAGCTGAATGACCGGAATAGCGATCGGGATGGTTTGGACTCAGCAACGGAAATTCGGCAGATAGATCGCCCAAGACACCATCTGACGCAATCACGGCACTACTCGTCTGATCGACACTAAGCCAAAACCGTCCCTGTGGGATTTCAGCCACAAAGGTTTCGGGGAGGACAATCGCCTCTCCAAACCGGAAGCTAAAGTGAATTTCGTCATCCAGGGTTTGGGGTGGCGTAAGCGAAACCTGGTGCGGCTGATCGAGCGAGATATATTTACTGCTGTCAGAGTGATTAGAGCCAGGGTGATCGGAGCCAGCAATCCAGCCGCAAGTCGTCTGATGAAATCTACTGGGCAGTGGCGGCTGAGTTGCAGAGACTGCCTCGGCAGATACGATCGGAGAAGTCAAGCTAGAGAAAGATTCAGCGATCGTCCCATTTTGATCCTCATGAAGATTTGCCCGCAGCAAATTTTCTAAAGCCTGGGAAAGCTCTACGGATCGAGACTCAGGATTGAGCAGATCAGGATTGAGCAGCGCCAGAAATCGAGCATTGAACACTCGTGTCATGTTGGGTTGCTCTAGGGAATCGACCCAGTAACAGTAGGTTTGGGCAAAGCGAGATTTAAGCCAAACAGCCTGTTGAAAAGAGGCGATCGCTTCTCCCCATTTTTTTTGCTGGAGGAGTGCCCAACCCAAGTCTCCGTAGAAGCCAGAATTCTCTGGATCAAGAGTGAGGGCTTGTCGAAACTGAGCTTCAGCAGTCTGCCAGTCTTCCTGCTGTCCTAGACACCAGCCGATGGCGCTGTGCACCTGCCCAGTAGACTGCCCAGTCGGATGCCAATGAATAGCTTGGGTGTAAGCTGCGATCGCTTCCTGCCACTGCCCTAGTTTCTGCCAGACTTCTGCCTGCCGCCTGTAGGTTTCCGCTAGATAAGGCTGAAGAGGATTCAGCGGGAGATCAATTGCGGTTTGCCAGTGAGCGATCGCTTCTTCGTATCTGCCCTGTTGCGACACTGCGCTTCCTAGGTTCAAAACTGGCTCTGCTGTCGCGTCGATCTCCAGCATTTGTAAATAAATCTGCTCGGCGGTGAAAAATTTGCCAAGCTGGAGGTATTCTTTGGCAGCGATCGCCAGGATGTCAAGCAACTCTGTCATCCCAGCTTCCATATCCCCTGGAGCGATCGCCGTTATTGTCGAAAACCAGATCGTTTGCGCTTCGATCGCGTCGCCCAAGACCAGCCAAGCCAGACCCAAATGCCAATAATTTGACAGAACTTCTGGGTAAGCTTCAATCTGATGACTGTAATGGGCGATCGGGTCAGCCAGAGCGAGAGAGTTTTGAGAACTTAGCGATCGATTAGACATAATATCCACTCCAAGAGCGGTGGCAGATATGATTCAATCATTCCCTCCATGAGGGTTTATGGAGCAGCGGACTATTCTTTTCTAGACCTCAGCTTCCCTCCGATCCCCAACCTTTCGCTGCTATGATCCAAAGAGAAACTTAAAGTTTTGTAACTAACCTTGACTTCAGCAAATCCAGCTTACGAATCTATGAATCTGGTACTGCCCACAGAGGCACTGCCCGCAGAGGGACTGCCTACAGCGTGGCATTCTCTGCATCCTCTCTGGCAAGCAGGTGAGGAAGTGATTCAGCTTGGCTTACCCCATCCGCAATTGGCTCCTCCGTGGCAAATGCTGCTTTTAGGAGACGGCTCTCCTACTCGACATATGCAGCTTCTCACGGGCGAAGCGATCGAGGTAGATGTGATTGATATGTCGCTGATTGGCAAAGGCTCAGATGGCGCTCCAGAAGCAATTTGTGCGCTGTCGGGAGCGTTACTGCGCCGACAGGTTTGGCTGCGAACCGCCTCTGGACAGAGAACTGCTTACGCCACCTCTTGGTGGGAGGCAAACCATGTGGACGAGTATCTGCAAAATCGATCGATACCGATCTGGGCGAACTTGGCGCGATCGCGTACTGAGCTGTATCGAGATATTCAGGGCGTGCAGTATGGTCATTCTCCAGCACTAGAGCTTGCCTTCGGACAATCTGGGCCTTTCTGGGGACGGCACTATTTATTCTGGCATCATGGTCGCCCGATTACGCTCATTTATGAAGTATTTTCGCCCTATCTAACGAAATATCTAGGCTCCACAGGATTGGAATGCCTGGAACAGACTAGGCTCACCTCAGCTCACCAATAGCTAAAATTGCAGCTCTGACGATAAAAAGCCCTCCACTTGGAGGGCTTTTTGTGCTGGCTCAAAATGTACTAGCTCAAACAGAGGGTCAGCAATGTACGCCTCTGCTCAGAATCAGCTCACTAGCCGAGCAACGCCTTCGCTTTCGCCAATACGTTGTCTACCGTAAAGCCAAACTTCTCCATGCACACGCCGCCAGGAGCCGATGCCCCGAAGCGATCGATGCTGACACAATCCCCTTCGGTGCCGACATACTTTGTCCAGCCAAAGCTGGTTCCAGCTTCCACGGACAAACGTTTGGTAACAGCTTTGGGCAGCACAGACTCTCTGTAGACTGCATCCTGCTCCTCAAATAGCTCCCAGGAAGGCATTGAAACCACCCGAACTTTCTTGCCTTCACCAGTAAGCGTTTCGGCAGCTTTGACGCAAAGACTTAGCTCAGAGCCTGTACCAATCAGGATGATATCGGGCGTACCCTCACAATCCACCACAGCATAAGCGCCCTTTGCCACACCCTCGATCGAGGTAGTGGAATAGTTGGGCAGGTTTTGCCGCGAGAACGCCATCAGGGTTGGACGAGCTTGGTGGGCATATTCGATCGCCATCTTATAAGCGCCCGAACACTCGGTACCATCCGCCGGACGAATCACCGTCAGGTTAGGAATGGCGCGGAGGGATGCGATCGTTTCGATCGGCTGGTGAGTTGGGCCATCTTCGCCCTGACCGATCGAATCATGGGTCATTACCCAAATACTACCCGCCTGGGAGAGCGCCGAAAGACGAATGGCAGCACGCATATAATCCGTAAAGATTAAGAAGGTTGCGCCGTAAGGAATCAGACCGGAACCATGCAGGGCAATACCGTTGCAAATTGCCCCCATGCCATGTTCCCGCACGCCAAAGTGGATATTGCGGTTTTGGTATTGACCTTTCTGAAAGTCACCAAAGCCCTTGATTTCCGTCAGGTTAGAGTGGGTGAGGTCGGCAGAGCCACCAATCAGCTCAGGCAGAACCGGAGCTAGCTTGTTCAAGCAGGTTTCAGAATGCTTACGAGTCGCCAGCGCTTTATCTTCAGCGGTGTAGGTGGGCAGCACCTTGTCCCAACCCTCCGGCAGTTTGCCTGAAATCAGCCGCTCGAATTCAGCCGCATCTTCAGGATATTTGGTTTTGTACTGTGCCCAAGTCGTTTCCCACTCGGCTTCATAGCTAGCGCCCCGCTCGATCGCCTTGCGCATATGGCTCAGCGCGTCATCGGGAATCTCGAAAGGCTCGTGGTTCCAGCCGAGGTTTTCGCGAGTGAGCTTAATTTCGTCGCCCCCCAGAGCCGCGCCGTGAATTCCCGCGGTGTTGGCTTTGTTGGGAGAGCCATAGCCAATCGTCGTCGTCACCTTAATCATCGTCGGCTTATCGGTCACGGCTTTTGCGGATTCGATCGCCTGAGCAATGGCATCTAGATCCGTGTTGCCATTTTCTACATGCAGCACATGCCAGCCGTAGGCTTCAAATCGCTTGGAGACATCTTCGGTGAAGGCAACATCTGTGGAGCCGTCGATAGAAATGTGATTGTCGTCATAGAGAACGATCAGCTTGCCCAAGCCCCAGTGCCCAGCGATCGAGGCTGCTTCACCCGAAACGCCCTCCATGTTGCAGCCATCACCGACAATGACGTAGGTGTAGTGATCCACTAGCGTCAGGTCGGGCTTGTTAAAGCGAGCTGCTAGATGAGCCTCAGCAACTGCCAGACCTACTCCGTTGGCAATGCCCTGTCCTAGAGGTCCTGTTGTCACCTCAACGCCGGAAGTCTCAAAGTTTTCGGGATGTCCGGGCGTTCTTGATCCCCACTGACGGAATTGCTTGATTTCCTCAATGGAGACGCTGTCATAGCCCGTTAAATATAGCAAGGCATACTGCAACATGCAGCCATGCCCTGCTGAGAGAACGAAACGATCGCGGTTAAACCACTTGGGGTTCTTGGGGTTGAACCGCATGAACTTGTCCCAAAGGACATACGCCATCGGTGCAGCGCCCATCGGCAGACCGGGATGACCTGACTTTGCTTTTTCAATGGCATCGATCGCCAGAAAACGAATCGAATTAATACAGAGTTCTTCGAGGGATTGGGTTGCAACAGCCATGGCTTCCTCTAAATCTAACGACGGTTTAATGCTCAGGTGTGACGGAGAAACTGATCGAAACAGTAAGTAACTATACCTACTGCGTATTGCTATTAGTCTATAACTTAAGCTGCGGTAGATCTATACTGCCGCTGCCTGAATTTAATAGATATTTTCAATGCCACCCTGCCAAGTCACCCCAAATTAGGCTTAGCCACAGAGAGGGAGCGCAGAGGCAGAGCAGCAAAAACAGACGCAACCAGAATTGCTCCACTTATAAAGCCTACCGCTTATGGGTAACGCTGAGCAAAGGGCGATACGCCCAGAGCCATTAGACAAACGTCATGCTCTCAAGGCCTGTATTTTCTGAAAGCCAACGTCACGTTGTGACCGCCAAAGCCAAAAGAATTAGACAACGCCACTTCTACCGGGTGCGATCGGCTGTGGTGGGGCACATAGTCTAAATCACAAGCTGGATCTGGGTTTTGCAAGTTAATTGTAGGCGGCACCCGATCATTAGCCACCGCCATCACTGCGGCAACGCCCTCAATGCCACCTGACCCTCCCAACAGATGCCCTGTCATTGATTTTGTAGAGCTGACGGCAACGCGGTAAGCCTGTTCTCCCAGAACGGTTTTAATGGCAGCTGTCTCGTTGGGATCATTCACAGGCGTACTGGTACCATGGGCATTGATGTAGCTAACCTGGTCTGGCGTAATTTCAGCATCCTTGAGGCACAGAGACATCGCTCTAGCTGCCCCCTCACCTTGAGGAGCAATATTAGTCATGTGGTAAGCATCGCAGGTCATGCCATAGCCCACCATCTCGGCATAGATTTTAGCTCCTCGGCTGAGAGCATGTTCTAGCTCTTCCAGGATTAGCACCCCCGCTCCTTCACCCATCACAAAACCATCGCGATCGCGATCGAAAGGACGAGAGGCATGCAGAGGGTCTTCGTTACGGGTTGACATCGCTCTACAGGAAGTAAACCCAGCAAACGACAAAGGCGTGACAGCTGCTTCCGTGCCGCCACAAATCATTGCCTGAGCATAGCCCCGCTGCACCAGACGAAACGCATCGCCGATCGCATTGGAACCCGCCGCGCAAGCCGTCACTGTGCAGACATTCGGTCCTTTTGCGCCCGTGTGGATGGCGGTTAGACCTGCCGCCATGTTGGCAATCATCATGGGTACCATAAACGGACTACAGCGGTTCGGACCGCGATCGAGGTAGATCGTTTGCTGATCTTCCATCACCTTTAAGCCGCCGATCCCTGTGCCCAGAATCACGCCTACCTGTTCGGCATTCAAATCATTGATGACAAACTTGGCATCCGCTAGCGCCTGTTGGCTGGCACAAACTCCAAACTGAGAAAAGCGATCCATCCGCTTTGCCTCTTTGCGATCGAGATAGTCATGCGGATCAAACCCTTTGACCTCTCCTGCAATTCGGCAGTCATGCTGAGAAGCATCGAATAGCGTTATGGGCGCAATCCCATTGCGCCCGCTCACTAACCCTTCCCAATACTCGGTCAATGTGTTACCCAGAGGCGTGATTGCGCCCAGCCCTGTAACCACGACGCGCTTTAATTCATAACTTTTCATGACGGCAACTTTGATGGGGTGAAATACCCAGAAACCACGATGTCAGCGCCCAGCGCTAAAAACACAAGCTAGACTGTGGCGCTAGTCTTAAGAGATAGGCGTAGGCAGGCATTCAGTATCGACCTCTGCCCAGCTTACTCAACTCCACTAGACCACAGTCTATTGAAATTACGGTCTAGAGAGCCTAATGAATTTAGGCTGCTGCTTTCTCTTGAATGTAGTTGACTGCGGCCTGCACGGTTGCAATGCCTTCAGCCGCTTCATCTGGAATTTCAATATCAAACTCTTCTTCTAGTGCCATGACTAACTCAACGGTATCGAGAGAATCAGCGCCTAGATCATTAGCAAAGCTAGCTTCGGGTGTAACCTCGCCTGGATCAACGCTCAGCTGATCGGTCACGATTTTCTTTACCCGTTGAAAAATTTCTTCCTGGCTCATACTGTCTCCCTTGCTTGTATCGACACAATAGCTATCTAAACTCATTTAACCCGACTGTGAACTTAGCTAACAGACAGTCGCAACTTTGTCACGCTGAGACTTGACCGAAAACCCGATCGCTATTTAGGCATTCCTTCATACTATCTGAAAGAGGATCAGGTTTGATCTCGGCAAGCTGCTACTCCAAACTAATCTGAGTGCCCCATCGATCCTGCGCCACAAGCAATCGATCCATGGGAATCGCTGCCACAGGTTCCGTTAGGGTAAATTGTCCTGCCTCAATCCACTGTTTTAGCTCTTGCGCCACCTGCCGTGACAAATAAATACTGGCGAGAGGAGCCACCCGTACTGCTTTACCATCGATCGCAATCTTGCCCGACTTAAGCTGAGCATAGCTAACCAAGCCAAAAGTGGGACGCACCCGGCGCGGAATTGAAAAATCCATGACAGGAGCCACTAGGTCTTGATCCTGCACGGCACAATGGACCACGACCTCCTCTTGCAAAACTGGAAAGGGTACGCCTACCCCTAGCATTAGAGAAGACCCGTAGCTTTTGAAATAGCAGCCGCGCACCCAGCGAGACTGCATTTGTTTAGCATCGCCAATCAGCGCCAAAGTTGCTGCCGGACCGATCGGCGTGTGGTTTGGTAAACGCTTTTGCATTGGGAAGTGCTGGGTCCCTTCCCAAGCAACGTAGCCGACGCCGCCCCCTAGAAATATTTTTGTACCAATGCCAACTAGCTGAAGATCGGGATCGTTCATCAGAGGCGAAATGGCCCCCGGATTGGAGTAAACCGCATTGCCGAGCTGCGGCTGTAGCGAACCCAGGTAGGTGTAGATGGGTCGATCGCCTCCATTCACGCCCACTATAAAATTCTGGTGAAGATTGCGAGGGTTAAACAAATAGAACTGATTAATCGTGTTGCGGCTGATAGTCGTCTCAAACGAGGCGCGAGGATAGCAGTCGGTAACTTGACCGATCGCCCGCAGATGCACGGGTTTTCCGGCAATCAAGTCAGCAATTACGTGCCCACCTCCCCGATCGCGCAGGTCTTGTCCATCGTTATCGCCAACGCCCCCATAGTCTACCGTCTGAGTTGCTCCTAAATAGAGATCAACGGCTCCAAACCCTGAATATGCCGGAACGCCATCAAGCCAGCACTGACGAATCTTGATCGGTGGATCGGTATGTCCAATATTGAGAATGGCTCCCGAAGACTCCATTGGCTCAAAGGTTCCTGTGGTAATCACATCCACCTGCTTTGCCGCCTGAGTCACGCCAATGTCCTGCACTTTAGCCTTCAGTTCTTCAACTGTCCAAACCACAGCTTTTTTGCGCTGAATTTTGTCGTTAATTTCGGCGATCGATCGCATGGGGCAATTAGGCTCGGCTTCGTTTCTGGTTTGCGAACTGTCCTGCTAATTGTAGTGAGATGTGCCTCAAGCCTGCAAAGGTTTGTGAGCCGTACAAAATCCTAACGGAATCGCGCTCAGGTAACATGTCAAAAAAATTAGCTTTTAGTGAAGATACTACGGATAGACCAAAGATGAAGCTCGATAGAACTCATACTCATATCCTTGGAAGATGTACTGAACGATCGCAGAAAAATGAGCCCAGCAGAAAAGAGGACTCGCTGTTTCTCCTATGAATCCGGATGTATTTCTCGTAAATTAGGCTGAATTTATATGAAATTTGCGTGAACTATGCTTAAAATTTCCATTGACTACTATAAGATTCATAATTAGTCAAACTCTATTGGTATAGTATATTTACAGAAATTCAGAAGTTTGTTTGATCTTTAATAAATGTGCAGTCGAGTCTTTATGTTCCATAACGATTCGGTAAAGTCCTCAGAATTACTGATGGATACTTTTTAGTCTTTAAGTATAAATAATCACTAGATGATTGATAGTTTTTGAGGCATATACTTAGCCGCTGAACGTTAGCTGTTTGATTGACATGTCTAGTGGGTCAGGCACAGAGCGATGCGATCGAGGTTTTGATTCAGGGCTTCTCTCTACTGGTGACTTGGCTGCAAGAAAGAATTTTGTGGGTTAGAAGATGTTTTCTCAGCTGAAATCGTCAGGCGTCAGCAGTCAGGTACTTCCCAAAACGAGGTTTGTGAAATGGTTTCAGATTCTACTCAATGGTCGGGTCAGTGGGCGGGGCAGTCCCCACTTGGTGGAGAGCCAAATGGGGGCGCGGACGCTCAGGTTCCCAGAAAACAGGGACTTAAAAATCAGGGATTTGATGAAGAAGTCAGATTGATGACCGCGCCGCTACATCAACCTGATTTATATCAGCCTGGTTCGACAGAGCAGATTGACAGGCGATCGTTCATTTCTGTGGTTGCCCCAGCGTATAATGAGGCCGCAATTCTTGAACGAAATCTAGGAATTCTCTATCAGTACCTAGAGCATCTGCATGAATATCGCTGGGAAATAATTCTGGTCAATGACGGCAGTAAAGATAATACAGGTGAAATTGCCGATAGCTTTGCCCAAAGCCATGCCAATGTCCGAGTCATTCATCACTTGGTGAATTCTGGCTTAGGGCAAGCCTTAAGAACGGGCTTTGAACAGGCTCAAGGAGAATTCATCGTCACATTAGATATTGACCTAAGCTATGCCCCTGAGCACATTGCAATGCTCTTGGCGAAAATAACGGAGGGTGGAGCAGACGTTGTCTTGACTTCCCCCTACATGACAGGGGGTCAAGTCTCTAATGTACCCTGGCTTCGTTTAGCGCTGAGTGTCTGGGCTAATCGCTTCCTCTCAACTGCGGCTCGCCGAAATGTTTCAACATTAACTGGCATGGTGCGTGCCTATCGGACGAGTTTTGTTCGCAGTCTCAACCTCAAGTCTTATGGCATGGAGATCAATCCTGAAGTAATCCACAAGGGTCTAGTCTTGGGAGCCAAGATTGAGGAAATTCCTGCTCATTTGAACTGGAGAACTCAACAGGTAAGTCGGCAGGTAAGCCAAGATCGTCCCAAGGCAAACAGACGCAAGTCGAGTATGAAAATTTTGCGTCATACCTGGGATGTTTTTTACTTTGGGTTTGTTTTTAGACCCGTGATGTTTTTTATTATTCCCAGCTTTCTATTTTTTTTACTCGCCGCCTTCTCTGGGTTTTGGGCATTCGTTCATGTTTGGACAAACTATCAACAGATGATTCAACCTGTTGTTGATCCCACTGAAGCCGTTGCAGCTGCCTTTCAACAGGCTCCTCATACCTTTATCTTAGGCGGTATGTTTCTGATGCTCGCTATCCAACTCTTTAGCTTGGGCATACTGTCTATGCAAAGTAAACGGTATTTTGAAGAGGTTTTTTATCTGGGTAGTGCTGTCTACAAAGCTTCACGGTCAGAACAAAAGCTAGATAGATAGACAGCCTCCTTTCAACTTTTCTCACTGTTGGGAAAAAATAGCTCTCAGTTTTCATTAAAACGCTTGAGCTAGGTCACTTGTTGAGTATTCAACTCATTGTAATCACTATCTAACTCATCTAATCAGGAGAAATAAACGCATGGTCAACACCCTTTCCGCTGCTCAAGCAGTTTCTCAAGCCCTGCTGAAATTGCCATCTGATCAGGATACTTCAGGGCGGACTCTAGGCGCAGAAGAAATTGCCCTTGTCACTGAAGCAATCCGTAGCGGTACTCTGACCAGTACCAAAGGCACTTTTGTCAAAGCGCTGGAGCAAAAGTTTGCTGACCTGCTGGGCGTGAAATATGCCTATGCCTGCACTTCCGGTTCTGCTGCGGTACACACAGCAATCGCCGCTATTGACCCTGAACCGGGTGACGAAATTATCACTACATCCATTACCGATATGGGTGCCCTGACCCCTATCCTCTATCAGGGTGCAATTCCGCGATTTGCAGATGTTGATCCGTGCACTTGGAACGTGACCGCAGAAACGATCGCTAAATGTATCACAGAGCGCACAAAAGCCATCATTGTTACGCATCTATTTGGTAATCCCTGTAATATGACAGAGATTATGGCGCTTGCCAACTCACGGAACATTCCGGTGATTGAAGATACGGCTCAGGCGTTTCTGGCAAGACATGGCGATCAGTATGTGGGAGCGATCGGGGCGATCGGTTGTTTTAGTCTTCAGCAGGGCAAGCATATTACCACAGGCGAAGGCGGCATTGTGGCTACGAACGATGATGCGCTGGCACGTCGGCTTTTCTTGTACATTAACAAAGCTTTTGGCTATGGCGATCCTAAGCCCGATCACTACTTCATTGCGCTGAACTATCGCATGAATGAACTAACGGGTGCAGTGGCGCTAGCTCAGTTAGGCAAACTGGAAGGCGTGGTGGAACGACGTTGGATAGCTGCTGTGAAGCTAACAGAAAAGCTGCAAGATATTCCTGGCATTGAGACTCCACACATTGATTCAAATAACGTGCATGTCTATTGGAAATACTGCCTACGAGTGGATGGCAGCGTTATCAAAGATGGAGCCGTGGGTCTAGCGAAGAAGCTGAAAGAAGAGAAAGGCATCTTCTCTGCGCCTCGCTATATTCAAAAGCCCGCTTTCCAATGCGAAATCTTTGAAAAACAGCGCACCTTTGGCAATTCCCGCTTCCCCTTTACTCTGGCACAGCCCGAAGCTGTGGACTACTCGCCTGCCCTCTTTCCTGGTACCTTTGAAGGCTTAGAAAAAGTCTTGGTACTGCCCTGGAATGAGGCTTACACCGACGAGCATATTGACTATATTGCGGATGCCATTAAGGGGGCGATCGCTCAGCTTCAGGCTTAGCTTCAATAGAGTTTCTCTCGCAAAAAACTTCTTTCAAATTCTGCTGCCAAGTCGTGGTTCCCTAATTCATCCATCCTCAGTTTTTAGGAAAATCGTCATGTCAGATTACGCTAATTCAAAAGTTAGATTTGGGCTGATCGGCGCAGGTGGCATTGCCCAAGCCTATGCCCAAGCCTTTGAAACTTCCACCACTGCCCAACTTGTAGCCGTTGCTGATGTCCGAACTGAAGCGGCAAAAGCCATGGCAGAAAAAGCTAAATGCCAAAGCTTTGATTCCTATCAGAGCATGTTAGAGGGCGCTCAACTGGATGCTGTGATTGTTTGTACACCGCCTTCCACCCATCCTGAGATCTGTGTTCATTTGCTAGAGCGAAAGATTCACGTTCTTTGCGAGAAGCCAATGAGCATCACGGCAAAAAGCGCCAGAGAAATGAAGGCGGCTGCCGATGAGCATGGGGTGATTTTGACCATGGCTTCTAAGTTCCGCTTTGCTGAAGATGTAGTGAAAGCAAAGAGCATTGTGGCATCTGGGATCTTGGGCGATATCGTTTTGTTTGAGAACGCCTTCACGGCTCGCGTCGATATGTCTACGCGCTGGAACTCCAATGCTGCCATCAGCGGTGGCGGTGTGCTAATTGACAACGGCACACACTCCGTAGACATCATGCGCTACTTTTTGGGGCCGATCGCTGAAGTTCAGGTCGTAGAGGGCAGGCGAATTCAAGGGCTATCGGTTGAAGATACGGTGCGTATCTTTGTCAAGAGTATGAGCGGCGTTGTCGGCAATATCGATTTGTCTTGGAGCATCAACAAAGAGCTGGATTATTACATCCGCATCTACGGCTCTCAGGGGACGATTTCGGTGGGCTGGAAGGAGTCCAAATATCGTCAGGCAACCAGTCAGGACTGGATTGTCTTTGGCAATGGCTATAACAAGGTGCAGTCTTTCCGTAGCCAAATCGACAACTTTGCTAAAGCCATCCGCAACCAGGAATCGCTGGTGATTACTGCTGAGGACGGCGTGGCTTCAGTTGAGGTCATTGAGGCAGCATATGCTGCCCTCAAACAAAATAACTGGGTACCGATCGCCCTAGCTCAAAACGGTGCTCAGTCTACAACCAAGATGGCTGTGGGAGGGAAAGCCTAGTGAACGCCCGCATTCACCCCACGGCAATCGTCGAGGATAATGTGGCGATCGGGTCAGGTACATCGGTTTGGGATAGCGTTCACATTCGTCACTCTGCCCGCATTGGCGAACAGTGCATCATTGGCGAGAAGACTTATATCGCTTACGGCGTAGCGATCGGCGATCGAGTCAAGATTAATGCTTTCGTCTATGTCTGCAATGCTGTGACGATCGAAGATGGGGTGATGATTAGCGCCGGGACGATCTTTACCAACGATCGCTTTCCCAGAGCTACGACCGTCGATCTTAAGCAACTCCGCCCTTCTGACCCAGACGAGCATACCTTACCGACTCTAGTACGGGAAGGCGCAACCATTGGCGCAGGCTGCACGATCGGCAACGACTTGTCCATCGGTCGATTTGCCATGGTAGGCATGGGTTCGCTAATCACCAAATCTGTCCCTGACTTTCACTTGGCGATCGGGCATCCGGCTAAGTCGATCGGTTGTGTCTGCCGCTGTGGGCAATTGCTGATGCGGTTCCCTGAGGTTGAGACGTTTGAGGAGCAGATAGCCTGTCCTGCCTGCGACTTGAAGTATGCCGTCAAAAACCGCGAAGTGATTGAGCTTACGCCTCCGATTTAGCTTGAAGCAGAGGCGCGATCGCGTCTCTGCTTCGCTCTTTCTGGTCTTGTCCAGTTCTTGTCCAGTTCTTGTCCAGCTCTTGTTTAACTTGTGCGTCTCACAAACCTATGGTTATTTCATCATCTCGCTCATCGTCGGCACAGGGTGAAGAACGTTATGCGATCGTCGGGGGCGGCATTCTGGGCATGACCTTGGCTCATCGTCTTGCCCAAGCCGGGAAACAGGTGACGTTATTCGAAGCCTCTCCAGAGCTAGGCGGGTTGGCAAGCGCCTGGATGCTGGGGGATATCACCTGGGATCGCCACTACCATGTCACCTTGCTGTCTGATCTCTGCCTACGCAACTTGCTGAAAGAGCTGAGGCTAGAGCAAGATATGCAGTGGGTGGAAACTAAGACGGGTTGCTATATGGATGGCAACTTATATTCAGTTTCTAACGCGATCGAATTTCTTCGCTTCCCGCCGCTGGGTCTGATTGACAAAATTCGGCTGGGGTTTACCATCCTTTACGCCTCCAAAATCAGAGACTGGAAGCAACTCGAAAAAATCTCGGTAGTGGATTGGCTCAGCCGCTGGTCGGGTAAGCATACTTTTCAAAAGTTTTGGCTGCCGTTGCTGCGAGCAAAGCTGGGTGAGAATTACAAGAAAGCCTCAGCCGCGTTTATTTGGGCAATCATCGCTCGCCTCTATGCGGCTAGACGGACGGGATTGAAGAAAGAAATGTTTGGCTATCTGCCGGGTGGCTACGCGCGGCTATTGGAACGCTTTGCGGAAGTTCTGACTGAGGAAGGAGTCGAGATTCGACTGGGGGCTGTTGTCCAGCAGGTGCAATCTGCGGAGGGGCAGGTCAAACTTCAAACGGCAGGCTGGGAAAGCTTCGATCGCGTCATCCTCACGACCGCCGCCCCAATTGCCGCCCAAGTCTGTCCGCAGCTTGATTCAGAAGAACGCGATCGCCTCAAAAATATTCAGTACCAAGGCATCATCTGCGCTTCGCTCCTGCTCAAACAGCCGCTCTCGCCCTACTACGTTACCAATATCACCGATACCTGGGTGCCGTTTACCGGAGTGATTGAGATGACCACTCTGGTGGAACCCGACTATTTTCACGGCAATACTCTGGTTTATTTACCTAAATATATTGCCCCAGACGATCCAGCATTCTCGCTGTCTGACTCAGAACTACAGGAAAAGTTTGTCAGCGCCCTCGAACGGATGTATTCTCACTTCGATCGTAGTGATGTCCTCAGCTTCAAAGTTTCGCGGGTGAAATATGTGCTGGCGATTTCTACGCTCAACTATTCTGAGCATTTGCCGCCGATGCACACCTCCATTCCAGGCGTTCACATTATTAACTCAGCGCATATTCTCAACGGTACGCTGAACGTCAACGAAACGGTGCAGCTTGCCGAGAGTGCTGCTGCCGAACTGCTGACCTTATCCAAGTCTTCCCTTGCCGTATCTACCCGCTAAACCTCATGAAGTTTAAGAAAAAACCGATCGCCAGTCTTTCTCTCGATCTAGACAATCAGTGGTCGTATATGAAAATTCATGGCGATCCAGGTTGGGAGGAGTTTCCCTCCTACTTAAATGTCGTCATTCCCCGCGCCTTGGACTTTTTGAAAGACCTCAATCTGACCATTACCTTCTTCATTGTCGGTCAGGATGCAGCTTTGGAAAAAAATCAGGAAGCGATCGCCTCTATATCGGCAGCAGGTCACGAAATCGGCAATCACTCTTTCCATCATGAGTCCTGGCTGCACCTCTATAGCGAGGAGGAAATTGAGCAGGAGATCGCGAGGGCAGAGGGTCATCTGAAGCGAGTCACCGGACAGCATCCCGTCGGATTCCGAGGTCCCGGATACAGCTTTTCATCCTCTGTCCTGCGAGTGCTGGCAAAGCGCGGCTACAAATATGATGCCTCTACGTTTCCTACCTATTTGGGACCGCTAGCACGGGCTTACTACTTCATGACCAGCAATCTTACCCCCGAAGAGCGAGAAAAGCGGAAGGCGCTATTCGGCGGTTTTAAAGAAGGCTTTCAGCCCCTCAAGCCCTATCGCTGGAGCCTAAAGTCTGACCAGCTAACGGAAATTCCCGTTACGACGATGCCGATCTTCAAAGTTCCTATTCATTTTAGCTATGTGCTATTCATTAGCGTGTTTTCGTCCACCGCAGCGCTGCTGTATTTCCGATTTGCACTTTGGCTCTGTAAACTGACGAAAACACCGCCCTCGTTGCTGCTTCATCCTCTGGATTTTCTAGGAGCTGAAGATGTGCCGGAGCTGGCGTTTTTTCCTGGCATGAGCTTATCCCACACTAAAAAGCTAGCGGTTCTCGGTAAAGCTCTCAAGATGCTCTCCAATCAGTTCACGGTGGTTCCTGTAGGACAACATGCTGAACTCGTTTCTAGTACCTACAATCTGCCGCTCGTTGAACCGAAAGTGAATCCTTTAAGCGCAGAGTTTAGTGTCCATTCGCAAGTCTAAGGCTTCTAATTTAAGTTCTAGCTTAATTCTTTGTACTTAAGCGCAGTGGTTCTCGGCGTTCTCTAGTTTTAGGATTTAGAAGGAAATTCGAATGGTTAAACAACCCATAACTAAGCTTGGCGCACCCTGCCGTGCGGGCGCAAATGCACCGCTCTCTCTCGTCTCTGTGAATTGCTGCATCTGCGATTTAAATGATGTTGAGCCAGTGGGAGTGGGAGAGGATTTCGAGTATCGTACCAGCCCAGATACATTCTTAGCGGTGCGTTGTCGCAACTGTGGGTTAATTTACACGAACCCACGCCCTGCGATGCAAGATCTATCCCGCATTTATCCGCCGGACTATCACGCCTTCGAGTTTTCTGCGGAGCGGTATGGGTTTGTTTATCAAGTTCGGCAAAAACTAGAAGCTCGTCGCCTTCTGTCTTGCTGCAAGGGGCTGGGAAAAGATGCTCGAATTATTGATGTCGGCTGTGGTGACGGATTTCACCTGAATCTACTCAAAAAGTTTGGTCAGCCGAGCTGGCAGCTTGAAGGCGTTGATCCCAGCGATCGCGCAGTCGAGGCAGGCACTCGAAAAGGACTCAAAATCCATCACGGCATTGTGCAAGATCTTGTCGAAGATTTTGTTCTACCGCAAGCCAGCTATGACTTGGCGTTTATGATTGCCACCATTGAGCATGTGGATGACCCATCTGCTGTATTGACAACGGTGCGATCGCTCCTCAAACCGGGCGGTAAAGTCATCATCGTGACAGATAACACTGATACTCTTGACTTCCAGCTTTTCAAAACCCGGCATTGGGGCGGGTATCACTTTCCCAGACACTGGAATCTTTTCAATCCCAATACCATTCGCGCCTTGGCTCAAAAAACGCTGATGGAGGTGGATACGCTGACTACAGTAGTTAGCCCTGTGAATTGGGTTTACTCTATTCGCAACACGCTGGTGGATTGGCAGGCTCCCAAATGGCTTGTCGAGCGCTTTAGTCTCAACTCCACCTTTTCTCTGGGGATTTTCACCCTGTTCGATATGCTCCATCAGTGGATGGGCAGAGGGGCACTGATACGGGCAACGCTGCGAAGACCCTTGTGATCAAAATACGGGTTGAGATCACGCGTCGAAAGTACTGTGTCAAAAACTGTTAACGAGGTGTAATCATGCAAAGTGATATCAGAGAATCCGAGACTATAGAATTTGACTCTAGAAAACCTGTGGCGATCGTCGGTGCAGGATTAGCAGGTCTTACTGCCGCATACTTTCTCCGCAGACAGAACGTTCCGGTTGTTCTCTATGAGGCAGGTCAGAAAATTGCGGGTCTGGCTACAAGCTTTCATGACCAAGATGGCTTCACCTACGACTTTGGCGCACACTTTCTTACCAATCGCTTAGCCGCCGCGACTGGCATTGGGGCACATTGCCGGACTGTCAAATATTATGGCGAGACAGTGTTATTGCGGGGACGTACCTATAGCTATCCTTTCGGACTTTTGCAGGTGCCTCGATTTTTGGCAGGCGGTCTGGCTAGCCGCATTCAGCCTGTCGATGAGAAGCGCAAAAATAGCTCTGCTGCGGAGTGGTTTCGGGCTAGCTATGGCAGAGAACTTGCGGACGAGGTCGCTCTACCTCTGTTAGAAGCTTGGTCGGGTGCAGCGGCTTCTGATTTGTCGGCATCCGTTGGAAACAAGCTGCAAAACAGCATTGGGCAGACGCTTTCGCTCAAGCTTGCTAGCCGTTTAACGGGACGTGCGGTTGCCTGTGGCTATAGCCATGAGATGCCTGAAAATCCTTCCGTTTGGCATGTCTACCCAGATGGGGGGCTAGGGCTACTGTGCCAGAAACTCGCCGATGAGTTGGAGAATGCTATTCAGCTAGAGTCTCCTGTAGAGGAAATTCTAGTAGATTCTGGACGAGTACAAGCAATCCGTGTCAAGGGGCGTGAACAGGCGGTGTCGGCAGTGATTAGCACTGCGCCTTGTAACATTTTGCCTAAGCTCGTAAAAGGCACAAATGTTTTGCAGCCGCTTTCGCGCTTTCGCTTTCGTCCGATGGTGTTTGTCAACATGCGGTTTCAAGGACGCGGACTTTTGCCGGATACCGTCCTTTGGACACCTGAGAACGAGTTTCCTTTCTTTCGCTTGACTGAAACGCCGCTCTCAATGCCTTGGCTGGCTCCATCAGACAAAACATTAATCACCGTTGATATTGGATGCAATGTTGGGGACGAAATTTGGCAGATGGAAGAAGAACGGCTGGGTCAGTATTGCCTTGAGCATCTCAAGCCGATCGTTCCTGATGCAAATCAAAGATATTTAGGATGTCGAGTGTTACGAACTCCGATCGCCTATCCTGTTTTTCTGAACGAGTATGAGGCAGAGCGCCAGAAGTTTGAGCGTTCTACAGGGGTTGAGGGGCTGTATAGCATTGGGCGCAACGGCGAGTTCGATCATATTCTGATGGAGGATATTTACTGGCAGACCTTGAAGAAGGTTCGCGGCATTGTAGGGGCACTCCAGCACTAGCAGCATTAGTTTTCCTGATTAATTAGCATCGAATATGCCTGATTGAGCAGCATAATATCTGAGGGAATTATCCTTCAGATATTGTGTTGCTTTGACAGTATTACTAGGTCAATGTTAATTATTAGATTAAATTCGGGAAAACTTAGAAATGCAATGACTAGAGTTGCTGATTAAAATGAAAGTATTGCAAAATTTTTATTCGGATTGGCGAAAGCTCCCATTCTGGGAAAGTTTACAGAATAATTGGCGGCTCACTAATTTATTTTTGATTGTTCTCAATCTCTGTGTAACAGTCCCTTTGGCAGCAAGCCTTAATATTTGGGTCGATGAAGCCTATTCATTAAATACTTCTAGTAAAGACATTGGATATGCAATTACGCAGGCAATCTATTTTGAAGAACAATCGCCTCCTTATTTTGTCTTGCTAACGCTGTGGCGTAACGTCAATGAATCCATATTTTTTGCTAGGCTTCTATCGATTATTTGTATTGCCCTAACTATTTATTTGTCTGCGCTAATCTCTAAACGATTTTTTGAAGAGCTAAATCCCAACTGGTTGGCTGCGATCGTGGCGTTTAGTCCCTACACTATTGCAGCAGCGGTAGAAATTAGGTTATATGCTCTTTCTACTCTATTTGCAGCTTTATTGCTCATTCTATTCTTCGATGGATATCTTAGTGATCAGCATCGTCCCCTAGCCAGAAAACTCTACGTGGCGATCGCTATAATCTCTATTTATACGCACTATTTTTTAGCATTTCTACTAATTGCAAACGGTTTTGTCTTGCTGGGATTAAAACGCACTCGTGCATTGCGCTGCTACCTGCTTGATATGGTGATTGCTGGCGCTTTATTTTTGCCCATGGCTATTATCGTCATTCAGCAAATGGGAGTTCTATCTGATAATCCAATTGAGGGTGAACGTTCCGCTCCGCTAATTGATGCTCTGAAAGGCTCTTTCTCTGGCCTCTTACGATATATCGTTCCTGCTACACTCACTGAATCTAGCTTGAGTTTTTGGAGAGTTACTCGATTAGTGATTTTTGCTGGATTGATTGCTTCTATTGTTAAAAACTATCGATCGATCAACAAGAATCATCTGGCAGTTTGGCTATTGGCGATCGCGCTTTTCTCGCTTTATTTCTGTGTATTTTTTGCAACAGACACCATTAGCTTCAGGCACACGAGCATTCAATTTTTCCCTACTCTACTCGTTCTATTTTCTGCCTTATCGCTGGTCAAATACGCTAGCAGAAAAAGAGCTTTACCTATATTTTGCTCAACGCTAATCTTCCTTTACTTGATTTCCCTAGGTGCTCAGTATTCACCTTTGGCAAAGGGAGGGGATTACATTCGAGTAGCGGAATATCTTATGGCTCACGAGCAGCCTAACCAACCTATCTTAGTCTTTAATCCAGAAGATGCGATGACTCTTGAGCATTACTATAAGGGTGTTAATCGTCTGATGGCATTGCCCAAGCCAGAAGACTTTAAAGCTTTTAGCTGGCGCGATCTCGTCTTACAGAATCAGCAAGATGTTTTGGCTGCTCTGTCACGTACGCCGGGAGACTACCGTTCGATCTGGCTAGTAACCACTGAAGAGACTGACCCAAATGGCTCATCCTCGCCTGACTCTACCTACTACGCGCCCAGTCGCCAAGTGCTAGATGACTTTGTGGCTCAATACTACTCTGTTGAGAACAGTCAGAATTTTTTTGGCTCTAACGTTAAGTCTCTGAGTCAAAAGCGCAATTTTCCTAGCTTGCTTCAAGGCGAATAATGTTTTTACGCAGCTTTTTTGGGAAGGGGTTTCATCGAGAAGGTGGACAGCGATCGCACTTGCTTAAACAGACGATCGACTCCGGCAGGGCGAGAGCTAGGAACCATCAGCCAACTGACTGCCAAGGTGCCCAGATAGCGAGGCATAAAGCCTACCCATAGGAACCAGCCGCTTAAAACTAGCTTTCTTTTCCAGCCCACATTTGCATACCTCAAAACCGATCGCCAGCCTTTGAGTCCTAGGTCTGTTAATGAATCAGAAGCAACAGGATGCTGATCGGGTTCCATCCGAAGAGACGCAATCCGAGCGGTGAGATGGTTGTAGTCTCGAAACCCTAAGTCGGGAGCGATCGCGTAGCTCAACTCGTTCGCCCTGGCGCGTAAAAAATCGTATCGGTGAAAATCATGGGCGATCGACTTGCGAAATTTCTCAGCCTGATTGGTGCCTTTTGTACGGGTCCACCAGCTATTGCCGTGAATGCGATAGGCTCCTAGAGGCTGCTCGATCGAAGCAACTTTGCCGTAAAAAGGAATCAGCGTCATCAGGTATCCATCCGCAGAAATGCGAAATTCAGCTTCGGGGATGGGCATGATTTGACTCAATGCCTCCCGACTCAAAGCATTGCCGCTAGTCACGGTAGTTTGTTGCCGCCCTCTTGCCAGGAGAATTGGATATACGTCACCGCTATCAAACTTCGTCTTCGCCGTGGGAAACAGATCAATAAACTGTCCTGCTTCATCGACTAACTCCAGACGATACTGCACCTGTGCAATACCTGGCTTCCAAACCGAAACAACTTGCTCTACTGCCTCATGAGACAAGTAATCATCTGCATCGACAAAGACAATCAACTCGCTCTGGCTGGCTAAAAATCCTGCGTTGAATGCCGAAGCCTGTCCGCCGTTTGCCTTAAAGACGGGTACGATGCGATCGCCATAGCTATGGATAATGTCGTGAGAGTCGTCAGTTGAGCCGTCGTCAACCACAATCACTTCAACATTTGGATAGCTTTGATTGAGGCAGGAGTCGATCGCCTGCTTCAAAAATCGACCGTAGTTGTAATTATCAATAATGAGGCTAACGAAAGGCTGTCTCATAGCAGTCTACTTGAGTGTAAACACTTAAAATTAATAATATTCTATGACTTAAATAATACATCAAAATATTGATTGGATGAAGATATAGCAACCGCCAAGGCGGTTAGGACGGGGACATTTAGGGTGGGGCGCGAAGCGCCCCACCCTAAATGTCCTAAGCAAACTGGCGACAGCCATAGCGTTGAGCAAGAATCGGGCTGAGATTTAGAACAGTAGATTGAGAGGTCGGCGATCGGTTCGATGCACCACTTGACCGATCGCTCGACTCTGGTAATACCCCGATCGCTTTAGCGCTGCTAGACAAGACTCGACTTGTTCCATAGGCAGAGTCGCTGCCAGACCTCCCGAAGTTTGGGGATCGAACAACAGCGGATAGAGCGGATGGCTGATTACTTGGTCAAGATTGTGAATTTGACGAGCCGCAGCTAAGTTCTGGGGATAGAGCGAGCTAAAGATGTTTTGTTGCAGGCTTTCTTTGGCTCCGGTCAGAACTGGAATCGCCTGAAGGTCAAGTTCGACAGCGACTTGAGAAGCCTGCACCATTTCTAGCAGGTGTCCCAACAGCCCAAAGCCCGTGATGTCGGTACAAGCCGTTGCGCCATGTTGCCGCAAGCAGTGGGCGGCAGCCTGGTTAGAGAGCAGCATGGAAGCGATCGCCTCCTCGATCCAGTCGCCTTTTGCCTTGAGCCGCATCTGTGCCGCAAACAGCGTCCCTGTCCCTAGAGCTTTGGTAAGGACGATCGCCTGGTCGGGCTTCATGCCGCTCTTGCGCCATAGCTGATCGAAGTGCGCTATGCCGTTACAGGTCAACCCAAAGGCAAGATCGGCTCCTTCGGTTGTGTGTCCGCCAATCAGAGGCGCACCTGCCTGATGCAGTGCTTGAGTCGCGCCTGAGAGCAGTTGATAGAGCCGTTCTTCTTGCTTAGATTCTGAGGCGAAAGGCAGAGTGGCGAGTGCCAGTGCGCTTTGCGGCGTTGCTCCCATGGCAAAAATGTCGCTGAGGCAGTGATTGGCGCAAATTTGCCCAAACAGAAACGGATCATCCACCAGCGCCGGGAAATAATCGATCGTTTGCACCATGACCTGCCCCGTCGGAATAGAGATAACCGCCGCATCATCTGGAGCGTCTAAGCCTACGAGAATGTCTGGGCGATCGTCCCTATCGGGCTGCTCCTGCCGAACCCGATCCAGAACTTTGCTCAGAACAGAGCTGCCAATTTTGGAGCCACAGCCTGCGCAGCGCATGGGTGCCGCCTGAGATTTTTTAGTGTCATCATCGGCTGCCATCATTGGCTTCAAATCAGTGAACTGCTGCATAAATTGCCGATCGATTCGATCTTTCCAGCGCCAAAGCAGCGAATTAGCACCCCAGCCCCAGGAGCCACGGGAAGCGATCGCCCGTTTATCGCCTGTGCCCAGCAGAATTAGAAACTCTCTTTGGGGCGTGAAGGATTGTAAGGGCTGATGGAGCAGCGATCGCCGCAAGTTGTTGACCAACGGCTTGCCCTGGCGCACGGCGAAGACTCCAGCCTTGGGGCGAGGATGGTTCACCATTGTGGCAATATCACCTGCCGCAAAAACTTGAGGATGGGAGAGAGATTGCAGCTTGTCATTAACCTGGATAAAGCCTTCTGAATCGGTAGACAAGCCTGACTGCCGAAGCCAAGGAGCTGCCGAAGCACGCGTCACCCAAAAGACGCGATCGCACTTCACCATTAATCCTGATTGACAGCCGATGATTTTTTGTTTGCCAGAAGACTGAATAGAAGCGACAGACTGCCCCAGATGGACGATCGCCCCTCGTTCCGTCAGAATTTGCTTAACCCGATGCCCAACCCAAGGACTGCGTTCGGGCAGGAGGCGATCGCCGCGATGAAATAAATGCAGCTCCAGATGGCTACTTGGCTGCTGTGTGCCTTTGTAAATTCGCTGAAGCCTTGCCTGAATAGAAAGCGCCAGTTCGACCCCGCCTGCGCCTCCTCCGACAATCGCCAAACAGAGGGGCTGAGGATTTTGGGCGATTTCTGCGACTAGCCGATCCCAATATTGCAGAAACTGCGAGATCGGTTTGACGGGAATGGCATATTCTTTGGCTCCGGGGATATCTAGTACGGCAGGCGTGCTGCCAACATCGATCGAGAGCCAGTCAAAAGCGATCGGCGGACGGTTAGCCAGCAAGATGCGATTGTTTTCTAAATCCAGACCTATGGCGCGATCGCGTACCATCTGCACTTGAGCAAACTGGCTGAGGGGACGCAAGTCAATATGGCACTCCTCAAAGCTGTATAGACCTGCCACGTACCCCGGCAACATTCCAGAATAAGGGGTATGCAGCACGTCAGTAATTAGCGTCAGCTTTACGCCTGGAACGGGATTCATGCCAAACTTTTTGAGGGCGATTGCGTGGCTGTGTCCACCCCCGATCAGCACCAAATCTTGCGTGATAGGCAGCTCGGCACCCTGCATATTAGTTCCTTTAGGTAGTAAAAAACGCAAGCAGAAAATGGCTGGCGCTGTGATTCTACCAATTCCATTTGCAGCCGCTGAGTCTAGAATGATGTCGAGTTCTGTTGCAGTCGGGTCGAACTAAGATGACAAGTATGGACATCAGCACACCGATTGGTCGTTATGCACCTGATTTTGAGCTGCCGGGAACCGATCATTCAGTTCATCACCTAACCCGCTACTTGGAAAAGTTTCGGTCGGTTGGCGTGGTGATGATGAGCAACCGCTCTCCTTGTGTCCGGCTGTACCTCGATCGCCTCAAGCAAATTCAGGCAGATTTTCAGGATCAGGAGTTTACGCTGGTCGCCATTAACGGCAATGACGACCAGCGCTATCCAGAGGAAGGCTTTGAAGCCATGAAGGCTTTTGCTGCTGAGCATCAGCTCAATTTTCCCTATCTGCGCGATTTGACGCAGGATGTGATGCGTAGCTTTGGCGCAGAGCGCACGCCCGAAGTTTACTTACTCGATCGCCCGAGCATCATTCGATACCGAGGAGCCATTGATGATAATCCGCAAAATCCACAGGATATTCATGCCCATTATTTAAGAGAAGCGATCGCACAGCTCTTGGCAGAGCAGGAAATTCCTGTCAGCTCAACTCCTCCCGTTGGCTGTTCCGTTAAATGGCGTATGTAAAAACCGATGCTCCGGAGGTTACAGAAGACAATTCTGCTGCTATCTTAGGGTGGAAGCACCTTAAAACTGAAAAACCGTTCATGGGACTAATATACCAGCGCGTTCTGCTGAAGTTGAGCGGCGAAGCTTTGATGGGCGATCTGTCCTACGGAATCGACCCGGCGATCGTTCAAAGCATTGCTCTAGAGCTGAAGGAAATTGTAGCGGAAGGGGTTGAGGTGGCGATCGTCGTGGGCGGCGGCAACATCTTTCGCGGCGTTAAGGGTGCGGCAGCTGGAATGGATCGGGCAACGGCCGACTATATCGGCATGATCGCTACGGTAATGAACGCAATGACGCTCCAAGACGCTTTGGAGCAAATCGAGATTCCCACTCGCCTGCTGACGGCGATCGAGATTCAGGAGGTTGCAGAACCCTACATCCGTCGCCGTGCTATTCGCCATCTTGAGAAAGGGCGCGTGGTTATCTTTGGTGCTGGTTCTGGCAATCCGTTTTTCACGACCGATACCACGGCTGCCCTCAGAGCTGCTGAAATTGATGCCGAAGTGGTGTTTAAGGCAACTAAGGTGGATGGAGTCTATGACTCTGATCCTAAGAAAAATACCGATGCCCGCCGTTTCCAGAGCCTGACTTATACTCACGTCATCACCCAAGACTTGAAAGTCATGGACACGACGGCGATCGCTCTGTGTAAAGATAACAATATTCCAATTATCGTCTTTGACCTTTCGGTGCCAGGTAACATTCGCCGCGCTGTCATGGGAGAATCAATTGGCACAATTGTGGGAGAATCCTGTGAAATTATCTGAAGTCGAAAGTCAGATGCAGAAAGCGATTGAGTCTACTCAGCGCAACTTCAACACCATCCGCACCGGACGCGCCAATGCCGCCCTGCTCGATCGGGTGCAGGTCGAATACTACGGCACGCCAACCGCCCTTAAGTCGCTGGCGAACATCAGCACGCCTGACTCTTCAACGGTGCTGATCCAACCCTACGATCGCGGTTCGCTCAACATTGTTGAAAAAGCGATCTCGCTGTCAGATATTGGTCTGACCCCCAGCAATGACGGCTCTGTGATTCGGCTCAACATTCCGCCGCTGACGAGCGATCGCCGTAAAGAGCTGGTCAAAACGGCTGCTAAGTACGCCGAAGAAGGAAAAGTCTCAGTGCGCAGCGTTCGCCGAGATGCGGTGGATGCCGTGCGCAAGCAGGAGAAAAACAGCGAAGTCTCTGAAGACGAAGCTCGCGATTTGCAGGACAGCATTCAGAAGCTCACCGACAAGTACGTCAGCAAAATCGACCAGCTTCTAGGGGAAAAAGAAACCGACATCATGACCCTATAGACGAATCGAGGTCAAAAAGAACTTTGAACAAGACACTGGCGTACTCAGGAGTGCAATTCTAGACTTATGTATGACTGCATTGTTGTCGGAGCGGGACCGGCAGGAGGCGCTGCTGCCTACCATTTGGCAAAGCGAGGGCGCTCGGTCTTAATCCTAGAGAAAGAGTCTCTGCCGCGCTACAAACCCTGCGGAGGTGGCGTTTCACCCCAGGTTGCCCAGTGGTTTGACTTCGACTTTTCTCCGGCAATCTCGCTCAAGGTCAATGCTCTACGCTTCACCTGGAAGATGGACGACCCGGTAGAAGCGACGCTCAACGACATCGATCCGATTTGGATGGTGCGACGTGATGTGTTTGACCACTTTTTGGTGCAGCAGGCCCAGAAGCAGGGGGCAGAGCTACGAGACAGCACGACAGTCTCTGGAATTGAGTTTAAGGGCGATCGCTGGCAGGTCAATACCGTTACCGAATCCGGGATTGTGCCCGTTGAAGGACGCTATCTCATCGCTGCCGATGGAGCCAAAGGCTCGATGGCAAAATGGCTCGGCTTCAAGGATCGCAAACGCCGTCTGGCGGGAGCCTTGGAGGCAGAAGCTCCGGCCAGCAACCCCGATACCCAGGTTCATTTTGAATTTGGCATGGTGAAAAACGGCTATATCTGGAATTTTCCTAAAGCCGATGGCTATTCGATCGGCATTGGCACCTTTCGGGGTAATGGCGGACAGCAAGATTTTAAAGGTATTCTTGCCGAGTATGCGGCTTCCTTCAACATTGATTTCAAGTCTGCCAAACAGTTTGGACATCCGCTCTGTCTGTGGGACGGTCATCAAAACCTGCATACACAAAATGCCCTGCTGGCTGGAGAAGCGGCTTGCGTCGTTGACCCTATGACAGCAGAAGGTATTCGTCCCTCGATCTTCAGCGGCATGAAGGCGGCAGAAGCGATCGATCAGGCGATCGGTGGCAATGCCAATGCCCTAGAGCAATACACCGAGGTCATCATCAAAGAATGGGGGAATGACATGGTGTGGGCACAGCGTCTCGCGGCAGTGTTTTACAGCGTTCCGGGCATTGGCTACAAAGTAGGGGTAAAGCGCCCTTCAGCACCCACGAGAATGGGGCAGATTCTTGTCGGTCAGATGGGCTATGGCGATGTAGCCGGTCGGGCATTGAAGCGGCTCAGCACAGGTTTGATTCCTGGCATGGGCGGTTAGCAATCCCGTATTCTCGTAAAATAATAAAACTGCTCCTCAACCTCGATCGCTTTCATGACCCACGCTACCGACATCACCACTCTGGCGCGCTGGATGGCAGCCGACTTTAGCAACCAGGAACAGGCGTTTGAAAACCCGCCTTTCTTTGCCCATATTCGGGTGTGTATGCGTCCTTTGCCGATAGAACTGCTCTCAGGGGTCAGCCTGTTCCTTGAGCAAGCCTACGACTATATGCTAAATCAGCCCTATCGGCTGCGGGTGCTGAAGCTAGTGACGCAAGAGAATCAAGCCCCCATTCTGATTGAAAACTACACCGTCAAGAATGAGGAAGAGTTTTATGGGGCGGCACGAGCTCCTCAGCGGTTGGCAATGTTATCAGCCGATCGTCTGGAAAAAATGTCGGGCTGCGACATGATTGTGGAATGGACAGGGCACAGCTTCAAGGGGCGTGTAGAGCCAGGTAAAGCTTGTATTGTGGTGCGCAATGGACAGACGACTTATCTAGATAACGAATTTGAAGTCAGCGACACGGCTTTCACTAGCTTCGATCGCGGTCGAGATCCACAAACCGATGAGCATCTGTGGGGTTCGGTGGCAGGAGCGTTTGAGTTTATCCGTCGAGCCAGCTTTGCCGATGAAGTGAGGGGCTAGAATTTACCTTGTGCCGCGATCGCTTCGCTTCAGTGCCGGGATGTAGTTCCCTGGATCTTGGGCAACCCAGCCGAGGCTAGAGTTAGACCGCACTTCAAAGTGCAGCCCACCTGTAGAACCGCCAGGAGCATCGCTAGCAGCGCTAACCTTACCAATGCGATCGCCCGTCTGCACCTGCTGTCCCACCTGAACTGAAATCTCGCCAAGCTGGGCGTATCGGGTTTGCAGCCCTTGGCTGTGGTTAATCACCACCATTTTGCCGTACTCGTCCTGCGTTCCGGCAAAGGCAACCGTTCCGGCTCCTGCGCTCAGGACATTTGTCCCGGCGGCGGCTTCCAGATCCACGCCGCTGTTAAACACGACTTTGCTAGAAGCATCCAACTGCCAGCCGTAGTTTCGCAAGATAGCTGCCGTACCGGGTAAAGGCGATCGGCTCAAGGCGTTGGCAACTGTCGCCTGGGCAGTACCGGGTGGCGACCAGTTCACGCCAGGGACAAACACGACGCTAGGGGCTTCTTGACAGCCGTTAATCTCAAACAGCACATCGGCTCTAACTCCGTAGGATTTAGCAATCTCTCGCCAGTTCCTACCTGCGGGCACATCCACCCGTACGCCGTTGTAGGGCGGAATCACCAGCTCTGTGCCCACGGGCGCACTGCCGCTGCGGATGTCGGGATTAAACCCTAGCAGCGTTGCCGGGATGAGGTTGTACTGCTGGGCAATGCTGGCGATCGTCTCCCCAGAAGCAACTCGGTGACGGGTCAGACGAGACAGTGCGGGTTGAGGACAGCCTGTGGCAGGCGCGTTGGCAGATTGGGCAGAGACGGGAAGAGCCAGTAAACCTAGTAAAGCCACAGAGCCGAGTGATGAAGACTTAAAATATGAACGCTTAAAATGTTGAGGCAGCTTCATGGGGAGTAGAAAGTTGAAGTCTCAGGGCGATCGCAGTCGTTAAATTTCGTCTCAAGCTTTAGCTTCAAGTTTGTTTGTGGTGCCTCCAATTCTGTAAGAAACTTGGTTAGAGTGATGGTATACCTACCCGCAAAGTAGTCTGACCTCAAAACTTCCTGACCGAGAGGGAACATGAGAAGTTCCATGAGTTCTCCGAAAAATCAGCAACGCCTCTTATCTTTACACTGCGCATCTTTCGTGACGAAAGAGAAACAATGAGTTTATTTGTATTCAGGCAGCTCGCAATTTGTGCAGGGTTACTGGCACTTGGAGGAGGAGTGGGCTGGGTTGGCAATACTTACCTGAAGCACTCTGATCCTAGCGTGACAGCCAATGAGTCTGCGGCAACCTCGCTGAATACGCCAGTGGTGTATCGCGTCGCGCCTCTTCAACAATCTCATGCTAACCACAATTTTATTGCCACAGCTGTTGATAAAGTTGGACCAGCCGTTGTGCGAATTGATTCTGCTAGAACTGTCTCTAATAGAGGAAACGGTTTTAGCAGCCCTCCATTCAAGCGGTTTTTTGGGGAGGAAACGCCCTCTCCTCAAGAACGTGTTGAGCAGGGCACGGGTTCAGGATTTATCACCAGTGTCGATGGACACATTATCACAAACGCTCATGTTGTCGAAGGCAGCGATAACGTGACGGTGACGCTCAAAGATGGACGAATTTTTGAAGGGAAAGTAGTGGGCGTTGACCCTATTACTGACGTGGCGGCTGTGAAAATTGAGGCTTCAAGCCTCCCCGTCGTTGTTTTGGGTCGTTCTGAAGATTTGCTGCCGGGACAGTGGGCGATCGCCATTGGCAACCCTTTAGGATTAGACAACACCGTTACGGCAGGCATCATCAGCGCTCTGGGTCGGTCTAGCTCTCAGGTGGGCATTCCCGATCGGCGCGTCCGATTTATCCAAACCGATGCTGCGATTAATCCAGGCAACTCTGGCGGGCCGTTGCTCAACGATCGCGGTGAGGTGATTGGCATCAATACTGCCATCCGAGCTAATGCCCAGGGGTTAGGGTTTGCCATTCCCATTGAAACGGGACAGCGCGTTGCTCAGCAGCTTTTCGCCACCGGAAAGGCGACGCATCCCTACTTGGGCATTCAGATGGTGGATTTGACCCCTGAAATGCGCGATCGGATTAATCAAGATCCGGCATCAAAGCTTAAGGTGACAGTCGAACGCGGCATTTTAGTCGTAGATGTGATGCCTAGCGCCCCAGCCGCCGCCGCAGGTCTGCGTCCTGGGGACATTATCCTCAAGGTGAATGAAACGGTCGTAACGAGCGCTTCTGATGTGCAAAATCAGGTAGAGGATAGCCGTGTAGGTGAAATGCTTGCTGTGGAAGTTCAGCGGCAAGGGGAATCTCTGATTTTTCAGGTCAGACCTAGCGCTTTTCCCATAGAAGAAGTGGGCTAAGTTCTCACCCTTCTGTAGACGAAGATTTATCTTCATCCTCACCCCAAGAAAAAGAACCTCTAACACTGGATTCTAGTTCCATGCGTTGCTCCATCCGTCGTAAGAAATAGCCTGTCATCATTGCCGATGCAAGTAAGCTAGCAAGATTTTCTCGATCGGTGGTCACCTGAACGCTAAACGCTTCTGAAGGCAGAAAGCCAACTAAACCTTGAACATTTTGCGAAATAATTTGTCTGATCTCAGGACTCACAGATTTTGCTACCGTTGCCAAAATTTCTGGAGATTGGTGCTGGAGATATTTCAACAATTGATTCACCTGACCTTCTTCGACCTCACTGCCGGAGAAATCCAAATTGTCAGGGTTAAACGCCATAGAGTCTACAGTCCTACACTAATTGCGGTCAGTTTACCCCATTGTGCCATTTATATCTTCTACTGTGACCCGTATTTCCTGGGTGGCAGGGGGGGTATCCAGAAAAACGGCTAGGGGTCTGACGGCTGCGGTAGCTTGTCTACCTGGAAATATTGGTGAAACTTATCGGTAATTTGCAACCAGTACGATCGCCCCTCTGGCTGGCGGCGTTTACGAATAAAGCCTAGCTCTACCAGCTCTTTAACGTGATCGTAAGCTCCCGATCCTCGTAGCTCTACTAGGTCAGTCTGCGTTATGGAGCCTTTGAGGGCGATCGCCGCCAAGGTTCGCAATGCGCCTACGCCTAAATCTACCGGAATCAGCGTCTGCACTAAGTCTTGAAAGGTTTCTCGCAGCTGAAGGCAGTAGCCATCTGGAGTTTCCACTACTTCGAGGGCGCTGTCTCGATGGGCATAGTCCTGCATCAGCTCAATCAGACCTGCCTCAAGAGCTTGCCGATCGCATCCGGCGTATTCTGCCAACTTGCCGATCGTCAATGGCTGAGCCTTGAGGTATAAAATAGCTTCAATTTTGCAGGCTAACGACGACATTGCAAAAGACAAAAGGGGAGGACTGGCGATCGGCATAGAATTTATTCAGCTTAGGCGACTAGATAGACTAGGCAAATACAGGCGGATACAAATACAAGCGGATACAAATACAGGCGAATAGAGAGAGAGTATAGCCCAGTTCTCACAAATGGCTGCTACTTCCTGAACTGAATCCAGATTTAATCCCGATCTAGTCTAGATTTCTGCCCGTCAAATCCACAAAGATGTCTTCTAAATTAGAAGGGCGGGTCATCATACCCGTTTTGTCAGGCTGCTGATCGAGATAGGCTTTAGCATCTGCCATGGTTGGGAAAAATTGATAGTCCCAGCGTTCGGCTTGCCCGTCTTGTAGAGAATCGCCCTTCTGTTTCATCACCAGACCTTCACCATGGCTCTGGCGCAGCTCTTGCAGCGTGCCTAACGCAATCAATTTGCCGCTGTCCATAATGCCAATGCGATCGCAGAGATATTCCACCTCTTCCATGTAGTGAGTCGTCAGCACAATCGTCATGCCCTGCTGATTTAAGCCTTTGATGATTTCCCAGAGACGGCGGCGAGTTTGAGGGTCAAGCCCGACGGTAGGTTCGTCTAAGAATAGAATTTGCGGCTGATGCAGCAGCGCTCTGGCAATTTGCAGCCGCCGCTTCATGCCGCCCGACAGAGTTTTGACTAGCTCTTTGCGGCGATCGCCCAATTCCACATAGTCCAGCCAGCGGTCAATCTCCTTCTGGCGATCGGCATCGGGAATGTGGTGCATTCGTCCATGAAATTCCATGTTCTCCCATACGGACAGATCCAGATCCACGCTGGTTTGCTGAAGCACTACGCCAATTTGCTGCTTGACGCGAAACGGCTGCTTAACCACGTCATAGCCTGCTACAACCACTTGCCCTTGGGTAGGCTGCGTCAGCGTAGTTAACATCCGAATGGTGGTAGATTTGCCAGCGCCATTTGGTCCTAGCAGCCCGAAAATTTCGCCCGGTTGAATCACGAGAGTTAGATCGTTGACAACGGCAGTGTTGTTGTAAACCTTGTGAACACTTTGAATACAAACCGCAGGGATCATAGGGCGCTCTAAAACTTAAATGGCAAGAAAACTCAAGTAGCATCAACTTCAAGTTATACCAGCTTGCTTGGGTTCTTCCGCTGAATAAGTCATGCTGAAAGGGTCAAATGTGTCCAAAGGGTAACTTTTATGGATCTCACTCACTCCACCCCTGCTGATCAGGAAGCCGATCGCCTTGACCGGGAAGCGACTGTGCCAACGCTCACCGAAGATCAGTATCGCCGCAAAATGGAGCGCCGTAAGGAAGTCCAAGAAAAGCGTTTGGCCGATCGCACCCAAGAAAAAGGGCTAATCATTGTCCATACGGGCAACGGCAAAGGCAAAACCACCGCCGCCCTGGGCATGGTGCTGCGATCGCTAGGGCATGGCTACCGGGTGGCGATCGTCCAGTTTATCAAAGGCGGCTGGGAACCTGCTGAAAAAAAGGCGTTTAGCTTTTGGGAAGATCAGCTTGAATTTCACGCCATGGGCGAAGGCTTCACTTGGGAAACTCAAGATCGGGAGCGGGATATTCAAAAAGCTCAGCTTGCCTGGGAAACTGCCCTCAGCTTCATCATCAATCCTGAATTTAAGCTGGTGCTGCTTGACGAAGTCAATATTGCCCTGAAGTTGGGCTACTTACAGGTGGAAGATGTCTTGAAAGGGCTGGCGCAAAAGCCTGAAGATTCCCACATCATTTTGACGGGTCGGGGCGCGCCGACTGAGCTGATCGATCGCGCCGATTTAGTTACAGAAATGACTTTAGTCAAGCACCCCTTTCGAGAGCAAGGCATCAAAGCCCAAGCAGGGATTGAATATTGATCGGGGATTGAATATTGATAAAGTAAATGGGGATCAGTCCCAAAATCTTCTCAATTCAACTTCTAATTCAACCCTTCCAAATTCAAATAAAGCAAGCCTTGAGTTCATGACCTATTCCTCTCCGACGCATTCTTCTACGCATCTCAGCGTCAATTTAAACCGAGTTGCGCTGCTGAGAAACTCCCGAAATATAGGTATCCCCAGTGTCCTAGATGCTGCCCGAACGGTTCTCAATGCTGGAGCCTATGGCGTAACAGTACATCCTCGCCCTGACCAGCGCCATATCAAACCTGCGGACGTTTATGAGCTGGCAGTCATGCTGAAAGCAGAATATCCGGCTGCTGAATATAACATCGAAGGGAATCCCTTTGAGGCAAAGTTCATGGACTTGGTGAGCGCAGTCCGACCGACGCAGTGTACGCTCGTGCCTGACTCTCCAGAAGCTTTTACCTCTGATCACGGCTGGGACTTGTCGAGCGATCGCCTTCGGCTCATCCCCATTATTGAGCAGCTCAAGGATTTAGGCATTCGGGTAAGCCTGTTTATGGATGCCTTTCCAGAGCCGATGGCAGAGGTTAAGGTCATCGGAGCCGATCGCGTTGAGCTATACACTGAACCTTATGCTGCCGCCTATCGAGAAGGGCGAGATGTACTGGCACAGTATGCGATCGCGGCTGAAGCGGCTCAGAGCGCAGGGCTAGGGGTCAATGCTGGACATGATCTGAACTTACAAAATCTAGCGAAGTTTTGCACTATTCCGGGCATCTTAGAAGTGTCGATCGGTCACGCGCTGATGGCAGAAGCGCTAGAAATTGGGCTATTCAGCACGGTCAAAGCTTACTTGGAAATCCTGTCCTCCTAATCTTTGAAAGTCAACCTAATCCATACAACTTATATCTAGAGAGGTCAATCTATGCGATCCACCTATGCAGCCCGACTCTAAATCCGATTTCAAGCTGAGAGTCAGCGTCTTGGGTCTGATCCTCGATGCTGGCGACGTGCTCTTGATTCACCAAACTAGCCTCCCAGAAGCCGACCTCTGGGATTTGCCAGGGGGCGGACTGGAGCCTTGGGAGAGCTTGATGGAAGGCTTGACCCGTGAAGTGCGCGAAGAAACAGGACTCATTGACTTTCAGGTTGAGGGGGTTTTGACGATCGCTGAGACGTTTTTTCCAAAAGAAACGGGTAAAACCTCGCATCTGCTCAACCTGATCTACCGATGCTCAGTGCCCGATCGCTCTGCGGTGCTGAGCAGTGAGGAGCCGGAAGTCGGAGAGCGAGGAATTCAATGGCTGGCGATCGGTGAACTAACTGCCGAAACCTGCACCACGCGCACCTGGAAAGCTTTGCTGGCGGCGGGTTTGGTTGACCCTTAAGCTTAGGTTTTACAGCTAGTTTTGTGAAGAGCATTGCATTGCCCCTCACAAAACGGTAGTCCTCAAAGGGTAGGGATGTTTTGTTGCATGGGCTTTGCCCATGCAACAAAACATCCCTACCTAAATACCACTACTCCCAAAACTAGCTGTAAAACATTGCGCCGTATGTTTACTCTAAAAATCGTCTGAAAATCCCATGTTCACTGACAAAAGCGTTCTCTTGACAGATAACCCTGCACAGCTCAGATACGGTATTGCCGTTACAGATATCGATGGTGATGGTGCATTTGAGCTGTTTGTTGCTGGATTTGGTGGGCAAAATTTGGTTTTAAAGTGGCAAGGTGCAGGCTTCGCAGATGTCGCAGACTCCGTACTAGCCGATTTTGGACGGCAGGCGATCGGGGTGGCGGCAGGCGATTTAGACGGCGACGGACGCGAAGAAATCTATGTCCTCAACACAGATACATTTGGCGGGCGCAAGCAATTTGGCGATCGCCTATTCGATTGGCAAGAGGGCGGCTGGCACGACCTATTTTCCCTACCCCAAAATCAGGATGCCCTTAACCTAACGGCAGGGCGATCGGTTGCCTGGATCGACCGCCACGGCACCGGAAAATATGGCTGTCTAGTTGCCAACTATGGCGGAGCCATTCGGCTGTATGAGCTAAACGCTGATAACATGATCGCCGATGTGGCTGTTGCGGCGGGGTTGGCAAAGGTTGCGAGCGGGCGAGGGATTGTCTCACTGCCCCTGGTTTCTGAGCGCATGGATATTTTTATGGCGAATGAAAACGGCTCTAACTTCCTGTTTCGCAATCAGGGAGATGGCACCTTTATGGATATTGCGGCGATCGCCCATATCAGCGATCCCTATGAGCATGGTCGAGGCATTGCGATCTTAGATGCTAACGGCGACGGACGCTTTGACCTGGTTTATGGCAATTGGGAAGGCGCGCATCGGCTATTTATTCAGCAGGAGCCGGGTAAGTTCAGGGATATCGCCTCCCAATCCATGGCAATGCCCTCTCGCATCCGCACCGTTATTGCCGCAGATTTTGACAATGACGGCTATGAGGAGCTGTTTTTTAACAACATTGGACAACCCAACCGCCTGTTTGGCTGGCGCGAGGGTAAATGGGTGGCACTAGAAATGGGCGATGCGCTAGAGCCGCGTGGACTAGGCACAGGGGCAGCAATTGGTGATTTCGATGGCGACGGCAGATTAGAGCTAGTGATTGCTCACGGCGAGTCGGGTGCCCAGCCGCTATCGCTCTACCACACGACTGCCAACACAAATTCTTGGCTGCGAATTCTGCCCCTGACTGCCCAAGGTGCTCCAGCAAGAGGGGCGATCGTTACCCTCACGGCAGCAGGCAGGCGGCAAATGCGGGCGATCGACGCGGGGAGTGGCTATCTCTGTCAAATGGAGCCTGTTGCGCACTTTGGTTTGGGCAAAGAGACACAGATTGACTTTGTGGAAGTTCGGTGGCTTGACGGCAAGACGACCCGATTAACCGCTCCAGCCGCCAATCAGTTGATTCAAGTTAGCTACCCCATCTCAGAGGCATAATGTCTAGAAAGCACGCAAATCATTGGCGATCGTGACGACACGACTGATCGGCACATTTCTGCTGCAACTTTCTGTAGGGCTACTGCTCGGCGTATTTGCCGTTCCGTGGTGGGTATGGGGAAGTGCGATCGTCCTGATTACAGCAACAGCGGATTTAAACACAGATCATTCATCAGGAAAAACCACAGGAGGAACTCTATCCCTCGTGTTTTTCCTGGCGATGATGCCATTAATGATCTTGGCGATCGGCATGTTGCTGCTTAATATGCTGGCACTGGTTTGGCTGACTAGGCTCTCCCACGATTATTTGCCAGGAGGTGTAACGCTCTCTACTGTTTTCTACTTGATGCTTATGGCAGGAATCGGGGATTGGATTGTTCGTGCAGGAGTCAGCGGTGTGGCAGATTGGCTCTGGCTTCCCTCGGTTGGCATCGCAAACCTGTGGGCTTTGAAGCTGACTAGCTGGCAGACGACACCAGAATGGGTGCTTACTGCTGAATCCACCCTCAGATGGGCAAGGATTTCATTGGAAGGCGCCAGCCTGCAAGGCGCACTCTCTTTTCTGTACCAAAGCGCATGGTTTTACACGGTTGCAGACCTGAGCGCTGCTTTTTGCCTAGCGTGGGTTGCCAGCATCTTCGCCACTATTCCCCCTGCTAAGCGATCGCTGCTTCAGAGATGGAATCTCCAGCAAACGACCCTGACTTTGTTAGCAATCTCATATGCAGGGGTAGGAGCAGGATGGCTGCTTGGGAGAGTCGTATGAGGGTAGTTTTACCAGCAGAAATTGACAGATCTCTAGGGCAATATGTTTCCAAATAGATCGGTATCGCTTAGTCCGTAGCGTTGCTGTGCTTCTGTAATAGCACTCCGAGTTTCTGGAGTTAGCGATCCGTTGATGTCGCCTGGATTGTAGCCATTCGATCGCAGATAGCGCTGCAATTCGGCAACACTATAGCGCCCTTCCTGAAGATTTTGAGTCAGCACTAGGCGGGACTGCTCAGCCTCTAGACGCGCCTGCTCCGCCTCTCGTTTTGCCTCCTCCGCCAGGATTCTAGCTTGCTGTGCTTCAGTCCTTGCCTGCTGAATTTCTTGCCAAGACTGCGTAGGGCTACCGCTGATGCTGCCGCTAGTGCTATTTCCGCCAGGTACACTAGGCAAACCTAGTGCAGCAGTAACTTGGGGGCCAGCAATACCATCTGGCACAAGACCACGCGATCGCTGAAGGGCAACAACAGCAGCCTGAGTTTGGGCATCATAGTTGCCTGTAATCGCACCCTGATAAAGCCCTAGAGTGGTCAGTCGGGTTTGTAGCTCGGAGACACTAGCACCCGTACTACCTAACCGCAGCAGATTAGAGACAGTTGGATTTGAAGCTGAGTTCGTCGGTGAGTTAAAGACAGTTGGGCTAGGGGCGGGGTTAGTAGTTTGAAAAGATTGTCCAGCTGGCTGACGTAGCGCTGTTTCGGTTGCAGCTCCCACAATGCCATCCGCAGGTAAACCATTGTCGCGCTGAAAGCGGGTTACGGCATCTTCAGTGATTTGATCAAACGTGCCGGAGATAGAGGCGTTATAGTATCCCAACTCCGCCAAGCGCTTTTGCAGTTCTGAAATCTGTGAGCCGCTATCTCCTCGGCGCACGAGCGATCGGGGTGTAGAAGGATCTTGAGCAGATGAGCCAGACGGACTGTATAGCGCCGTTACAGTAGCGCTACCCACCACTCCATCCGCCGCTAGCCCCATATCTTGCTGAAAGCGCATTACCGCCTCCTGAGTCAGAGAGCCATAGAATCCCGTAATCTCGCCGTTGTAATAGCCTAAATCCGTGAGCCGCTGCTGAAGGTCTGTTACGGCTTGTCCGCTATCATTCATTTGCACTGCGGACATTGACTGCGCCATGGCAGGTGATGCACCCAAACCCGCCGCTGTTGCTAAAAGCATCAAAGCTAATCTCCACCCAAGTCTCGATCGCAGGTGCAGCAGCGACGAGCTTAACCATCGGGAAGTAGAGGAATAAAGTTTCATATTGCATGTTCTCCTTAAATCAACCTGGCTCAGAGATGACCACCCATAGAGTCAGACCTCTATAAAGAACTATATATTATGTCACCTATAGCGGTTTAGGGTTGCTGGGCGATCGCCTACGTTTAGGCAATAATCTTAGGCGATTTCTATCTTTTTGGCGCAGTGGATTTAGCCTAATGCAATAAATTGAGTCGGGTGGCATTAGGCCAGGTGCAACTCAGCAAAATTGCTCATTAGCTGCTCATTAAGCAAACTGCCAGTCCTTGAAGAGAATCAAGGACTGGCAGTTTGAAGATATTGATAAAGACAGAGCTTAGAGAACAGGGCTTCTAAGCTATCCATTGGCTAAGGCATTCACTGGCTAAAGCATCCATTGGCTAAAGCATCCATTGGCTAAGGCATGAAGTGATCAAATAACAGCGTTGCTGCCACTGCAAAGCCTGTAATTCCAAATGCCATTAAAGGATGCTGACCTTGGCTAATAGCAAAAGTTGTGACAATGCCCGCTCCCAATGCTGCCGTTACAGCTGAACCTAGCCAATCCTTCTTTGAATTCTTATCGTACATTTTTATTCTAAGGTAGATTGAAACGTGTGACCTAAACCATGTGATTTTGATCAACCTACCATCCATCAATGTATCCCTGAATGCAAATCCTGGATCTTGTAACCAAGGTTTAGATTCGCTTAACTTTCTTAATAACGGCTCTCCTGACACGCTTTCCTGACGCTCCTAATAGCCAACGATCCGCAGGCTGCTCGATCGCTTCTCTAATTCACCTTTTCTGTGTTGCTGCCCTTAATCCATCCCTCCGTGCCATCGGCAAGGCGAACACGTTGCCATGCTCCATCAGGTGCTTCTTCCAAAACCGTGAGTTCTTGGTTAAAGTCAACGCCGCCTACTTGTGCTGCATCGCCACTCGGCTCTTGGCGCAAGATTAGGCCGATCGGCTGCGTGACGCGAGCCAGATAACCTTCAGCAACAGAGATTGGAGTTGGGCTAGGGCTAGGGCTGGGGCTGGGCGAGGACTTAGGTGGGGCACCGGGAGTCGGAGAAGGATCGTTGGGAAAAACAGGTCTAACGGGAGGGGTGGCAAGTTGCGTTAAGACATAGCGTGTTGCGCCATAGCCAGCCATCGCTAGGAGAGCGATCGCCAATAATAAACCAAGGATGAACTTGCTAATTCCAGACAAACTCATAGCAGTCCGCCGAAAAAGTGATGACGCTCTATTCTAAGGGTTGATGGTAAGTCCAGACAGTTAGATTCGTCTAGATTCGTCTAGATTCGTCAGAGCCAAATCTAATTACCTAAGCCGCTTTGCCGAGAAGCTAACCGCACTCTGCCATTGGTTGCCCAATCTTGCAAAAGTCGAATCTGATCTTGAGCGGTTTTGGCTAACGGAATCATTTGGCTAGCGGCTTCCAAGATATCCTCAGTTGTGAAGTCTCGATTTTGGCTAAAGCCAATATGCATCGCCTCCACCAGAATTTGCTCAATCTCAGCTCCTGAAAAATCAGGCGTTTCGTAGGCCAGACGATCGAGATTGTAAACGTTGAGGTTATGCGGACGCAGCCGTGACAGATGCACCGCAAAAATCGCTCGCCGCTCTTCCTGGGTGGGCAAATTCACAAAGAAAATTTCGTCGAACCGACCGCGTCTCAGCATTTCTGGCGGCAAAGCCTGGATATTATTGGCAGTCGCCACGACAAAGACCGGAGAGGATTTTTCAGCAAGCCAGGTAATGAATGTGCCAAAAACGCGGCTAGTGGTGCCCGAATCTCCCCTGCTGTCAAATCCGGCAAAGGCTTTATCAATTTCATCGATCCACAGAATGCAGGGCGCTAACGCCTCGGCAAGCTGGATCATTTGGCGCGTTCGAGACTCAGATTCACCCACCAAACCTGCAAACAGGCGACCTACATCTAGCCTTAACAGCGGCAAATGCCAGTGATGGGCGATCGCCTTTGCCGTCAGAGACTTGCCTGTGCCCTGAATACCTACAAGCAGCAGTCCACGCGGATGGGGTAGCCCATACTGGCGGGCGCGTTCGGAAAACGCGCCGCCCCGGCGCAGCAGCCAGTCTTTGAGATTGTCCAAACCGCCGATATCTGAGATCTTTTCGGTAGCCGGATAGAAGTCGAGGATCTGGGTCTGGCGAATCGTTTGGCGCTTCTCTTCCAAAATCAGCTCTACATCTTCGGGCTGAAGGTTGCCGTGAGTGGCGATCGCCTTTGCCAGAACTCGCCGAATTCGCTCCATCGACAGACCTTGGCAAGAGCGAACAACTTCATCCAGCACTCGTGGCTCCAGACTTTGCCCCAGGGCAGACAGTAGCCGTTCTAGCTCAGCTCGAATTTCAGGTAGGTGGGGCAGCGGAAACTCTAGCACCGTCAACACTTCACCCAGGTCGTCTGGAACGTTGATCTGTGGCGAAAGAATCACAATATTCTTAGGCTGAGCCTGAAGCAAACGCGATAAATTTCTGAGCTTACGGGCAACGGCAACGTCTTCAAGAAATCGATGAAAGTCCCGCAGGATAAAAATCGCAGCAACGCTTGCAGGCAGCTTTTCCACAAACTCTAGCGCCTGTAGTGGATTGCGTCGTCCAAAGTTCGCGTCATTGGGATTGCCTTGATAGCCATCCACAAAATCCCAGATATAAAGGCTCCGGTTCCCCTGCCGTTTTGCAGAATGCGCGATCGCCGTCTCTACCCGCTCTTCTTCTTGGGTCGGGATATAAATGATCGGATAGCGGGCGCGCAGCAATAACTCAAAATCTTCGTTGAAGCCCATGAAAGCAGCTCATGAAGGAAACCTACAGCAATTGATCCTTAAAGGCTTCTAGGGAAGCCCAACGCCGATCGACGGGTGGATTGTTAGCGGGCGAACTGGACTCGCCCGTCAAAATCCCCTGGCAGTCCTGACTGCAAAGCTGTCTCTGAGGAATTTCTAGACAAAACTGCTGATAAAGCCACTCGTCTGGGTGAAAGTGACCCTGAGGATGCAAACTCTCTACCAAGTCTTCGTAGGCAATTTCTCGCTCCACATCTTCCTCGATCGCTTCCTCTGGGGATTCTTGCAGCCAAATCAGCTCAGAAACCTCAACCTTAATGCGCTGATTGTATTGTTGCAGACAGCGATCGCAGGTTAGGGTCATGATCGTTTCAGCCTGTGCCGAAACTTCCAGATAGTTACCTCGATGCGCCACCTCCATCATTCCCTGCACAAGCGTCAGAGTTTTAAGATCTGGCAGATAGGTCTGTACCTCGATCGCTTCAGTTTGCTCTGGCGCTCTGACCAATTGTGGAATGTGGATCGCTTCCATAACAGGTGTTCTCTCGTTTCTAAAAAAATCCGGTGGGCGTAAGCTCCTAGCTGAGGGCTAATCGTACGACCAAACGGCGATCGGGTTCTCGTCCTCGGCTCTCAGTTTCCAAGTCCCCAAAGGTTTTCAGATAGGTATGTACCTGACGACGCTCTGCGGCAGAGAGCGCCTTCATTTCATACTCATTGCCTGTTTCACGAACCTGTTGAGCAGCCTGGTCAGCGATCGCCTGAAGCTCTGCCTGTCGGCGCACACGGTAGCCAGCTAGCTCAATCGTGTAGGCTTGCTGAGAACCTTCAGCCTGACCTAAATTCAGCGTGGTGTTAGCGAGATACTGAATAGCATCAAGAACAGCACCATCTTTGCCAATAATGGACTGCGTTTGCTCAGGGGTGAACGATGTGTCGCTGATCGTCAGCCAATAGCTACCTTCAGCTTCCACCCTGTCATGAACATCTACCTGCGTCGGCAGACTCATGAGCTGCATCAAATCCTCTAGCCACTGCTTACCCCGTTGAACCAAGGCTTCATTCATTGCTCACCTCAGCTTTTCTTCTTTGTGCGACCCGAACTCTTCTTTGTTTCTTTAGCGCTTTCCTCTTTGCTACCCTCTTCCAGTTCTTTCTTCGATACGGGTTCAAAAGGAAGAGCCGCCCTTATGGTTTCACCCGCTTTTTCAGTAGAGGCTTTCTTCTCCTGCTCAGCGACAATCTTTTGGAGATTTTCAGGCAGCGGCTCTCTAGATAGAATGTAGGTCTGCAACGTCTGAAAAATGTTGGCAATCACCATATACATCAGCACGCCAGCAGGCAGCGGAAAGAACAGGAACATACCAGAGAAAATCACGGGAGTTAGCTTGTTGACCGTGGCTTGCTGAGGATTATCGCCGCTAGCGGAACCCTGTCCTGAGAGCTGTTGACTGACGTACAAACTAATGCCGAAGAACAGAATCATGGACAAGACATCCCAGTTGATTTTGCCCGTTTCCTGATCCATTGCTCCCACGCGCCCTAGGGCTTTGATGAACAAGAATCCTTTGTTGGCAGCAAGACCTGGAACTTTGCCCTGAAGTGTTACATCGCCTGGGCTGAGAGCCTCCAGGTTTCCGGCTGCGTCCAGCTTAACCAGATCTGCGCCCTTTGTAACGCTCCAGAATGGCTTGATCTCGGTATCAGGATACTCAGCCAGAAGCTGGCTCAGCGGCTTCCCTTCTGTGGTCTGAAACTCGACGCTGGTTTTCTCACCTACGGTAAGGCGATTACCTCCCGGAAGAATCGCAGCAACTGGGACGTGAACGCCATCTGCAACATAGACATTTTGCGGATTGGTGGCAAAGGCTTGAGGCTGCACTTGCTCAATCTGTTCACGTGGCAAGACTTGCAGATTAATGTTGTAGGGAATGTCAGAGAATGGCGAACCGCGCAGTGTGGCGAAGAGCGCAAACAAAATCGGCATTTGAGCAACGACAGGAAGACAGCCCGCTAAGGGATTGCCAAATTCCTTGTAAACCTTACTCATTTCCTCCTGCTGCTTGGCAGGGTCGCTCTTATACTGCTCCTGGATTTCCTTTACTCGCTTTTGCATCAGCGGCTGAGTCACCTTCATCCGTCGCATGTTTCGGATAGAGCCAGCGCTGAGGGGATAAACTGCGAAACGAACCACGAGCGTTAAGGCAACGATCGCCAAACCATAGCTAGGCACAATCCCATAGAAGAAATCTAGGATTGGCAGCATTACATTATTTGAGAGAAAACCGACACCAAAATCCATGCGTTGTGTCTACCTGCGTCTCTGAGCGTCTGTCTAAATCTAACTTATCCAACCTAGAAAACTGTGTAGTGAATACCCGCCGATTGAATGCGGTTACCCAATTTATGGTCTACTCAGCGCTTATATCTCAACACTTGCTATCTCAGCACTGATCACTTGCTATCTCAGCACTAATTACCATCCCAGGCTTATTCAGCACCTATTTAGTGCCGATCGCTCCACTGGCATCCTGTGCCTTGGTCGAAATCTTGCTGGTGATAAAGGTGTAGACCTCTCGAAATCGGGGCATTGCTCTCAGCTCCAGACGGCTACCGTCCTTTAAGGTAATCACCATATCGCCCCAAGCGCCCAGCCCGCGTGGCACAGTGACCACCTTAGCAATTTCGGAGTAGATGATGTCTGAACGCTCACGTCCCATCCATCCACCAATGACAGAAAGACGGCGATCGGTAATGCGATAGCGCAACCAAACAGCACGGGCGATTGCCCCAAAGGTGAGAGGCAGGCAAATGACCGTGAACCCTAGCAAGATATTAGTGATTAAATCGCCCCAATGAGGACCACCCTCGTAGTACACCTCTTCATTAACTGCCATTCATCACCTCAGCCTTGATCAACAACTGTTTTAATTCTTGCAGAAATTGCCCGTAATCGCACTCAGCCGCACCTGGCTTTACGACAATGACAACCTGCCAGCCCGACGACATTTGGGGTAACAGAGAAAAAAAGGCGACTCGCAACCTTCGCTTAATAAGGTTTCTCACCACTGCTCTTTTACTAACCTTTTGGCTGACTGAGATGCCCAACTGAGTTGGGTAGCCCTGAGTTAAGCTATAGCCATCTAAATCGATCGCCTGATCAGAAGTCACTACGGGATTGAGGTCGGTTCGCCGCAACGCTCTTAAAGTCAGGTGTGCCGTTGAGCGACGCAGCCCAGATTTATAGATTGCGTTAAAGTCCTGTCGTTTTCGCAGCCTGTGGGGCTTGGGCAGAGCCACTGTCAGCGACCCACGCGAAAGCGCCCATAACCTGGGTAGTGCACAACATGGAGCCTACAGGGAGATGGGTGAGTTGGGTAACTGTACATGACTGGGGCTACTAGACCAAAACTATTGAGAAACTGATAACCGTACCCGACCTCTGCTCCGACGTGCCCTAATTACTCGTCTGCCTGTGGCAGTCCGCATCCGCGCTCTAAAGCCAGACTTTCTTCTCCGCTTACGGCTTGTTCCTTCTAGGGTGCGCTTAGTCATGAGTGCCCTGCTCCATTACCAAAAGTTAAAAACTCACAGTCCATCATATTAGCACTCTGAAGCTGCAACCGCTGTCCTTTTATCCTAGAAATTGCTCGACTGCAAATCGAGCAATTTCTAAACTTCTCAAAAAAAAGTAGGGGATAGCTGGCGCGGGATGTGGGCTTAGTTATCGCTACCAATGTTGATGATCCAAGTGCCCACGTAGCGGGTCAAAGGCAGATCGCCAGGAGACTGAATGGACGCATTGAAATAGTGCGTACCGAGCCGAGTAGGGTTGTAGACGTTAGACAACACAACCTCTACCCGCTTACCTGCTGGAATTGGTTCTTGAGGATAGATATCGATCGCCCGGTTTTCCCGATCCCACGACACATCTTCTAGCGCCACCCTATCGCCAGCCACCTCAACTCGTACCGCTTCGGGATCAAAGGTGCCTTCGTAGGTATCGGGATAGTTGATCACCAGCCGCGAAACCGCAAATTCCATCTTGCGAGAAGGGATACGGAGATGGTAGCGATCGCGTGCGCCCAGCTTTCCTTCGTAGTCTAGCTTGTAGCCTAACTGGTTTTCGCTCCGAACTCCGCTAAAAATGGTGAGACCTGGGGTGCCCTGTGCCTGTGTCACTGCGGCTAGACCTGTCACGAGGCAAGCTGTCACAGCCAAAATGGAAACTAGGCGAAGCCTTGAGGATTTCTTATGCAACATAGGAACGGTTTTGGATTTTAGATTTTGGATTTTAGATTTTGAAAGCTTGGTGATGCTAGCGGCTTACAGAATCACTTGCCCTTACAAGATTCCAGATATGATTCTAGACTGACGTAGATCTGATGAGTAAAGTGCCTTAGCTTCCTAAAAGGAGGTTTTGAGGTTGGCTAAAACTTGGACAATCATTATAGAGCTTACTAATTTTCCGAGGGCGGTGGAAATGCTATTGGGTCAGTCTCGTGCTTTGCATCAGAATGTCACAGTATCATAGCGTCCTGTTTTACAGCGCTACGCGCTTAAGATCTAATAAGTTATTTTTTGAGAGCCGCGCGGAGCGCGGCTCTCAAAAAATAACTCGTCCTAACTCAATTCGTAATGCCATGCACTCATGACGGCTGGGCGATCGCTCCTACCCAATGCTGCCATAACACTCAAGTCAACTGCATGACTGCATTAAAGTTAAAGTCACATTACACCCCTTCCTCTCTATTTTTTGTCATCCTATGTTTATTTCTTTAATCGCCGATTATGGGACGGGTGATCCAGCCTTTGCCGAAGTCAAACAGCGGCTACTGCTGGCGCTGCCCCAGGCTCAAATTCATGAGCTTTCCGTGCCGCCTTTTAGCACCCTAGCGACCGGATTTTGGATTGCGCAACTCGGCTTAAACCCAGGGACGAGCGATCGCTTGATCTATCACAACTGCGCTCCGCGTCAAGATGACCCTGAAGCCCGTCGAGACAACGAAGGAGAAGGCTTGACCTATGCCTTGTTACCCAACGGAGTCCAGGTCGTGGGCGTGAACGCGGGCTATACGCTGTCGTTCATTAAGCACCATGCTAAAGCGCTGCACACGATTAATGTGTCGAGGGGCGGCTCCCAATTTCGATCGCGGGATGTCTTTCCCCCGGCGGCGGGAGCGATCGCTCAAGCAGACCTCAGCGTGTTAGGAGAGGCGATCGACCCTAGTCAAATTCCTGATGCGCCCACCGATCGGATTGCTTGGATTGATGGCTATGGCAATATCAAAACGACGATTCCGGCGGATACGCTGTCTCTGCAACCGGAAACCAAAATTGTGATTCGCATCGGCGATGTGGTCAGCGATGCGATCTATTCTGACGGCAGTTTCAGGGTTTCTGAAGGAACGCTTGCCTTTGCCCCCGGCAGCTCTGGCTGGCTCGACTCTAACGGCAAACCTATTCGCTGGATGGAGCTATTCCTCAGAGGCGGCAGCGCCTGGTCGCGTTTTGGCAACCCCCGCATCAATCAGCAGGTGACGCGGATTGGGTAGGGCGATCCGGTTGGGTAGGGCTATACAGCCGGGTAGGGCAATGATTGGCATCTATTTCAATTACGTAATCGGCTGAGCTGGTTTCGCTCAAATTTGATTTGCCCAGTAGCGGGGCAATGAACAGCTCTGGGTGGAGCGATCGCCAAAAATACTCCACAAATCGATCTATCTCGCCATCGGTCATGCCCGGTTTGCCTGCCGCAATCATCCGATGTTCGGCTTCACGTCGCCACTGCTTGCTGTAGCGATAGTCGGTGGGTGCCAGCACAATGAGGCGATCGAGCAGATCCCACAGAGGCAAGTAGTCTTGGAGGCGATCGTTGACCTCACGGGCAAAGGCGCGATCGGCAGCAGTGACAATTGGCGGTGGAGCCGTGTCAAAGGCGATTGGGTCTACTGGGCGCACTCCGACAAACCAGCCTTCTAAAAACACAATGTCTGCCTGAGCGATAGGTTCAGGTAGAGCGCGATCGCCCATTCCCCCATGCGCTGACTTGTCAAACCGAGGTAACTCGACGGGCTGAGACTGACGTAGGCGTTGCAGTACGGCAATGCCTAACTCAACATCATGGGTGCCTGGAGGCCCTCGCCAGCAAAAGCGGGGATCAGCCTGCTGGAGCTGTTGGCGATCGCTATAGGTTTTGTAGAGGTCGTCAATTGAGAGTTGACACACCTGCAATCCCAGGAGGTTGAGAATTTGCGTCAGAATTGCCGCCAGGGTCGTTTTTCCGGTGCCTTGTCCACCCAAAATCCCTTGAATTAGAGGACGCTGTGACTGATCCCAAGCCTGCCGTTGCCAAACCTGTAGCTGCATTGCCAGCGGCAGCCACAAATCTCGCAGGATCTCGATCGGGCAGGTTTGCCAGCCCAAAGTATGAATACAAAATTCTTGCAGAGAGGGATAGATGGCTTGAAGCAGGCGCGATCGCTCTTCTGGGAAAGAGCCTAGAGGGTTAATTGCCCCATGACCCATGCTCCAGTTCATAGTCCAGTTTGAGTCCCAGATGCGCCTGCTCACGGTCGGTTTAACCCTTTAGCTGCCGAGTTTAAAAGCCTCTACAAATAAGCCGTAGGTCAATCCCAGCTTAGTGCCGTTAAACAGCTCTAAAACTACAGAATTTGCTCTATCTGCTGCATTGTTTTCTCTGCGGCGATTCCGATACACCCACCAGCTGGTGCCCTCTGTCAACAAAACCAGCAAAATTGCGATCGCCACATCCGGCTCAGCCTTTTGTCCAGCGATCGTCGAGATCGTTGTTGCCAGAAAGTTACCCAGCAGCAGACTAATCAACAGCAGCGAAGTCCGTCGCCAGGGGTTGCGTAGCCAGCGCCCAAACTGTCCTAGGACATCATCGAATAATGTGTTGAGCCGAGTATTCTGCATAGCCTGCGCCGCGCCTCAAATAGCCATGAAAAATGCTAATGCCCTGAAGCCTATCACGCCAGGGAATTTTTAAGAAAGCGATCGCCTCAAATATCCAAAGCCTTAAATCTTCTAGAAAATATGCTGAGAAGAGCGCTAAATTGTCCGCAAGACTGAAACGAATAACTAGAGTAGAGAAGGAGAGCAGTGACTAAACGTCAAGAGTCATTTAAGAGACGGGTATGCTGACCGACAATCTAAAGCTGAAGCTTTATCCAGCCATTATTGGAGTGATGGGAGTGTGTTTGACTGCGTTGCTCTTCTCTAGGTTTGAGGTACAAGTTTTGACTGAACCCGCTCCCCCAGAGCAGAGTGCAGCAAACTCTGAATCATTTGAGCGATCGCCCGTTGCCTCGCCCGTCTCGCCTGCCGCAGCACCCAGCGTTGCTCCTACGCCTGCCTCGCCCTCAGTCCCGGATACTTCTCAAAAGCCGGAGGCATCCAGCGCCCAAAACCTGCGCGTTAGCAACCAAACTGAGTATCCTGTGCGGGTGGCTCTACTGTCCCAAAAACCCGGCACGGTCGAAGAAGGTGCAGTAGACTCTGAAAACCGCAGTTACGAACAGCCCGTTCACTGGGATTTTGCTCCGGGCGAAGGTAAATCTAAGGGGTTAAAGCTTTCACTCCCAGATGGCACATTGCAGCTTCAGACTGGAGACGTACTAATGGCATTTGCTCAGGATGGCTCTCGTCGCTACTGGGGGCCTTACGTTGTGGGAAAAACTGCGCTGCCCACTTGGAACTTGACCGCACAGGAATGGCTGCTGAATTTGCAGCCCTGAGCAGATTTTCAGGGGCAGATTTTCAGGGGCAGATTTTTCCGAAGGCAAATTTCCAGTAAAGTAAGGTCTGAATGCGATCGTGGAGGCACCCAGCGTCACTGGATTAGTCTAAGGTTTTGAGCACTGACTTGCTTACTGATCTTCTTTAGGTAAACTTCTTTGGGTAATTTGTTCGATAGAGGCGGCAGACATTGGAACGCGACAATTGGATTCAATCTAGGGTGACAAGGTTCGAAAAGCAGCCTCGGTTTGCCTGGATCTGCTCTATTGCCTGGGTTGCCCTAGTCACCTTTGTTGCCTTTTGGCTACATCTCGGCAGCATTGGGCTAGTGGATGAGACAGAGCCATTGTTTGCAGAAGCGGCGCGTCAAATGAACGTTACCGGAGATTGGGTTACGCCTTATTTTAACGGAGTCACCCGCTTTGATAAGCCCGCTCTTGTCTATTGGATCGCGGCGATCGCCTACAAAATCTTCGGCGTCAACGAGTGGTCGGCTCGGTTTCCATCGGCGATCGCGGCAACGGCGCTAACTGGGCTAGGATTCTATACCCTACGGCGATTTGGCTATGCCAGTCCGGCTGCGCTAGATTCCTTTCCTTCTCAGCCTGCTGCTACTCAGACTTCGCTCCAGCTTTGGCTGTCGGCGGCGATCGGCTCGGCTCTCATTGCCCTTAATCCGCAGACGATCGTTTGGGGCAGAACGGGCGTGTCGGATATGCTGCTGAATGGCTGCATCGGTTCGGCACTGCTTGCCTTTTTCGTCGCCTATGCCCAGCCCGATCGCCCAAAAGCTCAGGGACGGTGGTATCTGGCTTTCTATGTCCTAACCGCCCTAGCCGTACTGACCAAAGGCCCTGTAGGAGCGATTATTCCAGGGCTGATCGTTCTGGTTTTCCTGCTGTACGTGGGCAAGTTACGCCCTGTCTTAAGGGAAATGCGGCTGCTGTGGGGGGGGCTACTGTTTGCGGCGATCGCTCTTCCCTGGTTTGTGCTGGTCATTCAGGCGAATGGTGAAGCCTATATCAACGCATTTTTTGGCTATCACAACTTTGAGCGGTTTACTCAAGTCGTGAATCGCCACTCGGCTCCCTGGTATTTCTACTTTCTGGTCGTGCCCATCGGATTTTTGCCCTGGTCAATTCATCTGCCTATTGCGATCGCCCGACTGCAATTTTGGCAACGCCGTTACTGGCAGCAGCAGCCTCGCTCAGCGCAGTTGGGGCTGTTTGCCTGGGTCTGGTTTGGGGTGATCTTTGGCTTCTTTACGATCGCTGTCACTAAGCTACCCAGCTATACGATTCCGCTGCTGCCCGCTGCGGCAATTCTGACGGCGCTATTCTGGAGTGACCAGATGACGCGATCGCGCCCTAATCGTGCGACGGCGATCAGCCATTGGGCGAATGTCGGTCTATTGGTTAGCTTAGCAGGAGCCATTCTCTACTGCACCCGCTGGATGGGGGATGATCCTGAGATGCCCAAGCTGCCGGAATTGCTAGAGCAGTCGGGTATTTTAATCGTCGGAGCCGTCATCTGGGGAAGTGCTGCGATCGTTGCCCTAGCTCTGCAAATTCGCCGTCAGGGGCGCTGGCTCTGGGGCGTGAATTTAGTTGGCTTTACCGCCTTTGTTTTGCTGGTGCTGATGCCCGCCACAGCGATTATGGACTCGCAAAGACAGCTGCCTCTACGGCAAATGGCAGTCGCGATCGTCCAAGCACAGCAGCCTGCGGAGCCTGCCGTCATGGTGGGCTTTGCCAAACCCTCAATGGTGTTCTATACTCAGCGTCCGATTACCTACATCGAAGAATTAGACGATGTGCCTCGGCGTTTGGTCAAACTTGCCGCCCAAAGACCTAAACCACCCTCTATCCTGGTATTGGGTCGCACCCGCAAGCTCAAAGAATCGGGTTTGCTAGATGCCGATCGCTATCGTTATGAGACGATCGCCAACTTCTCGGTCTATCAACTTTTGCGAATCAATTTGCCCCTAAAGCGTTAAACCCAGTGTTAAACCCACTGCTTAAACGCATCTTTCCCACTCTCTAATCTTCCTATTCCCCATTTTCTTCCCCCATGCAAGCCCGTCACGTCTCCCGCGAACTCGCCCTTCTCAGCATTGGTCAGCTACCCAGCAAGCCCGAAAAGATTCAGGCACAGCAGCTTCAAGATGTGCTTTTAGCCGCCATTCGGACGCTGAGTACCGAAGTGCAGGATACCCTAGAAACGGCATCTGCCGAAGTGGCGCGGGGCAATGAACGGTTGCTCAGCAGCGAAACTAGGGCGATCGATGTGCAGAGCGCTAGAGCAATGGTGAACGAGGCGCTAGAGCTAGCGCAAACGGCAATTAATCGGGTGGGGGCAGCGCTAGAAATACCTGAATTCATCCAGCTTGCCAACCAAAAAGAAGTAAGAGCTTACGTCATGGAGCTACTGACCAATGTGCAGGCAAACCGCGTAGAGGTTGACCAGCTGATCAATGCTTCGATGGTGGACTGGCAGATGCATCGGCTGGCACGGATTGATCAGGACATTCTGCGAATTGCCACGACCGAAATGTGGATTTTAGGCGTACCCCAAAAAGTGGCGATCGATGAGGCGATCGAGCTTGCCAAGCGCTATAGCGGTGATGAAGGGCATCGGTTTATCAATGGCGTACTGAGAAAAATCAGCGATCGCCTCTCCGGCAAAGCCCCTTTAGAGCCTGAAGGTGCTGAGATAGTTGAAGAATCACAAGAATCCGGCGTTAGCTCTTAGAGATGAGCTTGTACCAGAGTTAAGCGCTATGAGCCTGCACCTTCATGTTCAGGACTTCCGCAGTTAGGAGATTGTGAGGGCACAATGTGTCTTCAAAGCCTCCTGCAAAACCGATTTTTCGTAGGTCGTGCGTACGTCCTATGATAGGAGAGTGAAGTCTGGGTACAAAGCGTGGATAGGTTTTTATGGCTCCTTTCAATTGGTTTAATCGTCAGTTCAGCGAGTCCTCCGATTCTGAGGCTGAATCATCTGAATCGACTGAGGCAACCGAACCCATAACAGCCACATCGACTTCTGAGCCTTCCCAAGAAACACAGCCAAAGGATGAGACTCCAGCGGTGGCTCAGGATCAACTCAGTTGGGCAAAGCTCGCCTACGAGAATATTCGCAAACGCCAAGCTGCTCAGGGCACAGAAGCTTCTACGGAAGTGGCTTCTGAAGCAGCATCCGAGGCGGTATCCGAAGTGGCATCCGAGGCGGCACCTGTCGAATCGGCGATAGAGCCAGCACCAGTTTCTACCGAAGCGCCGATCGCTGAAGTTCCTGTCTCAGCCCTTGATGCTCCGGCTCCCGAAGTCGTCCCTACTGCCGCTCCATTGCCCTTCTGGGCACAGGCTGAAGCTGAGCGTCTGGAACGCCTAGAACGCCTCAAGCAAGACGCGATCGCCGCTGAAGCTCCCGTCACGACAACCGAAACGGCTCCCGTTGCCAACTTGACAACCGCCCTGACAATGGATGAGGGCTTTCTCTGGTCAGCCGAAGTGTTGGCAGCCCAGGGTCGCCGTCCTGAAGATATCTCGATCGAAGAAATTACCTGGCTCAAGAGGCTGCGGCAGGGTCTAGACAAAACTCGGCGTAGTTTAGTCAACCAGCTGAGAGCGATCGTTGGTCAGGGGCCGCTGAACCAAGATGCAGTCACGGAGATCGAATCGCTGCTGCTGCAAGCCGATGTTGGCGTCGTGGCAACAGACTACATCATTGAATCGCTGCAAACCAAGCTGCGGCAAGAGACTTTGCCCCCCTCTGAGGCGATCGCCTACCTCAAGACTCTGCTTCAGGAGATGCTGGACAAGCCGCTGGGTCAGAACTACGAACCAGTTTTGCTGCCTGAAAAAGATCGGCTCAACATCTGGCTCGTCACAGGCGTGAACGGAGCCGGAAAAACCACGACTATCGGCAAGCTGACCCACATTGCTCAAAAGTCAGGCTATCGCTGCCTGATTGCCGCCGCAGACACATTTAGAGCGGCGGCAGTGCAGCAGGTTCAGGTTTGGGGCGATCGCAGCAATGTTGAGGTCATCGCCAATCCCGGCAAGAATACCGATCCGGCAGCTGTCGTGTTTGATGCGATCGCGGCAGCTCAGGCGCGCGGGACGGAACTGCTGATTGTGGACACAGCTGGACGCTTGCAAAACAAGAAAAACTTGATGGATGAGCTAAGCAAAATTCGCCGCATTATTGACAAAAAAGCGCCAGGTGCCAAAGTAGAGTCATTGCTGGTGTTGGATTCGACTCTGGGACAAAATGGCTTACGTCAGGCTGAAGTTTTCTCGGAAGCAGCGCAGGTTAGCGGTGTCGTTCTCACCAAGCTGGATGGCACTGCTAAGGGCGGCATTGCTCTAGCGGTTGTGCAGCAGTTGGGTTTACCGATCCGATTTATTGGCGCGGGTGAAGGCATTGAGGACTTGCGACCCTTTTCCAGCTACGAGTTTGTAGAGGCTTTGCTCAGTGGCTGAGGAGTCGGGAGCCAGGAGTTGGGAGACAGGAGTCAGGAGCCAGAATATTCTCCACTCCTGACTCCCAACAACAACCATCACTTTTTCGCGGAAACCTTCTGTAACGGCTGCTGCGATCGCGTCAATCCGCTCAAAAACATGGGCACAAACCGCTCCATAAACACTTTAGGATCGCGTTCCCAAGCGCGCTGCACGGCGGTGATCCGAGTGCGCTGAAGATCTGGAGCCAGCAGCGTCTGAGGCAAGCGCTCCATCAGGTATTGCGGACGCTGCCACAGCGGGAGCGTGTTGGCAATGTCCAGCAAATCGCCGACCCGACGCAGTTCTGCCCCCAAGGTAATATCCATGCCAGAGGAAAATGCTGCCTGCTCGATCGCCGCATACTTTTGTTTAGCCTGCTCCACTTTCTGCTTGTGCTCTGGGCTTTTGCGTCCCATGGCCGCTAGCCAGCGATTGCCCCAACGCACATGCCCTGCTTCTTCGGGCAGAATGCGTTCAATCACTTCACGAATTTTGATATTTTCCTCAGTCTCAGGAGCCTGCTTAAGGGCGTAAATGTGAGCTGCGAAATATTCACAGCCGCGCTTTTCAGTTACATTAATGGCGGCAAGAGAAGAAATCACGAAATCGTCAAGATGTTCGGGTGTGACATGTTCGCGATCGAGCAATCGCTCAAACTCGCCGATATAAGATGAGCCGGGAGGCGTGCCCACATCAGCGCCAATTTCTACCAGCAGATCTGTCAGCCACATGGCATGACGCGCTTCATCTGAAATATGGCGAGACACATCTTTGATCAAATCAACTGATTTACCGTCGAGTTGTTCAACTAAATCGGTTAAGTCTTTGCAGCTTCGCTGTTCGCTATAGCGGTAGCGGTTTAGCGTCATCAGGTGAATTTCACGATCGCGCACCACTTGTCCTAGCACATCACGAGCGCTGAGAGAGCCAAAAGAACTTTCTAGTTTGCGGGGATAAACAACGCTCATAATTCGAGTCTCTGTTCGGGCTATTAACGACAAATCAGTACAACTTGTTAACAAGTGTAACGAAGAAATTCAGCATCCTCCCGGCTCTTAAGAGACATCTTTACGTCTGGCTGCTGGTATTCACTACATTTCGAGGACTACCTACGCCTGAATATGTTCTGATCGATCTTTCAAATTTGGGTGAAAGGCGTTTAAATAGCATTGGCTCGCTAACCTGTAAATTTATGTCTATCAAAAAAATTATTTCGCTAGGTCTGCTGGTGTTCATTCCTATTTCGGTTGCCGCCGAAAAGATGGAATGGGGCGCACTCACGGTCTTTATTACAGCCGCGATCGCCATTGTGCCTTTAGCAATCTGGCTGAGCACCGCCACGGAGGAAGTTGCGGTGATTTCAGGCCCTTCAATTGGCGCACTGCTCAACGCCTTTTTTGGCAACGCCACGGAGCTAATTATTTCGCTGGTTGCCCTCAAGGCAGGACTGATCGACATTGTAAAAGCCAGCATTACAGGTACTATTATTAGCAACCTGCTGCTGGTCATGGGTCTGTCAATGTTTTTGGGCGGCTTGCGCTATAAAGAGCAGGAGTTTAAGCCTGTGGTGGCGAGGGTGAACGGCTCAACCATGACGCTAGCTGTGGTAGCGATCGTCCTCCCGGCAACCGTTATTTCTACTTCCAACGTAGTAGATTCGCTGTCCATTAGCCGTTTATCGACCACGGTAGCGATCGTCATGATCGCGGTGTACCTGATGACGCTGCTGTTTTCGCTCAAAACCCACAGCTACCTCTATGAAGTAGGCGTGGTCGAGCTAGAGGGAGAAGGAGAAGCCCATGCCGAAAAACCTAACCTGCTGCTGTGGATTGGCGTTTTGCTAGTGGCAACGATCGGCGTAGCATTTGAGTCAGAAATTTTTGTGGGTGCAGTGGAAGAGGCAACCGCAGGGCTAGGGTTAACGCCGCTGTTTACTGGGGTGATTTTGCTGCCGCTGGTGGGCGGTGCCGCCGAGTATGTGACAGCCGTTACGGTTGCCTTGAAAAACAACATGGATCTGTCGGTTTCAGTTGCCATGGGATCGAGTTTGCTGGTGGCGCTGCTAGTAGCGCCAATGTTGGTGCTAGTCGGGCAGGCGATCGGTCAACCAATGGATCTCAACTTTAATTTGTTTGAAGTGATTGCGGTCGTGATTGCCGTTGCGGTTGCTAATTTGATTAGCTTGGATGGGAGATCGAACTGGCTGGAAGGCGTTTTGCTGTTGGCAACCTACATAGTTTTGGGAGCCGCCTTCTATTTTCATCCTGCCTGATGTCGCTGTGGCATGAAGTCTAAGCTGCGTCAGCAACTTGAAGCTCCCGCAGCGCGATCGTCTCTCGCATTTCTAGCTTCAGCACCGAGAATTGATTCCGGAGCAAGCTTAAATCAATTTCAATTTCAGCACGGCGGTCTTGCGCCATTTGCAAGTTAGCCCAAGCGCGCTGCCGATCGGGCGATCGCATTAGCTCAATCCGCTTTGCCTTGCGCTGGGCATCGTTACGCAAGTCAGAGTCAAAGGCGATCTGAGTGTCAATCTCAGCCGTGTGGCGGTTCACAATTTCCTGAAGCCGACGCACATGCTGTTCTTCTCGCAAGAACTCGCGCTGCTGTTGGGCGATTGCGGTGGGATAGTCAATAAGTCTCATCGATGGACTCCTAAGAAGTGAGGAGGAAAGGGAGGTGGCTCAAGCCGCTATGGGTCTGAGGCTAGTTTCGGTCAGAATCTGAGAGCTGTGGGCTTGAGAACCGTTGGCTTGAGTCTGTATCTGGGATTGGAGCGGCTGCGACTGAATCCGCTGCATCTGAAGCTCGAAGGCACGGCGATTGAAGGCATAAGCGCGATCGCCCTCCACAGCGTGAAACAGAGCATCTTCTGCCAAAGCCTCAATGGACAGCTCCAGCCATTGGGTTAGCGCTCGCTGCAAATCTTCTGCGCCATACCATTCGCCTGTTTCTTGAACAAAGTGCGTCTGGAGAGCGATCGCCGTCTGATTCAATGTCGCTTCAACGGCTTCGGTGTTAATAAATGGAGTCATTATCACGTAGAGGGGTGAGGAGTAATCCAGCTCTAAACATCTAAAAGTAAAAGCTAAAACCTGGCTAGCTAGGAATCTAAAATCGTGAAAAATGAGTAGTACAGTCGCCAGGAGATCTAATAACTTCTGATATATTTATTTTATCGAGTTAACGCGTTCTTGTGGGGAATTCTGCGGTTAAATTTTGTACGGTTATCCAGCCCTAAGAAGTGTACTATTCTACACCTGAGCTGACCTGGAAAGACCGTGTTAACATAATGCCGTTCTCCGATCGCAGAACGATCCGATCCGAACTCGACACAGACCTAATACAGACCCGATACAGACTCGATACAGACCCACTATGCCGCTACTTAACCCCAGACAAAAATCTCAAGGCGGAACTTTTACGCAGGTGGGCGATGAGCCTCTTTCCAAACAAGTGATGGGTGTGCGTCTACCTGAATCAGTTTATAAAGCGATTCACCGCTTGCCCAATCGCACAGAGTGGCTGCGACGGGTCATCAGCGAAGCCGCACAGCGTGAATTACTTAATGACGCTCCTCCTCCAGAACAGCAGCCCTAGCTGTTGTTCTGGAGAATGTCCTAAGGAGCATGGATTTGACAAGATGTAATTCTTGGGGTAGGGGCTTAGCATTGCTAAGCCCCTACCTCAGATCGGCTGTACAGGTTATTTAATCCACGATCCTAAGCAAACGAGCGACATAGCGCTACGCGCTTAGATCCAATAAGTTATTTTTTGAGAGCCTCGCTCCGCGCGGCTCTCAAAAAATAACTCGTCCTAACTCAATTACGTAATGCGATAGCTATATGAAATCAGCAACGCCTTAAAAGATTTGCAGAGCTTGCTATTTAGAAAAATCAACCCATGAAAAAAGCACCCCGCGAGGGGTGCGTCAACCAGCTAACTTGAGACAAGATTTTCAACCTTAGAAGTTGGAGAGAGAAATCTGGAGGCATCGGCTCCTAAATTTCTTTACATCTCCCGAACTGATACTCTTACGTTCGCTTGATTCCTAACTCACTAAGGAAAACCTCGTTTAGTGTGTCTATTGTTACTGTTTTTCAAGTCGCTGTCAATTTCAGCTCTCATTTCTGTTGCAAAACTTGATATTTGAGAGGCTAGTTCCTCCGATGCGTTAAAAGGATTAAATTGCGTCCATCTAATCCTATTGCTCAATCGCAGAGCTATCCTATCTGCATGAACCCGCTCAAGCTACTGTTTACTCGGCATGCTCAGTCGATCGGCAATCTGCAAAAGCGGATGCAGGGCAATGGCGAATTTGACCTTTCGCCAGAGGGCAGACTTCAGACTGAAAAACTGGCTCAGCGTTTGCTGAAAGAGTCCTGGCATCCTACCTGCATCTACAGCAGTCCGTTGAGGCGCACGGCTCAAACGAGCGAAATTTTGCGATCGCGCTTCACCGCAGAACCTTTGCCCTCCACCATTAGTGACTTAATTGAGGACGAGATTAATCAACCCAACCCCCCGGTGAGCGAAAGTTCTCAAATCCTGATTCACTATGCCGATGAGCTTCGAGAATTTCAGAATGGCGTGTTTGAGGGGCTAACCTGGGGCGAAGCAATGGAGCGCTATCCTGATCTTTGCAAGGCTCTAGAAAACTCGCCAAACTGGATTCAAATTCCGGGAGCTGAATCTTTGCAAGAGGCTCGCGATCGCAGCCGCCGATTTATTCAGCTTTTGCTCGATCGCCATCATAACGGCGAACAGATCTTGATTGTTAGCCATAGCTGGATCTTGCAACACCTCATCGCAGAGCTTTTGGGATGCGATCGCTCTTGGCGGCTACATCCTCGTAACACAGCGCTGTTTGAATTTTGGATCGATCGATCGCGCTGGGACAGCACCGATCAAAATCGCTTTAATACAGATTTATGGCAAATTCGTCGATTTAATGACTATCATCATTTGCTACAGCAGCCTTAAATTACTGCCTAGAATCAAGCTTTGAAATCAACATAAACTCATGTTTACAGGTGGCATATTTGTTGTTATAAAAGTCTAACTGATGCGCCTCGGCTTTGAATTGGCAAAGATTTAACATATCTTTAAATCTGTTTGTCAGATTATGACTCAAAATTATGTGCGTCTATTCTGGTCAGTCTTGCTTTTAATCAAGTTTTGCTTTTAACAAGGCTACTTTTAACAAGTTCTACTTTTAATCAAGTTGTAACGAGCAACCCTCCAAATTCTTGAGGTCATTATTAATTTAACTTTGAGCGATAAATGATAGATCCAATCGATGACATTGTGAGGCAAGCCCGTCAGGGCAGCGTCTCTGCAATTATTCAAGTATTAAATGAAAGATTGGCAGGTTCTGGAATTCGGACTAGAGCCATGTTTGCTCAAGGCGTTTTGCAATTGCTGTGTGAGGCAGCAAAACCGGAACAGCTAGAGCAGCCGATCGTGGTTCCTCAAGTCCAGCAAATTTTGGAATCTCTTCAGCCCCGAAGCATCCGTCGAGTTAATGTGAATAGCCGAATTGTCAGAGAACAGCAGTTGCTCTGGCTAGAAGAAATTAGTCGCGATCCAAAACAGCAGCTGCTTTGGTCTGAAGAAATTGTCCTGCGGCAGCCGACGCTATTTAAGCGCTTGAGACAAGATTGGCGAGACCATTCGCCTGACCCAATGGGCGCTGATTTGCCCAAAAAACATCCGCACCGTTTGGAGCGCGAGAAGCGAGTGTTTTGGCGGGGGCTAATGGGTGGAGCCAGCTTCAGCATTGTTTTACTAGCGTTGGGCTGGATGCTCCAGCAAAGGCTGAATCCTATAACTGGACAAGAAGTTAGCTCAGAGCAAACGGGCGCAAGCTCGCCTTCTGCAAACTCGCCTCCCGCAAACTTGGCTCTGAATAACAGTCCGTCTGTGGAATCCGCTCAATCGGCGATCGCTCCCCCTTCCCCCAGCGCTCTGAGTCCTGTTGCGCTTAAGCAAGATCCCTTTGCCGATGCTGTTCGATTGGCGCAAGAGACCGTGACGGCAGGGCAAAAGGCGCAATCCTCTGCCGAATGGCTCAATGTTGCGGCTCAATGGCAGAAAGCATCTGATTTGATGGGTATGACCTCAGCAGAAGATTCCCGGTATGCGGTGGCGCAAGACCGCGTGCAAGTTTACCAACAAAACAGTGAATCAGCTCTGCAACAGGCACAAAGCCAGCGCTAGTGATTTTGTGTCGCTATCCTGCGATTTAATCCTGATAATCTGTATTTGACAGTAAAAAGGACATCGCAATGAATCTTCGGATTGGCAACGGCTATGATATTCATCGTTTGGTGAGCGATCGCCCTCTGATTTTAGGAGGCATTCACATTCCTCACGAATTGGGATTGCTAGGACACAGCGATGCCGATGCCCTGACCCATGCCATTATGGACGCGATGCTGGGCGCACTCAGCTTAGGAGACATTGGGCACTACTTTCCACCCACCGACCCTCAATGGAAAGGTGCCGATAGCCTTCAGCTCTTGCAGCAGGTCAACGCGCTGATTCTCCAGAAAGGCTGGCATATTGGCAATCTAGACACAGTAATTGTTGCCGAGCGACCCAAAATCAAGCCTCACATCCAGGCGATGCGCGATCGACTTGCAGAAACCCTCAATATTGCTCCTGACCAGATTGGCATTAAAGCCACCACAAATGAGAAGTTAGATGCGGTGGGACGAGAAGAGGGAATTGCAGCCTACGCAGTTGTTTTACTGATCTGTGACTAGGCGAACGGTGTGATTGACCAAATTTAGAACCCTACCAGATCGAAAAAGCCGTCATCTAGCTCATAGCCCAGCATTTTCGTCATAAATTTCATCTTGGTACGGCTGGCGATGCCCTGCTGCTGCGTCCAATCCATCAGCACAAAGACCTTATTCATCACAAAAATTTCTAGAGATTCTGGATTGTAGAGAATGCCCTCTAAACCAAACTGATGAGGCACCAGCATGGCGGTGTAGCGGGCTAGCTCTCCTTCCCAGTTCAACAGGTAGGGAAGCCAAGGATAGCGGGCATCAAGCCGGACAAACCACAGCCGAATTTCAGGAATTTCTGAGAGTTCTCTGGGATCTGTAGGATCGCGAGGGTAATCAATTTGAAACTGGATTTCTTGCTGGGCGATCGTTCCCTCCGCAAGCCAATTGTCAACTAGCTTTTGGGCAGGAGCTAGATCGAGGCGATCGAGTATTTGAGCATCTAGGATCAGGGTCGTTGTCATCGAAATGTCCAGAGGGCTGTAGAGTACAGGTCGATCGATTGCCCTTGCGATCATATCGTTTTAAGTAGGCTAATTTTGGTGAATAGGTTGCGATCGTTCACAAGCTTTCGATACGATAATAGACTGGCGAGAAAATGACAAAACCATAGCGTTATCTAGCAGCGCTAAAGATTTAAGGGTAGATATTAGGGAAACGCTCATGGCAAAACGAATTCAGTTGGTCTTAAGTAAAGATATTAGCAAGCTCGGTCGAGTAGGCGATTTGGTTGAGGTAGCTCCCGGCTATGCCCGCAACTACCTGTTGCCTCAGAAATTGGCGGTTCACACCACGCCGGGAATTCTCAAGCAGGTTGAGCGACGTCGGGAAGCAGAAAGAAAGCGTTTGGCAGAGCTGAAGATTGAAGCTGAAGCTCAAAAAGTAGCTCTAGAGAAAGCAACCTCTCTGACGATCGCCAAGCAAGAAGGCGAAAATGAATCGATCTTTGGAACCGTTACCAACCAGGACGTTGCAGAAGTCATTCAATCTGCGGTGGGAATCGAAATCGATCGCCGTGATATCACCGTTCCTGAAATCAACAAATTGGGTTCCTACAGACTAGACATCAAGCTGCATCCTGAAGTGGTGGCAACCATTGAGATTACGGTTGTAGGTAGCTAGAGTGGATTTGGATTTTGGATTTTAGATTGCTTCTAAAATCCAAAAGAGCATTAGGCTTGAAGCTGCCAAATCTTAAGCGTTTTATCAGAGCTGCCGCTCACCAAAAGCTTGCCGTCTGGGCTGAGAGCGATCGCATTGATCGCGTCTAAATGCTCTTTCCAGGTGTCTATGACTCTGCCGCTAGTGAGATCCCACAGCTTGAGGGTAGTATCGCTACTGCCACTGATCAGCGTTCTGCCGTCAGAGGTGATAGCGATCGCGTTCACGTCTCGCGCATGATCACTCAAAGTACGCAGCAGATCGCCCGTTTGCAAATTCCAGAGGCGGATAGTCTTATCTTTGCTGGCAGTTGCCAGAACTTGTCCGCGCGGGCTAAAAGCAATGCTGTGGAGGTGGCTAAGATGTCCCACCAGAGTTTGGAGCGGTTCTCCTGTCCTCAAATTCCACAGATTGACTTTGTGATCCAATCCACCGCTGGCTAAAAAATTGCCGTCTGGACTCAGAGCGATCGATTTGATCATGCCTGATGCACTGCTCAGCACCTTAAGAAGCGCACCTGTGTTCAGATCCCACAGCCGAAGGGTTCGATCTTCGCCACCGCTAATCAGCATTCGCCCATCGGGACTAATGGCAACCGCAGTCACATCTCTAGAGTGACCAGTCAAAGTTTTGAGCAGTGCGCCATTGAGAAAATTCCAAATTTTGACGGTATAGTCATCGCTGCCGCTCACCAGAAAGCGACCGTTGGGGCTGATGGCGATCGCATTGACGCTCTTTGTGTGCCCCTTTAAGCTCAGCAGTTCCTCCCCTGTGGCTAGGTTCCAAATTTTTACCGTGCCATCGAGGCTGCTGCTAGCAAAAGTGGGAGTAGATTGGCTGATAGCTATGTCTGTCAGCCATGAGGCATGCCCCGTTAACGTTTGGATACAGCGAGACGAGCCAGAGAGACGGGCTGGCGTAGGTTTGGATACAGGCTGACTAGACGTAGGCGGCTGCGATACGGGGGGCTTGGAAAGTGGCGGCTTAGAGACTAGAGGCTTGGAGACTGAAGGCTGAGAGACTAAAGGCTGAGAGACTGAAGGTCTAGCCGCGATCGGGTTTGCCGATGGGAAAGGCGGCATGGGCTGGACAGGCTGATGCGAAGGTTGCTGGGTAGCATGAGGCGAATTCCCAGTTCTAATTGAATTTGCAGCTTTTTCAGGCGGATGAAACGAGTCGGCATTCAAATCTCGCATGACTTCATCTGAAGACTGGTAGCGTTCGCCCACCAGATCGCGCAGTAAGTTATCTAAGATATAGCCTAGCTGCTCACTCACAGGCTTTTTGCCATGGCTCCGCAGATACTCTCGCCAGATCCACTGCCCGTTGAGCGGATCGTATAAGTTGTCAGGACGGGTAGCCGTTAAGAGGTGAAGGCAGGTTGCCCCCAAGCTATAAAGATCGCTAGCTGGATACGCTTTCCCCCCACGAAACTGTTCAAGCGGCGCATACCCCTCTGTCCCGATCCGGGTTCCCGGCTGCTCGGCTCCTGCCTCTTCGTCGATTTGCTTGGCGACCCCAAAGTCGATCAAAATGAGGCGATCGTCTGCTTTGCGGCGCAGGATATTGGTGGGAGTAATGTCTCGGTGGATCACCTGATGCTTGTGAATGAAGCGGAGAACAGGCAGGACATCGGCAAGCACATCTCGGATTTGGCGCTCGTTAAACGCGCCATCTTGCCGCATTTCCTGAAGCAGACTTTGTCCTTCAACAAATTGCTGCACCAGATAAAGAAAGCCGTCTTGCTCAAAATAGGCGAGCAGGTTAGGAATTTGGGGATGAGCCGCCAATTCATCCAGCCGGACTGCCTCCTGCGTAAACAGCCGAATCGCCTTCTCCATCGATTTTGTGCCCTGCACCTGCGGCGAAAATTGCTTGATGACACAATGGCTGTTCAAACGATCTTCATCTTGCGCCAAATAGGTTCTGCCAAACCCCCCTTGACCCAAAGGCTGAATTGCCCGGTAGCGCTCCCTTAGACGAATGAGAGGCGAACCGCAGGTTTGGCAGATTTTGGCATCGTCGAGGTTAAGAGGCTTCTGGCATTGGGGATTGATGCAGCAAATCATGGCGGAGGTAGCGCACGGGGGTAGTCAGATTAAAGACAGCCTGGGGCAGAGAGGCTTTTGAAGAAAACGTTTCACCAGAACGGTTGGCTAGATTTCAGCCGTAGGCTAAATTAGTCTGGCGCTCAAAACTTTGGCGAACTTTCGACAAGTTGAATCTATATCAAATCTTAAACGGATTATTCGATATTAGAGGGTAGATTCTGGTGTGGCGCTGGAATCACTGACTTTTTCGATCGCCTCTAACCCAGAATTTGATTCCGCTTGGGGCTGCTGTGCCTGAAGGATTGCCTCTCTAAACCCCAGCACGACAAAAATATTGGCAAGGGTGAGGAACGATTCAGCGCTGCCGTGCAGCCAGTCCACGTTGGCTAAAGAAGTGCCGTAATGCACCTGGGCATAGATTCCGGCAGGAATAGTGACGGCAACAAACAGCAGCGTTAGGTAAAACCCGATGAGAGCCAGTCGTGGCGTTTGGCGCGATCGCGTCAAAAACCACAGAAATCCCAGATAGGGAAAGAGAGAAAGTCCAAATAGGGCACTTTGAGACATCATCATGGTTTCAGCACCTTAGTTTGTGAGCTGCGCCAGATCCACCAGGCAGCGGCGCAAAGCGTCATATTTCCTCCCAACGTCGTCGCGGCTTGCAGCGTCACCAGCCACTCTAGGGACTTAGCATTATCAAAAAAATGCCAGGTACAGGCACACATGGCGCTGACTAGAGCCGGCAACATCCCAAAGGAGAGCGATCGCCATGCCCGATTCTGGCTAATTTCGCCATAAGTCCAGATTAGCCAGATGGCAGCAATCCACTCAATAACGCTCGAAACATGAATCATCCAGGTGGGAATTGAGAGGGCGTGCATTGGCTCCGGTATTGTAAGAAAGGTTGTGTTTTAGATTGTGCTTTAAATTAAAGTATCTATTTTTTAAAGGGGGTGCATCGTGCCCCCCTTCAAAAAATGAGCAGCAGGTCTAAAACACTCTTTTAGGACTTACGCAATTTTGTTGTGTGTGGTGGGCTGCGCCCACCACACACAACAAAATGCACTACAGCTAGAGGGCTTGCGTAAGTCCTATCTTTAAAGACAAGGCGCGTTTGGTGCAGTGATGCGGGCAGTGTTGTGTGGCTACTATGGCATGGGAAACGGCGGCGATGAGGCTCTATTGGCAACTTTACTGCAAATGCTGCCTGCTCACGTCACGCCGATCGTTTTGTCGGGCAATCCAGCCGAGACGAGCGATCGCTATGGGGTAGAAACCTGTCCGCGCAAGTCGCTCCAGGTCTTGCAGGCACTCCGGCGATCGGATGCCTTCATTTGGGGAGGGGGTAGCCTGATGCAGGATGCGACGAGCGTCCTCAGTCCCTTTTACTATGGTGGACTGATGGGGTTGGCTCAACAGCTGGGGCTGAAGACGATCGCCTGGGCACAGGGGATTGGGCCTTTGCAGCGATTGCTCACCCGAAAGATGACTCAGGCGGCACTGAAGGGCTGTACGGCAGTCAGCGTGCGAGACAACGGCTCGGCAGCGCTGTTGGCAAACTGGCAGATTCCTTTTACGCTGGCTGCCGACCCAGTCTGGGCATTGGAATCTGTGCCTGTACCGGGGCTATGGGATATTCCTGCCCCTAGGGTTGCGGTGGCTCTGCGATCGCACCCTCAGCTCACCCCTCAGCGTCTAGAGATGTTGACTCAGGCGCTAGCTGACTTTCAGAAAGCCACCCAGACCAGCATTTTACTGATTCCCTTTCAGCCTGTGCAGGATTTGGCGATCGCCCAAGCCATTCAGCCTCGGCTGTCGGGAATCAGCCACATTTTGACGCTACCCGATCCACAGCAGCTCAAGGGTGTGTTTCGAGGGGTAGAAATGACGATCGCCATGCGGTTTCATGGGCTAATTATGGCGGCGGCATCGGAGTGTCGATGTTTTGGGATTAGCTATGATCCCAAGGTTTCCCAGCTTATGCAGGATCTAGAGTTTCCTGGCTGGGAACTGGCACAAATGCCCACTAGCGCAGTACAGATGAGCCGCGAGTGGATTGAGCTATATGCAAATGGTGAAGCGGTATCGAGCGATCGCATTCATGCGCTGATCGATCGGGCTTTAATTCATCAGGAGCTGTTAAGCCAAGTATTGAGTTAGCTCAATACTTGGCTTAATCAGGGGGTAAATTTTTGGGATCAGTTTTCATGTGAGAGGGTCGCAGAGCGCTCCTAAAAGTAGCAACGCCGCCTGTGAAAGTAGCTGGCAAAGCTCATGAAATGGATTTAAAAATGAATTGGAGCTAGCCCAGGCAAAGTACGCTATATTATCCTGACGTTCATTGCCGAATGATTGCCGCTTCTTTAATGATGTGCTTGTGAGTGAGAGCTATGAGTGAATCCAACGCCCCGTCCAATTATCCAGGTCAATCTGATGCCGATACGGTCGATTGGGAAAATCCTTTTGCTGACCTCGCTGACAGCATTCATTCACTGGACGATCGCTCACTTGAAGATCTGTTCTTTGAAGCTGAAGCTGCCGAACAACCCTTAGCCGCACCCAAAGGCTTGCCTAGGGAGGCAGCTCCACGATCCACATCATCCGATCGCCCTACTTCATCCGATCCTATAGCCGCGATCGCCGCCTGGTCGGATGCCGCCCCCGAACCTGCCGAGGTAGATGTCACGGACTTGATCAGCTTGATTCAAGAACTCAATCAGTGCAACAGTATTTTGCTCGATCGCGTATCTCAACTTGAGGAGGCGTTGGAAAGTAGCCAGATTGCGCTTCAGGCAGAGGTGGGGCGATCGCAGGATAGTGCAGAGCCTCAAGCCATAGATGCATCCGCACCGCTGGAAGCTCCACCCGAAGCGATCGTCAGCCTATTCAATCAGCTCGAATTTGCGCATCAGGCGAATCAGCGTCAGCAGATCTTGATTGAAACTTTGACCGGACAGCTAGAGAGTAGCCAGGAACGAGTCGCTGAGCTAGAGCGGGAATCTGCCCTGATTCAACAGCGCTACAACGAGCAGGTGCAGATTTTGGGGCAGACCGAAAGCTCTAACCGAGACCTGCAAGCTCGTCTGCACCGTCAGCAACGCTATACGCTGCAATTTAAGACGGCATTAGAGAAATGCCTGGAAGTGCCCACGCCCCAATACGATCTGGGTGCAGAGGCAATGGCTGAAGCCATGATGGGAGACAATCCTTTCCTGCTCAAAACTCAGAAGATTCAGCCTTGGTCGGCGCAGGGAGATGCGATCGCCCCTCCTTGGATGAAGCTAGGCGGGCTAATAGAGAAGTTAGATGGATTTGAGACGGAAGAATCTGCGATGGAGCCAGAGTTTTCACCTGCTCCAGCGGGCGCCGTGGGAAGCAGTCTTAAATTCCCTTTAGTCGATTTACCTGAGCTAGAACATATCGCCGAGGTTGCTGCCTCTGATTCTATGGCTCAGCAAACAGTGCAAACTCTGCCAGATTTACTGGCGATCGAGCCAAACAAGCCAAGCAGTGATGCAGGTCATGAGACAGGTCATGAAGCGATCGCAGTGCCAAGCTTCGAAGCCCAGCCTACGGCAACTCCTCTAGCCAAACCGCCTATTGCAGCCCTGCCCGTCGAAGCCGAAAGCGCTACGCTTGAAGGCGTACTGATAGACTCAGCAGGGGGGGAAGATGCACTCTGGCAAGATTTGGCTCGGCTGATCGAAGTCTCGACTGAAGATATGGTTCGAGCCAGTCTATCGGGAGACTTTTCTGCCTTTGAGTCTATTAATTTTGATGCCTTGCCCGATAGCGAACCGATCCGGCAGCTTGTGCCGCCTACTCAGGCAGAGCTACAGTCTATTCAGTCTGCTGGTGAAGTTCGAGATGGTAAAGCTCAAGACAGGTATGAGGCTGTTTCAGACGCTGAAGAGCCAGATCTGGAAACTGAGGAAAGGAGCTTTATTCCAGCATTGTCTCAGCCAAGCTGGCCCTCTCCAGTAGTTTATCCCCTGCGTTCCACCAAGAAGCCACGATCGTCTGGAGTTGATTTGCCCTCGTTCCTGCGTCCTGGATCTGATCCTTTACCCACTTAAAAGCAGTGACTCTATCCGATCACCCAATAGCCGCGATCGCGCCAGTATTGCTCTTTAAGTGCGTTGTTTAGATCATCAGGTGAGATGAGCGATCGCTCCACCAATAGCTCTCCGATGCGTTTGGAGCTATGGGGCTGATTTTCAAGAATGGGCTGTAGCTCGTCTTGAGAGATCAGCTTGTGCTGAGCCAAAACCTCGCCTAGCTTCAGGTGTTTCAACATATCTCTACTCCGGTAGATCGATATTCTCAGCGTAAAATACGCCACAGAAAAGCGCTTCACCCTCTGGGGTTAATTCGATAGAGCGAGATATTTTACTGGAGCAGGGCGAACGCATCTTAACCACACAAGACCTTGAGCAAATAGTCTTCATCCCAA
>NZ_JCACIN010000023.1:0-6647 GCF_059504425.1 Drouetiella sp.
CTCCACCCACCCAAACGGCTAACTCCTCCTAGCGTTTTTGAATTTGGAATTGCTGTTTTGCTTGGCAGGCTTGGGCTGCTATTCAAGCGCGGCGGAATGAGTCGCTCAATAATCTGCGTGGTGATGTGCGCTATCTAATTGAGGCACAAGGGCATTCTCTGATGGCATTGGGTGAAGAGATCGATGGAGAAACCAAGGCGGAACTGAAGGCAGCTCGTGACATCAATCAACAGGCTCGCAGCCAAGGCATTTGTAACGCTGAAACTATCTCAGCAACTGAGGCTCGTCGCCTAGAGTCCAAGGAACGTCCGACGTTGCAGGACTATTACAAGCTGGAGCGTTATCGCATTGAAACCTCTTGGGGAAAGGCGATCGATCCGGAGCTGATTGAACGCGATCAAGGGGGGCGAACCATTCGTCAGATTACCTTGTTAGAAGCGCTCTTAGAAGCACCCTCTGAAGTCACTACTCTCAATGGCAAACGTATCCATTTTCCGCCAGCAATACTAGCCGCTAAAGACCAGGCGGAGCGAGAGAAGTTTCATGCTCTTGACTGGCGCAATGACTCTGTGGCTTGGTCACTGCGCCGGGAGCTGGGACTCCACTCGTTTCTTCAGCTTGAGCGGGAGTTTCGCAATGATGACTTGGACTTGCTGGAGCTGCAAAGGCAAGCGCAACGTCATGCTTTAATCATCAAGGATTTTTTAGGCATCACTATCCGTCGCAATGCCACCCCCATCCAAATCTTGCAGCAGCTCTTAGAACAAATCGGCTTGCAGCTGCTGTGCGATCGCCGGGAAGGATCGAGAGGCGACCAGGTGCGTGTTTATCGGTTTGATTCAGAAGTCTGGGCGATCGCGCAAGAGGTTTTGGAATATCGACAATCAAAGCGGCAAGCGAAGGCTCAGCAGGGCTTTGAGCCTTCTGTGGAGTCGGTAGTCACAGGGGTGCCTTTTGCTGAATATATAAATAAAGGGGGGGGCGTGACTACGGAGAGTGAATTGCTTTCAGAGGAGCTAGTTGATGGGTTAGATATTCTGACTCAGGCTGTGGAGTGCCAAGAAGAGGAGCTAGTGCGATCGCTCTGGATGGCCTGGGATTTACCGCAGCGTTCTGCGGTGCTGAGGCAGATGTCGGATGAGGTGCGGTCGCGGGTGATGGAAACGCTGGGCTTGGTGAGTGGGGCGATCGTCCGGTGGATAGGGAAAGTGGGGGATTGGATGGTGGAAGCTGTGGAGGGCCTTCAGGTCAAAGTTCGTCAGGAGTCAGGGTTGGGGCAGGATTGGTGGGTGGCGTTTGCTGAACTTGATCCGATCGATCTAGGCTAACTGCCATTAAGCTGTGTTGGGTAGCAGGTAGACTGCTCGTGTCGCCGAGACAGTGGAAGCAATGCTTGAAGGAGGGTCGTAAGAGAATGCCAAGTACTGAGCGGGTCAAGAAGGAAATCTCCCGCATCTTGAAAGTCGTTCAGGATACTCGGTTTGAAGACTGTTTGCCGTTGGAAAAAGGATACAAGAACCTGACTTTTCACGCGGGTATTTACGCCCTGAAGTCAGCAGAAAACGAGATTCTTTACATCGGAAAAGCCTCTGCCTTTCGGACTCGCTTTCAAAATGGACATCAAACGCTCAATCAAATGTTTCTAGACGGACGGAGTGCCCAAAGTGCCCGTGTGGTCACTGTTCCCGTCACTGCCCGTTATCTGGACGCTCTACTCATCATTGAGAAGGGGCTGATCTTTGCGGCTCAACCGAGCTATAACAGACGTATCCCCATCAGTGAGGTGGCAGCCATGCAGCAACTCCAACCCTCTAGTGCTGGACGCTTATCAGAGATATTAAGGTCTTTACCTGATGCCGTTGTTGACGCATTAGAAGATCACGCAGATACCTATGGGTTGACTGATGCCCAAGTGTTGGAGCTTGCCATTGCCCAGTTTTTAGATCTCAATGCCATCAGTTTTGGGGAGATCGATCGCTTCAAAGGGTTGGGAGCATTGAAGGAAGAGAATGCCATTCTGAAAGCCCAACTGAAAGCGCTAGGGCATCCCGTTGAAGAATAGCGACGATTGCTTTTGATGAAGCTGTCACGACTTTGAACAATAGTGAGGCAAAAGAGAGAGCTTTGTATGAGATGAATAGCGCAGGGTGAATCTTCCAGGGTTCTCAAATAGAGAAAGGTTCAAGCTGTAGTCAACATTGCCGATTGCAAAGGAAGAACCGAGGGAAGCTACTATCCCTCCTAGCCGTCTTACATCTGCCTTTGCAACGGAACAATGCGAACCCGATCAGCTCGTATAAACTAACCGTCTCTCCCTCGCTTCGAGGTATCCCAAGCACTTGCCAGAGGAAAGATGCAGTTCCTCGCATCTAGTGATGATTCTCACACAGGTAGCTTGGCACTATCAATCTCTGAAGTGACTCCCTCGCTGAAGCTCAGCTCAGAGCAAAAGGCGTGGTGTTCCGGCTCGTTTGCTCTTGCCTGGAAAAGTACTGGCAAAAGTCGCTCGACGGCTATCCATGCTCCTCATTGGAGCGATCGCCCAAGTACGAGTAGTCTGAGAGAGTACAGGCACAGCAGCCTGATCACGACACCACAAAGCCCTCGGAGTAACGAAACTCTGAGGGCTTTTTTTAGGAAAGGGCAATCGCCCTTGCTCATGCGAGGCGATTTTCTTAAAGGCTCTATGAATTCATAGAAGGCGAGTTGAGATTTAGACCAGTAGTGAACGTTGTGCAATCCATCCCTACAGTAGCGCCCACAGGGTTGCAGTCGTTTTGCAGCTAAGGAGTATGAGGATCACAAGTTTAGCAGTGGGCACTCTAAAGTAATGACCACTGCTCAGAGTGAAAAGGTACGCCGTTTCGATGTGCGTCAGTCTTTGCTCGTCCATTGAGCCTATTTCAACTTACACATCGGGAACCGGACTATAGCTTAATAATGAGTACGCTCTACCCGATAAATGGGGATGGGGGTGTGAGGGAAAGCTTTTTACGATGCCTCTGTCAATCTCTGCCGTAGCACCCGCTCTAGCTGCTTCTGGCTGGTAACGTCGCGCGCAATGACCAACGCTGAGGCAACTGATCCATCAGGGGCAAACTCAGGGACGCATCGTGCCTCATAATCCCTTAACCCTTCAGGAGTAGGGAACTCGAACTCTACCTGCTGTGGCTCCCCGGTCATAAACACTTTGCTAAACGCCATATTCCACAGCATGAGCTGCTTCTCTGGCATTCCTAGATCCTCATTGGTCTTGCCAATAAATGCCTGTGGCAGTAAGCCTGTTGCTTTGGTAATTGCAGGATTAACGTAGAGGTGCCTTAATCTCGAATCAAAGCGTGTGATGATGTCTGTTGCGTTCTCTGCCAGTGCTCTGAATTCCTCTTCCCTAGCCTTAAGGTCTGTGATGTCGATCGCCACTCCACCCACATTCACACTGCCATCAGCCTGGGGTAAGGGGAACTTATAGACTAAGAACTGCCCTGGCTCTCCATCAAAGCGGATGCCGGGTTCAACGGCTTCAAGCACTTCACCACTAGCAGCGACTGATTGAATGTTATCGAGGTAGGCTTGAGCAATGTCAGAGGGATACAGCTCAAATATGCTACGACCTATCAAGCTACTGGCAACATAGAACATCTTGAGATAGCTGGGACTGACATAGATCATCGTGCCTTGAGCATCTGTAATCCAAGCTGCTGCTGGGCTATTGTTCATGAATGCTGCAAACATCTCTTGGCTAGATTTCAAGGCTTTCTGGCTCTCTGTTAGCTCGATGAGAGTTCTTCTAAGCCTGCTATTTGCTGAGAGGGTGGTATTAATTTCTCGTTTGATTAGCCGATAGAGCATTGCAGCCGTCGCTATCACATAGAAGCAGCCCTTCAAGGTCTGAAAGACCCTGAAAGCATCAGGCTCATTGGGGATGGTAAAGCTCAGTAAGTAGTCAGAGCAAAAGATCCAAGCAAATCCCAACAGGAGATAGATTCCTACGATCTTCCTAGCTGCTGATATTCTCTTCTTCATAGGTGGGAGTGCTGTCCTTGGTTTGACATGATTAACGCTAGAAAGCAGCCTTTAGACTTGTATAACCTAGATCATCTCCTGATTAGGGGACGTCGTTGAAAGCCCTTTGCAGTAAGTCTTTTGCCTTTAATTGGAGGTGTGAGGGTGAGAATATCAAGGACATGTCATGCTGCTTCAGCTTCAGCGTCAGTCGTAATTACTTCTGCCAAGGTAGCGATCGCATTGGGAGAGGGGTGGGCTATTCCCAAAATACCCGTTTCAGGATTAATGGAACAGTTAGATATCAGCAATCCCACGCTCTACAACCCCCTAAAACATCTCTCGATAGAATCAGAACTTGCTCCTTTACTCAAGCTCAGCCCCTCTTCAATTTCTGGTGGATCGTTCGAGCGAATAGGCTATCAATTCAGCAAATTAGTCATCCGCTCCTTTGAGTTGAACTTATGGTTCATGTTGCATTGGTTGACCAAGATGATCAATGCCTCATGCTTCACTGGGGATCGTTATTTAAGGTAAAACTTGATGGGTAAAAGCCAGCATTACCAAAGGCTACAGCCATAACAGAGTACCCTAAATCAAAGCACCCCCTCCCCTCCATCCCGTCCCTACAGGGATGAACTTCAACCCACAAATACAGCCCCAGATCAGGGTTTTCTCGGTGAGGAAAGCCACACCCAAAGCCCTATGGAATGCTCAGCGCTATGACTGTAGATCATCACCAATACGCTCAACTTTAAGGATCAATCGGTCGATGGCTGAGTCGCTTCAAGCTTTGTCCTTGCCTTTATCGCTTCAACAGCTCGAAGACGAACTAGAGCGCTTAATTGCCTTTGAAGCCCAACGGAACGGCAATCCCTGGCTCAGCATAGACAGAGTTACGGAGCTGTTTAGTGCAAAGTATGGGATGTCACCTGAACAGTTGGCGATCGCCCAAGCAGGATGAGCGATCGCCTGGTCTAAAGCTACTTCTGACTTTGCCAGGTAGCAGGGCAGTCGCTGGACTCTACCGTCCAGCCATCAGGACTCATTGATATCTTCGTTGAGCCACAGCGGTTAACGAAGGATGCGAGTCCGAGTAGACCGGGAACTAGAACAATCGATATCCAGAGCGGGGCAAGTTTGAGCGTGGGCAAGGCGGGAGGTTTAGGCATAAAATAGGGTCACTTAGTTTTCACTAGCGGAGTCTGGGTCAATGACCTCGACTCCGTTTCCATCAAAAGAGTATCGAACTCCTTGAGACTTGCTTGATAGCGCATAGCTAGGATGATAGACCTCCACTAATGCGAAAGGCTGTGCCGCTAACTAGGCCACTTTGGGCGGATACAAGGTGCGTTCACTATTAATCTGTACGGTCAAGGTCACTTTGGGTAGATACAAGGTACATCCATTATTAATTTGTAGGTCAATGTCCGGATTAGCATAGGCAGTCTATGAAGAATGAAAATCAGGGTGTTTTAGGGTGCATCTACCATTCCTTGTTACTGCTAAAGGCTTGGCCAATCAGGAGAAAATCGGCACCTATCTCTCAGTCGCCTCGCTCTTAGCCCTACTGAACCATGGCAGGTCAGCTTAGCTCACCAGAATAGTCATCCTAATCATCATGAGAGACACAGCAGGTAAAGGCGAGGGATGGGCTGATATCCAGAGTGGTCAGCTTATTGCCAGTGAGATTAGGGCTGAGGTGAAGCTCAAAACTGAGCCAATTTAGGGTACATGAGGATAGAAGGGTGAAGGCTAGAATAGGCTTGATTTGTCCATATTTGTATCTCCCATGAGCCAAAACGTACCTACTCCTCAGATTTACGGCACTCTCTTAGAACTCGCCAGGGAGCTGAAAGACTTTGCAGACACATCAGGACTCAAAGCTGCATTTGATATTGAGGGCAATGCTTACATTGAAGGCAACGGGTTTGTAGAGCAGTTGCAGAAGGAGAACCTGGTGCGTAATAACGAACTAAGAGCAGTAAATACGCGGCATTATTGCCAAGCATTGCCCAAGAGTGCAACCGAGCTATGAGCAATGACAGCATGGGGGCGATCGCTTGGCTGACAGTCCTATTTAGGGTACGACTTGATGAACTAAAGCTAGGATTCTCAGGGGGTCTAGCAGCTACAGATTACCCTAAATTCACATCACCCCCCATCCTCGCTACCGCAGAGTTATCAATTCGTTCAACAAAGCATCCACAGGGCAAGGAGATATTCTTAGGCTAATTCTCTGTGAGCAACGCTCTCCAGCAAAGCGCTCAAAGCCTTGATGTAAGGGGCATTTACAAGTGAAGTGTGAAACGCTTATCGCATCATTTTTGAAGCACCAGCCATGACATACTAAATCCGCCACGGCGATGGAAGGGTGAGAATGCAATTTAACTGGGAAAACTTCACCTACGACAAGGCTTGGCTAGAAGCTGCTGCAAAAACCTGAAAATATGTGGAAAGGTTCTTGCGATCCAGCTTGGTCAGCGTAATATACGGAGAGATTCTTGCGATCCACCTAAATTAAGAAGATATGCGGAAATCATCTGGCTATTCACCTCATTTATGGTGGATATGCGGAAACTTTCTGTCTAATATAGCGCTACGCACATACGTTAGGACACTCTTTAAAGGCAGCATCAACGCAA